>DATHCY010000165.1:0-25823 GCA_035319305.1 Methanocella sp.
CAAAAGCGCCGGCGACCAACCTTCGAGGGCGTCAAACGTCAGTTTCGGCAGCATATCGCCATGCTCACGCTCTCAAAGGGAATAGTATAGGATACACATGTTACAAGCTTCTACCGCCATCTCTCAACGAGGGCGCCATACTTCGAAAGAGGTGTGTAACTGTATCGATAGGTTAGTATGCGAGTGAAAGTAGAAATAATTTGTAGGATAGATGAAGTGAAAAAGGGGCCAATTCCTCCCGACGCTGAAGCAACCGGGTCTTTTTGACCCCGCGGCCCCTACATTATGGATATTTACGGTTTTTCATTTGACTCGCTTTTTTGACGACATCCGCTTAAAATGTATGTTATATGCCGTAGCGTTGACCACACTATCGTAGATCCAGGCCCGATATATGCACTTGCCCCATGGCAATCCAGCCATTAGAGGTAAATCGTCCGGGGAGATATCGCAGATCTCGACCCCCGTATCGGGAACCGATATTGTGATTGAATGCCCCCTGTCAGCCTGCAGAGGGTGTCATCACAATCATGCTTGTCGCAACGGGTCGATATAATGCAGATAGCCGTCTATCCTGGGTCTGGGGTATGGTTGAGGCTTTTTAGCATATTTCTAACTTATATTAAAATTATCGCATCGTGGTAAACCTATTCAATATAAAATATTTTATAAAGTATGGGGTTACATCCTGTTACTATACAGAAAAAATGTGGCTTTTTTATAGTTGACACAGCGAGAATATTCGTAATAACGGCTCAAGTCAGTCCTTTCAGATGAAAAAGGCCGGATAATGAGATCAGCACCCACCATTTTTCCTATAGATGCTATAGAGTCCTGCATGTCCACAGGCGGCCGGATGGAATAGATAAGTGAAGCTCCCCGGTACAGGTCAACATTAGGGTTGAAGATGTTATCCTGGACATAGCAGAGGTTTTCAGGAAGGATGTCGGCTACGTCAGTACATATGAGATCGTACTGATCATTCAGCAACAGTGCCACGTCAGGATGCCGTCCGATCCCTACTTCAACGATACGTGAGCCCTGCGAATAGTGTAGGGAGATGTACTCGGCCAGGTCATCATAACCTATAATGCCCATGAACAACCATATTAATACTCAGCTGTAAATACTTACGGGTGACCTTTCTGATCAAAATCAGACCGTTCGAGATGGACGATTCAGTAGATGTACTTGAGATAGAAGAAAACATATTCAATGAGCCGAATCCGGTTCTCTACGCGATGATCGAGAATTACCCCTCCGAAGGGTTTCTAGTCGCCGAATGCGATGGCACGATCTGCGGCTATCTGGTGGGTGTGCAGATCATGGATGAAGCTCGAGTCCTCCTACTGGCGGTGAAGGAAGGCTACAGGAAAAGGAAGATTGGTACCAGGCTTATGGAGTCATACATCGGTTCCCTCGCAGGTCGGATCAATATGATCCGGCTGGAAGTCAGGGTAAGCAACCTGGGCGCTCAGACATTTTACTTTAAAATGGGGTTTAAGTTCATCGGGATCGTGAAGAAGTATTACCGTAACGGTGACAGCGCCTATATTATGATCAAGCCGCTGGACCCGATGACCCTTCTAGTTTAAGATTATAGTTATTCTTGGATGGTTTTGAACCATTTTGAACTGGATGACGACCGTTGCCTATCTCTGCCGTTAACCGGTTCTGCAGCACGATCGCTACGTTCTGTATGATCTACTTCTTGATCAGTCAGACGTAACGGATTGCCACTACTATAATAGGGCTTTTTATCATGGTGGCATAAGATCTTAAAGACATATAGTCATTTTTGAATTGTTTTAGGCTAACACAGCTTCGTAATGGTTATTGGCCGGGCACTTGCATCTGTGCCGGCGAACGAATATGAATGCGGCGCTGCGCCAGAAGTCGCTGCGCCAGAAGTCGCTGCGCCAGAAGTATCTGAGAAATCAATAACGTGTACGGTGCAGTGTTCGTCCTCCTCGGGGCTCCGATACAACCGTTCTACTCGCCCCACTAGGATAATTCCCATCAAGCATAACATAACGATCATTTTGCTCCCGGTAAACGGGACAGGGGCAGTGATCAACCCGATTCTGCTGAGCACGAAAGCTCAAGAATGGCAAAAAAAATTGACGGAGGAATTTTTTGCTCTACTCCGTCGTGATCACTTTCAAATTGGCAGGCTGTTTGACTACGCTGCCCATCTTGACGCCCACCAAGGTCTCGAGGTTCTTCTCAGCTGCGATGTCCAGCATACGCTGAGTGATCACACCATCGAACACTACGCTTTTAACGTCCCCGTTGCTTTCCTTGAGCGTGTTAGCCAGATCACGGACGGCCACGGTCGCGATCACGTTCTTGTTAGTATCCAGAAGTCTGGCGCTCAGGGTGCCCGAAAGTTCCTTCATGATCCCATCGAATTCTGTGGGCTCCTTTTCTTTCCGGGATGGGGCCTGCTGCTCCCGGGACTCACGGTAGTCGCGGCGCTCGGATCGTTCGGATCGCTCCGACCGTTCTTCCGACCGTCGTAGGCTCTTTCGCCTTGGCATATCTCCACGAGACTCGGACCGTTCCCGGCTCTCCCTTTGCGGGTATTCTCGATGCTGGTACTCCCGCTGCGGGTATTCCCGTTCTTTGGCGGGCTGTTGAGCAAGCGCGGCCTGAGCTTCGGTCCTCTGGGCGGCCTCGGCGGCTTGCTGCTTTTCCTGGGCCTGTGCTGCCAGCTTGCTCCTTCGTCTGCCCTGTGGCACTTCGATAACTTGCTCGACCGGGACTTTGCTACGAAGCGACTTGACGATCTCCTTCTGTGTGAGCTCTTCCACACCCTTGCCATCCGGAGCCCGGGCAACATAATCGACGTCGGCCACTTGGAGCAGCTCCTTGAGGATCAGCTCTCCACCCCGGTCGCCATCTGTGAAGACTGTGACTGTCTTCTTTTTGCTCAGCTCTGCGACGAGCTGGGGTACATTGGTGCCTTCGACAGCTATAGCATTCTTGATGCCAAACTTCAGCAGGTTCAGCACGTCTGCTCTGCCCTCGACTACCAGGATCGCGTCTGAGTCAAGCACATTCGGCCCCGCCGGGAGGTTATCTATAAATGTGACTTCCTCGACCCGAACCGCAGCCTTGACCGCGTCGGTGATCTCCTGGCTCTCAGGGACGGAGTTATCGAACATGTCGGTTAGGATATGCTTTGCTCTGTCAATGATCTGCTTTCGCTTAGAAGATCGTACGTCTTCGATCTTGGTGACGGTGATCTTAGAGATGCATGGCCCTACCCTATCGATGGTCTCCAGCGCGGCAGCGAGGATTGAGGTCTCAACCTTATCCAGGCTGCTGGGAATGAGGATATTGCCACTGGATTTGCCATACTTGGAAGTGATGTTCACTTCGATTCTGCCGATCCTGCCGGTCTTCTGCAACTCTCTAAGGTCCAGGTCTGCTCCGAGCAGCCCTTCAGTTTGCCCGAATACTGCTCCTACCACGTCGGGGCGTTCGACGACGCCTTCGGCGCTGATATGAGCGTGAATTACGTATTTTGTGGTGTCAGATTCTTCCATTTTTATCACTCCTAAAGTCCTCAAAGCTGAAAAAAAGTCGGGCAATAAAATAGGGTCCTGGCGTTCGCAGGACGTGTTCATACCACACATGGCAGGCAGGATCCTGCAATGTGCTCATATGGTTCAACTAAACGGAAGAACTTCGGCTCATAAACGCCGTCCTTGCCGTTTTCGTGGACATGATGAATGATGATTATTACCAGACTGACTATCCAGCGTAGGGGCTTATATCTACGTCGTGAAGCCCGGATCATGCGCCAGTTCAGTACCGGTCGACATCAATGCGGGCCATTAACATATGATCATGTGTGCTATGGGTTTAATAATGTTGTGGTTTCGACGCACATGTGCGTCGAAGCCGTTCCATATAATTGTAAAGGCTCTCCACGTCCTTGATCTCCTTGCGTACGAGGCCTTTAATCGAATCGCGGATCCTGAGGTCGGGCTTGATTCCGTCCGCCTCCAAATAGATCTGGACCTGTCGCGCCACCTCATCGCCCCGATCGTCCCAGTCGCTCAGGATAATCACCTCAGCGCCGGCCCTGGCCAGTTCCTCGGCCAGGCTCAATAGTTGTCGATGCGAGGTCGTGACGATCTCACCTCTTACCCCGAGCAACTCCAGCGCTTCCCGGTCCCGCCTGCCCTCTACCAAGACTACGGCGCCACATAAGGATCGATCACGCAGCTCGTCGATGATCTGTTGGATCTGTTCAAGCCGCTCGCACTCGTCGATCATAAATAATAGCAGCCCGCCTCGCAGCTTCTATCCCGGGGCTTCCACCCCAATGCACCGCCTTTTATCATAGGATGGCATCGTCGAATGATACGTGGGATACACCGGACAGATGAAAATATTATGGTTGTAGACGCTCGATTAAATAGTAATCGATAGGCGATTTCAGGAAAGCATGCCGGCAAACTTTTTCCGAGCATCGGCGGCTCCTATCCTCTGACCGTGGCCAGGACATAATCCTGTCGGGCCGTATTCCAGCACCTTCTTCAGACTAGACCATACTGCTTTTGTGTCCTCCGCAAATATGGGGAATTCTGGCACGTTTGAGGGTGGCTCGCCAGTCAGTAAGTCGCCGATGGCACAATCTCCGCCCCGTACTGCCACGGATACCGAGCCGAAGGTATGTCCAGGGGTCATCAGCACGTCTGCATCAACGCCGTACTCGGCCAGGCTGATGTCATCCTCGAAGAGTATGTCGGGATTGAAGGTCAGCATCTGCATATCTGCATTGTTGCCTTCGGTTTCGCGGAGTCGGGCCACACCTTTTGCAGAATGTGGAACGATCGGGGCGCTCCGCCCCTCTGATATGTATATGGAATCGGCCCTGCCCATCGCGATGGGAACCTGCAGTAACTCCGATAATTCTTTAGCGCTTCCGAAGTGATCCAAGTGGGCATGGGTGAGTATTATCAGGCTTACTTGTTCTGGATCAATGCCGTTTCTGCTCATCGATTGCAGAATGTTTCCAGAGTTGCCTGGGGTGGAAGTGTCCACGATCACTGTACGACTGCCGGTGATGAAAAATGTTTTTGCATGGTCATTAAAGCCAGTATACACCAATTTAGTTTCGTTCCCTATCATCTGATCATCTCCTGTGGTGGCGGGCTGGCCCTGCCGCCGATCGGGCCACTGGCAAAAGCTGATAGCTTAGTTATACTAATCGTTTCCCAGGGCATTTCCAGTAAATGAATCGCTTGTAAGCCATTTATTTGATTATGTGTTATAAATAGATACCCTGCATCTGAGGGTTTCTGCTGTGACAGCGCTGTAGCGATCTATGGATACCGCCTGATACCCGTAAATGAATTTGAAATTTAAATATCGGTAGGAAGAATGTAGATATATGGACGACAGGGAGAGGGGGGTGGGAGAGCGGGAGTCCGCCGGCTTAGTCGAGGCGGCTGGTGGTAATAATGTACCTTGCTTATAATGGAGTTACATAAGCCTCGTGGGGGTCCCAAGGGTCGTGTCGGTCGTCTGAACATCAACCCAGCCGGCCTCGTAATACCTCGATCACGGTATCCATTTTGATACCGTGAACCCTGATCGACTTGCGGCTGTTCGTCGCACCGGAGGTGATCTCTATATGCGATCTTGGGACACTAAAAATTTCTGATAATGTCTCGATCAGTTCTTCATTGGCCCGGCCTTTCTCCGGGGGAGAGCGTAACTTGACCTCGATGCGCTTCCGCCATACGCTGTAGCTGTTGGGAACAACTGTGACCTTGGCGCCGGGAGTCACCTCGAAGTCGATGACTACGCCATCTCTGGTCGATCTGATCGCGTCCTCGAATGACATCAGTGTATCGTTGTGATAATAAGATAAAAAGGTTCTCCAGTTTCCCGCACCGGGGTTGGTGAGCGCAGGCTTCTTTACCTCGATCCCACCCTCGCCGCCTGCCAGATCAGCACAGAGGTAGTAACATTACCCGATAAGCCGTACGTCTGTCACATTACTGGGCATACTCTGTACAGTGGTAACTCGGCCCTCGCGTCGAAAACCCCCCTCATTGCCCCGCCGGGGTCGAGGGTTCTGTGCTCGCCTCTGCCGGACAGCTACCAGCCTGCGTCACTCTTTGAGTTCAATCAGCCAGTTGGTCTCCTGGATCTTCTGTCCAGTTCCCGGTGCTCTTTCGCCAGCTTGTCCGCCTGTTTCTGCAGTCGGGTGATGTCCACTGTGCTGGTGAACTTGACCTCGGATTTCGTGGAGCGGTCCTGCGTGATCAACGCCGCTACTGCCAGGTTCTGGTGTAGCGTCTGCGTCATCCGCAGCACGTCCCATCGGAGACGTGTTCCACATCGGGGGCTCGCTGGATTTTATTGCGGGCGTGGGCGGGTTAGAGCGGTGGCGAGGTCAGTGTCCAAGCAGATGGTTTCCTAGGCAATGTTCACCGGGTCGGTGGCGAAGCCTCCGGCGAGCTTCTCGCGATTACCAGTAGTGCTTGTTATGGGAAAGTCAAGTGATATTCTTCGCGAACCTTTTCCGGGCCTCCGCGGCCTCGATTCGGTTGCCGTGGGCAGGGCATAGCCAGACGGGATCGTGCTCCAGCACTTTTTTCAGGCTCGCTCCCACCACGCCCTTGTCGGCGAGTATCGGAAATTTTGGCGTATTCCTCGGCGGGATACCCATTAGGAGGTCGCCTATGGCACAGTCTCCGCTCCTGACTGCCACCGATATGGAGCCGTTAGTATGACCAGGCGTCGGGAACGCTTCGGCATCCACGCCAAACTCCGAGAGGTCCATAGCCCCGTCGAGGATAATATCGGGCTTTATGGCGATCGCTGTGTTGTTCTTTACTAGGCCCTCCAGCGCTCTTCCGACGATCCTTCCGATAGCCGAATTCGGAAGCGGAAAGGCGTTCCCTCCCGCTGCCATGTACGGTGCGTCGGCCTTGCCGATCGCTATCGGAACGTGCAGCACATCTTTCAAGGCCCGAGCGCTGCCGTAATGGTCGTTGTGGGCGTGGGTCAGCAGGATCAGGCTCACGTTCTCCCGGCGAATTCCGTTGCGCTCGAGAGCGCCGAGGATATTCTCGGCATTGCACGGCCTCGACGTATCCACAACCACTGTCTTCCTCCCCTTGATGAAAAAAGCCTTAGAGGTTATTCTAGACGCATCGCTGAAGCCAGAGTCTATTAATTGCGTACTATCCTGCATCATCGCGATCTCCACCGTTTAGCATCAGAGAAGGTCCGCGAAATTCTTCCGGGCCTCCGCGGCCTCGATTCGGTTGCCGTGGGCAGGGTATAGCCAGACGGGGTCATGGCCCAGTACTTTTTTCAGGCTCGGCACCATCTCGTCCGGATCCTCGGCAAACGCGGAAAACCCCAATGAGCTAGACGGTGACATGCTGGCCAGCAGGTCGCCGATGGCACAGTCGCCGTCCTGTACAGCGATCGATAACGAGCCGGATGTGTGGCCTGGCGTATGGAGCGCTTCTGCGGCCACGCCATACTTCGAGAGGTCCGTATCGCCATCGATGAGGATGTCGGGCTGGACTGATAGCGTCAGATCACCATCTGCACGGCCTTGGCTCTGGATCATGCGAAGCTGAGCGTGGCCCTCAGGCGAGCGGGGCACGATGGGCGCGTTCTTCCCATGAGCAAGGTACTTCGCGTCTGTCTTGCCTATCGCCAGGGGAACCTGCAGCAGTTCTTTTAGCTCGCGGGCGCTTCCGAAGTGGTCGATGTGGCTGTGCGTGATCAGGATAAGGCTTACGTCGCTTACCCCGATGTCGCTCCGCTCCAACGCCTTGAGGATGTTCTGCGCGTTGCCTGGCATCCCCGTGTCTACGATCACAGTCTTTTGGCCTTTGACTAAAAACGCTCTGGAGTGGCCGGCGACTCCAGCGTCGATCAATATCGTATTGCTCGTCGTCATGGTAGACATCTCTTGATATGCGCTCCGGCGTTAGTCACCGATCAATAACATATCAATAGTGTATAACAATACGAGAGACACTTATTGATTTTCTATTATTATCACATACCATGGTATCTAAAAAAAATTTATATGCCTGGAAGCGTATGTTCACCTTATGGTTGGCAAGAAGAGGGAGAGGGGCGAGCGCGAATCGGTGGGGGTGGTCAAGGCGGCCATACTCCTGTACCTGGCGGATAACGGCGAGAGGACATTCACCGATATCCGGAGCTATCTGCGCGATCGCTACGGCATCATCACTGGTAAGATTGCCAGGACACACCTTCAAGACCTGTCCAACGAACAGGGGCTGGGGCTCCTCACAAAATCGAAAAACGGCAATGGTAATGCGGATTCGTATAAGATCAAGGACGGCTTTGCCAGCCTAAAAAGCGTATACAATTTCCTCAAGGCCCATGGGAGCGAAGGCCTCCTGATGAAGACCCGCTATTTTCTGGACGAAACGGGATCCATCAAATTTCTGATCAGCGTGAAGATGAACTTTCTTCGAAACGCCACGTCCCAGTGCCACGATTCGATAGTAAACGACGGTCGGTACGCTTTTATGAAACGGCGGCTCGACCGCACGTCGGCAAAGGACCGGAAAATTTTAGTTGACTGGATGGACCAGATCAGGATGGGGGATGAGAGCAATGCTCTGGTAAAAAACTATTTCTGGGTCATGGGCTGTATCGAGGGTGGGAATATGGACAAGATCAGTCGGATCGTCATGGATCGCCTGCTGCGACAAACGCCCGATGGCGCCATGGTCATAAAAGAAGAGTATGGGATATTCTTCTCGCCGCTGGGCGTGTCGGACCACTATCGCGAAAGGATCGTCGCGATCGTCCGGCAATCACCTGGTGCCCTGGACTATGTGTTGAACTCCACCGGCAACAGCGCCATTTTCCCTCCCGACCCCGTCCAGGCCTACGCGATGAACTTGCTGCTTAGGCACGATCGGGCCGGCGAGATAAACCTCGATCATATCATAGATATCGAGGCTTGTAGACGGTACATGGAGGAGCTCCCCCGGTACATATCCGAGCCGCTGATCTTCGAGGTCGCGAAATCCCTGCTGATCTCCGATATGATCTACGGTCGGACGATCGAGGAGGACATACCAGCTGAGCAGCTGAAGCTGATCTTTTCAGAAAATTGAGCTATCCCCGGGTCACTAACTCCGGAAGATCATCCTAATGAGTAATCTCGCCGTCCTTCCCAGTTACCCTCGTGACCGGGGTTTATACCGCGTTGAGGTTGTCTTGTCCTTCATAGATAGGTGTACCCATTCACTCAGGCAAGGACCTTACAACACGACTTCATCTATAGCTCCCCATATGCACGGACGATCACAAAATCATTGGCTGATGCATTCACGCCCGTCCTCGTAGAGAGCAGGATATACTGTATGGCGCGTGCTTATAAACGTTACGATACACGCTGATAGACGTAGGGGATAAATAGTCAGCCCCTAGGAATCTCAGTTAGCCCGATATTAAAACACAATCGGGACATTTCTGTCCTCGTTCTTTAAGCACTATGCCTCTAGATTATTTTAAAAACTGAGTGGTGTAAACCGCGAAAATAACGATTTTTGGCGCGACAGGCCAAATTGGAAAGTTGCTGGTAAAACAAGCACTGGACTAGGGTTATCAGGTAGTCGCATATACAAGAAACAGGGCAAAACTGGCAAGCCTCGATAATCTCAGACTGACCGTTGTGAAAGTAGAGCTGAATACTCCTAAACACATTGAAGAAGCAGTAATGGGAATGGATAATTGGTAGCGGGCTCGTCAACAGGCCGGTGGGGATAAGACAAGTTACAGACTTCTTACGAATTGACCCCCGTCAAAGCTGCAGGATGACAAGCCACGCCCTTCAAGGCGTGGTAGTTGACTCCTACTTTCTTATACCTGTAGCTTTGCGGGCAAGTTTCGCCGCGTCTCTGACTGCTGATGGCCGCTCGTATCCCATTCCGGGGACGAACCGGCCGTTGCCTCGCTTTCCGTAGAACTCCTTGCCGTCTAGCAGCAGTTCGCCTCGGAGCATGACCGCTTTAGGGAAGATGCCCTCGAAGCCCACGTAGGGGGTCCACCCGGCTTTGCTGTGCAGCGATGTAGGTGTGATGCTCCTCGCCGCCCCAATGTCTATTACCAGTAGGTCTGCGTCGTTGCCAGCGGTGAAGCTTCCCTTGCCCCTTATCCCGAATATCCGGGCGGGGTTCAGCGAGGTCATGTCGATCAGCCGTTGGAGCGGGAGCTTGCGGTCGGAGACCGCCTTCAGCATCAGCGGCAGCATGGTCTCGACACCTGGCACGCCGGACGGCGCGTCCCGCACCGGCAGTTTCTTCTCATCCAGGGTGTGGGGCGCATGGTCGGAGGCGACCACATCGACGGAGCCGTCGCTGACCGCCTTCCACAGCGCTTCCCGGTCCAGGTCCTCTCTGATGGGCGGATTCATCTTGGCGTGGGGGCCGAGCCGCCTCCAGTGGTCCATGGTCAGGAACAGGTGGTGGGGCGTCACATCGCAGGTAATGCCCTCATCCTTGATCATCTCCACCGCGGCGGAGGTGCTGATGTGGGTGATATGTACAGCGGCCTTCGTTTCCCGGGCCAGCTTCACCGCCGTTTCGACCGCTCTGATCTCCGATTCCCTGGGACGAAGCCTGGAATGGACTGCTGGAGACTGGTCATTCCTGAGCGCTTCCTTTAGCTTTTCGTGGAGCGCTTCATCTTCGGCATGAATACTGGCCGTAGCGCCCAGCTTCCCAATCAACGTTAGCGCTTCTTTGAGTGTGGTCTCATCCACGCTGAAACCTCCAGTGCTCCCGGCCATGAAGATCTCTCCGAAGGCGAGCGCGCCCAGCTTCCATAGCCTCTGGAGTTGCTTTAGGTTATTCCTGACGCCGGCGTTCAGCGCGTAATCCACCATGGACCGGCTCGCTGCCACTGTCTGCTTGATCTTGAACGACTCGGCGTCGAACGTCGGAGGGTCCGAGTTAGGCATATCGACGGTCGTCGTCACCCCACCGTAGATGGCCGCCCTTGAGCCTGTGGACCAGTCCTCCTTTTCCTCCTGGTTCAGGTCGCGAAAGTGCACATGGGAGTCGATGACGCCGGGGATGACCAGCTTTCCCCCAGCATCGTATACCTCTTCGCCTTTGAGTATCTTGCCTATTCGCGATATTTTGCCCCCGTCGATGCCAATGGAGCATGTGATGATCTCGCCATCAAACGAGACCCGGGCATCTTCGACGACTAGCTCATGCATAATTGAAGAGAATGTCTATCACCATAAATAGGTTTTTACCTGCTATATATTTCTGAAAACGTGCCATTTTAGAGATCGTTGATTATTTTAGGTATAACTACAATCGGCAAATGGAAAAGTGATAGTTCATTATAAAATCACTATATAGTTTATATAGATATATATAGCAAGAGTTATAGCTACCCTTGCGCCCATAAATACTCACAAGGCCACTTTAGGCGGGGGTATACATATGGATCCGTTCTCATTAATGATCATTGCAATTATCGTGGCGCTCGCCTTTGATGTGATGAACGGTTCCAATGATGCGGCCAACTCGGTAGCCACCGTCATTTATACAAAGGCCCTCCCGCCGTACGTGGCCATAGGCATTGCCGCGATCATGAACATCTTAGGACCGTTTTTGCTGGGAACCGCGGTCGCGCAGGTCATTGCGACCAGTATCATCCCGTCGAACTCGCTGACGATAGAGATCATAATGGCTGGGCTTATGGGCGCAATCATTTGGGATGTCTTCGCGTGGCTGAAAGGGCTTCCGGTCAGTTCATCTCATGCGCTTGTCGGTGGCTTGATCGGCAGCGGCATCATATCGCTGGGTGTGTATGGCGTCAAGTGGAGCGGCTTGGTGAAGGTAATAATGGCGTTGCTGATCTCCCCCCTAGCAGGCGTTATCCTGGGACTGGTGATCATGTTCATGATAGGCAGGTACGTGATCAGCCGGCTGGGCCGCGATTCTAGCAACTCGATTTTTCGGAGGATACAGATCTTATCTTCAGCGTCGGTCAGCCTGACCCACGGTTCCAATGATGCTCAGAAGACCATGGGTATCATCGCCATGTTCGTGGCGGTGACTAACCATCATGAGATCGTAGTCGAACCCTGGATGATCATCATCTGCGCGCTGGCGATCGGGTTCGGTACTGCCTTCGGCGGCTGGCGGATCATACGAACGCTAGGAGAGCGGATTAGCAACCAGGAGCTATCGCCTTCCCAGGGGTTCGCAGCCGAGACTAGCACAGCGATCACTATTGCAGTCGGCTCACATTTGGGCGCACCTATAAGTACTACCCATGTATTATCTTCTAGTGTAATAGGCACAGTGATGGTAGGCGGAACAGGCGTACTGAATAAGAATGTGGTCGTGAACATCCTGACCGCATGGTTACTTACGATACCGGTTGCCGCTGTCGCTGCAGCCGTCTCGTACTATGTTTTGACACTGGTGGGAATATGACAGACCCTCTACGATCGATACTAGACTTGTTCGCCAAATCTCCTTTCAAGCCGCTTACCGAGCATTCCCAGAAGGTCAAGCTCACGGTATTAAAGATGGATGAGGCGGTGAAAGCCTATGTCGCTGGCGATATGGCAAAGGTCAACGAGTTATATGAGCAGATCAACGAGCTGGAACACGAAGCTGACCGGGTAAAGAACGAAATCCGGGTGGAGCTGCCCTCCACGCTGCTCATGCCCGTCGATCGCACGGACATCCTAACCTTTTTAAAGCAGCAGGATGACGTGGCCAACAGCGCGGAGATGGTCGCGCAGATGCTTACGCTCAGGCCGGTAACGATGAACCAGCAGGTCAAGGACGTTATCCTCAAGCTTGAGAGATCGGTTCTAACGACGGTAGACGAGCATGTCGAGGCTGTCGGTAAAATCGCCGACCTCCTGGACTCTTCGTTCTCATCGAAGAGGGTCAAGGAGATACAGGAGATCATCGGCAAGGTCGACTCCCAGAAGCACCAGGTAGACGTGATCAGGCGAGATGCTATGAAGATCATCTACGACAACGAGAAGGATATCACCCCTGTGGGCGTCTACTTCCTGATTGAGTTGGTGAAGGAGATGTCCTGGGTTGCTGGCCACGCGGAGAACTCGTCGGACAGGCTGCGCCTGATCACCGCAAAACGATGAGTCCTGCGTGATATGTGGCTTCTTTTTGGGGTTTGATATTCCCTTGTCGGAGGTTCCTGTGGTGTAGCACGAAAACACAAAGCACTTTTTAGAGGGACACAAAAATTCAAATACAGGGGTCCGCGGTCAAAACGAACCGCACCAAGACCATCAATACCTAATGGCACTAATCCACGGATATTAAAACACGGACAAGCGTCACAAAGACCATAATACGCAAAATTAAAACACTGCTGGTAAAACGGTGGCAATAACCCTCTCTTTATGGGTATGAGTACGTCCCGATTTTGCTGTAAACTCGAAGTCAATAAGAGTGTCAAGCGGATCAAAAGAGAAGTTTAAGAAAAATTGGGACACACCCGACAGCTGACCTGTAATGGCTTGTACAAGACAGGCATGGAGATATTTTCTGTTTTGATTTGGCGTATTATGGTCTTTGATTTGGCGTATTATGGTCTTTGTGACGCTTGTTCGTGTTTTAATATCCGTGTTTTAGCGGCGTTCGTGTATTAACCGGTGGTCTTGGTGCGGTTCGTTTTGACCGCGGACCCCTGTATTTGAATTTTTGTGTCCCTCTAAAAAGTGCTTTGTGTTTTCGTGCTACACCACAGGGAACTCCCAGCGAGGGCAAGATTGGAGCAATCAGAATTTCTCGAGTATATCGCCGCCAGGCCTCTCTTCCTCGAATATCTGCCCCGAAAAAGTATACACTTTCGTCTTATCGTCCGCCCATGCGTCTGGCATGATACCCGCCTTTATACATGTGTTCTCTAAAAACTCCGTGGCGTTCCAGCCCCACTCCGTCGGAACCTGGGGGAGCAGCAGACCTTTATAGGGCCCAAGCTCGACGATCAGCCCGTCTCGGCCGACCATAATATTCCGTGGGCGCTCCGTCGCTTTGCCCTTCAACAGCACCGGCTCGGTGAGGATTGTGACCTCGACACGGATCTTCCCTAGTTCCGTGGTACGAACCCTAGGAAACCTTGGGTCGCGGGTCGCCGCGCTCACCGCTGCATCCGCGAGCGCCTCACCCAGCGTCATGCCCTCTATAGGAGACGGATAGCCGATACAGCCTCGAAGTTCATGATCGATATGGATGGTGACAAAAACTCCCCCTGGGTGATCGAACGCCTTTGACAGGCGGACCTTTGGGATTACTCCAGCCTTAACGTATTCTTCGATGACGTGCCGCGCCATTTTTACCGCAGAAGTGCCCTCTTCGAGGCTCAGCATGAATGGTAGATATGTGGCTTCAGGTATAAAAATAGCGAGCGTTTCAACCGGCTGATCATATCTCAGCGCCAGAAGGTCAGGATGTTCCCTCAGTTAGGCATGCGTAGCATATGACAATGCCAACCACCCATCATTTATTTATACTGCGTGTGGATCACATTGGTGATGTAAGATATGATCTGTGAGAGAGGAGGGACGGCCGCCGCTGTTGACCGGCACGAAGGAATGTGCCCAGTAACAGTGAGGAAAGTCCCCCCACCGCCTGGACACACAAATGCCTGTAAAGGGTATACGGCGAGAGTCGTGGCAATGTCACAGCAACGGAACGGCCCCGGGTCAATGCGATGATCCGGCGACGGTGAGGTCGCCCGTGAGGCCGATGAAACGGTCAATCCTTGTGGGTGCAAGCTAAAGAGGGCCCGAAGGGGAGTCCAGCCCCGGCCCTGGTTACAGCGCGTAGATGAATGCCGTCGGCCTTCGGGCCATAAACATAAGGGGGCTTACTATCCTCACTCACAGAAAATAGTATATAGCTTTTCTGAAGATTGAGCGTGAACTTTCACCCCTGCTTGTTGCTGCTCCACCCGTCTACAATCGGCTAAAACGACCTGAAATGTTGAAATCTGGGTTAAGTATAAGTCGCTTGTTACAGTAAGTAGATATTAGTAGCCGAATAGGTAGATTGAAGCCCTGATGGCCTTCGGCAGTAGCTGTTCAGGAGTAGGCTGGCAAATGATAAAGACAGGAATCCAGGCGTTAGACGATTATCTGAAAGGAGGCATCCCTATTGGCAAAACACTGGTCTACTTCAGCGAATACGGGGCTTTAGGGGATGTATTTTGCGCTCAGACCGTCCATGCCAGTCTGGTGAATAACTGCGTCTGCTACTATGTGGCGACCAGCTCGTTCCCTGACGTAGCTCGGGACGCCTTTCGTGAATATGGATGGGAGCTGGCCCCATATATGTCCCAGTTTGCCATCGTTGATGGATATTCGGCGCTGATCGGCGTTCCGTCGAAAGAGCAGTTTGTGATCAGCGATCCTGGGAATATCGATTCAGTGGACGAGTCGATTTCGCATATCATCGGGATACTTTCCCCCGGGGATATGATCGTCTTTCCCTCTCTAGCCTCGATCTTCGACAACTGTAGGAATGCGCAGACATCAGATATGGAGATCCTGGAACGGGTCAAGTCGTGGAACAAGATGGCGGTGTTAAATGGGGGAGTTGTACTATACAGTTTTACCGACAGGAACTACGGCTCCGGCCTGGTGGATCAGATCAAGAATGGCCTATGCAACGCGACGGTATTGATCGGCAGTTCCCCCGAAAAATATCTTTATGGCGACTATTTCAGGCTGCAGATGTGTGACTGGACTGATCCTCCTGAATGGCCGACGCTATTCAAGATCATGAAACCTGGGGGTGTCTGGGTGTATATCCCAAAGGTGCTGGTGACCGGGCCTCGGGGGTCGGGTAAAACCACGTTTGTCAGGACAGCTTCAACGCTCTCTTCAGGAAAGTACGTCTCGGTAGATCGGCAAAGCAAGGACCATGTGAGTACAACTGTGGCGGTGGACTATGCCCACCTGTCGCTGTATGGGTTTTCAGTCGACCTATTTGGGACTCCTGGCCAGTCACGGTTCAGTCCGTTGGTAAAGACGCTGGCCCGGGATGCTATGGGAGTAATTCTGATCGTTGACTCGACAGACACGGAAGGACTCGATCGCGCTGTCGAGATCATCAGGATGGTCTGCGGCAAAAAGACACCGTACATCGTGGTGGCTAACAAGCAGGATGTTGGTGACGCTATGGAGCCCGGGCAGATCCGGAAAAAGATGGGTGTCCCTGCGGATGTGCCTGTGATCGGCGCGAGCGCACTCGATCCGGCAAGCGTTTTACAGGTGATGGGGAGTCTGATCGATATGATGGCAGGAGGCCGATAGATGAGCCCCTCCTTTGACGATATCAGCAGGGTGGTGACCGACCTCAAAAGGGTTGGAGGGGTGCGGGCTGTCGCGGTCGTATCCAGGGAGGGCATTCTTATCGCCTCGGATATGCCAAGCGACGTCCATGCTGAGACATTTGCAGCAATGGCGGCGGTCATGCTTTGCGCGGCCGAGGCGGCTACACTCGAGCTCGAAAGGGCGGTACCTGATCGGTTGATCGTGGAAACGGACGAGGGAAAGCTGTTCATTATGGGCGCGGGGGAACGGTCCATGCTGGTTGTGCTGACAGAAACGAGGTCTGGCGCAGGACAGATCATCGTGGAAATGGGCCGTGCAGTAAACCGGGTTCAGGAAATATTGGGGGGGAAAAGCGGTAAGCCTTCGCCACACCGGACATGAGGTATTGCCGACGAGATCCCTGTCAAATATTAATACATGCTTAATTATCGATTGCTTCTTAGATCGTGGTGCTTTCTCTGCTCATGTCTCCTCTCATGCTCACGGCGGCTGTGAGAGGCGCCTGAAGGTCGGCCATGGTAGGGTGATTGGGCTTTTCCGCCTTTACCTTGGTAGGCTGGGGGGGCTTGGCCAGCACGCTGTGTACCTGATGATGGCCTTCCCTGATGAGAAGGGCCTCTCCGCGGCATACCATGCCATGGAACTTTGCTCGGCATAGGCTCTGCCACATGACGCTGCTTGCTTTTGGCCTTCATTAAGGTGTCTTTTGTTTTCAGAGGAATGAATTCGGACTGGGGAGCGAGTGATCGGCGGCGGACTTCTTCGCCTGCAGCACCACCTTTCTCGACGGAGAGTTGAAGGGCGGCCGCCGCGATATCCTCCAGGTAGAAGTAGTTCTTCAGATCTTTGATCACTCTCAAGTATTTCTCGTCCACCCCTTCCTTGATCGTGTCTGCAATTCGCTGTCCGAGGTCCGAGGAGTTTGATGTCGTTATAATGATTCCACCTGATGACTTTTTTGATCGGATTTTTAAGATGTTACATAATACCCGCACCGGGTAATTAAATTTAATCCCCGGACCGGCATGGTGGCTATAGGTATGTCATCGGTAAAAGAGGGGGAAAATAAAAAACTGGTGGAGGTGGATGATCGATCACCCGATAGGGGATCAAGAGGCGGTTGGGGGACGATCGTGGCTATTTAATTTGAATGCTGGTGCTGCGACTTTTTTCAGTCTTGGGTAGCGTGATTTCTAGTACGCCATTATTGAAGTTAGCTCTGGCCTTCGTTTCATCCACGGCGACCGGCAGGCGTATCGCACGGTAGAATCGGCTGAAGCCCCGCTCCCTTCGCAGATAGCCCTCTTCCTTCTGCTCGCAGCCGGTTTTTTTCTCGGCGGTGATCTCGAGCATATTGCCTCGGACGTTGAGTCGGATATCACCCTTGTCTACGCCGGGCAGGTCAGCTGTGACGACGATGTCGCCATCGCGATCGATGACGTCTACGTAGGGCACATGTGTAGTTTCCTGTTGTGCTGGTAGTTCAGGCTCCTCAAATAACTCTGGAAGCTCATCGAACATCCGGTTCATCCTATACTGCATTCTTCTGAATTCGTCAAACGGATCGTGAGTGTATCTCATTTGGCAACTCCCCTAATTTGGCACTAATCTATGGTTAGTATTGCGTGTATAAATACTTTATTATGGTATGATCGAGATCGGATGTAAAAAGGCCGAGTGAACCATTTATACCTTACTGTCAAAGAAAAATATCAATGACAGAGGATGATTTTTCGGTCGCGCTGGCACCGGCTGAAGACCTATATGGGGGAGGCTCTCGCAGCAAACACATGATCCTAAAGCGCCGATCCGCCTCACTATCCCAGTCCGCGTTCTCATGCAACATTTATGAGAAAATCGCACCCAACAGGGACTACCCATACGAGGGACTGTTTGCCATGATCGGGGGCGACTACTGGAAATTTATCGACACCATAGCGCTCGGAATCCGTACCGAGAACAAAGATGTAAGGCTCACCCCCGCGATCGTCAAAGCCACCCCATGGAGCTGTAGATACGAGTATGAAGCCGATGGGCTGACCGTTTCTGCGACATACTACCTGTACGATAGCAAATATGGTGCTGCAGGCCGGATGGAGGTTGAGCTTAAGGGCAAGAAGGCCCAGAAGTCGATCATTATCCTCGAGCCATTTTTCGACATTCGCTTTATGTACGCGACGTCTTCACCAGAGTCGCACCGAGCTCAGACATCCGGCAATATACTGTCCGTAACATCAGAAGGGGGGACGGCCCACCTTTCCATCGATGCGGGCGAATATATACGAAAAGGCCGGCAAGTATCCTGGAGATACAAGCTGGGATCCGGATACCGCTGTGCCCAAGGGGATCAGGTGACATTCATATCAGAGATCCGTCCGGTGATATCGTTCTATGACATCGAAGTCCCAGGACCGACGGCTTCGATCAGCTTTGCCTGTGCCGGCGATCCGGACGCTGCGAGGTCGCTAATGGAAGGAAAATATGCCCAGGAAGACCTGGAAAGGGCAAGACTGATCCAGCGGACACTTTTTTCTAGCTATCAGCCACGGAACAAGGATGTCCTGTTACGGGCCATAGGCATGAGCCAGTTCGGCACGATCCTGGACGACACATTATACCATGAGGCTGGCGACTTCTGGTTCCGAAGCATTTGGTTCAGGGATGAGTTCGAGGGACTGATCCATAATTACCAGACATTGCGCAAGCTCCAAGGGTTAGACGGGATCATTCAGATATTGCGGAAGTCATTCGAGCTTCAGGACGAGCACGGCCGTATCCCAAACCGACTGGTAGCCGGGGCTGACAGCAGGCCAGATTATAACAGCGCCGACGCCACGCTGCTCGCTTTCATCCTGGCAGGAATGGTGGTTCGAGACACCAACGATGACGATTTTGCCCGAGATGCGGCGACTGCATTTACCCGATACCTAAACGCGATAAGACGCACCGATCCTATTGAGAACGGCCCGCCCCGAGTACATCAGAATGGCCTGCTCAGCGTCCCTTCGTGGCACTCTTGGACTGATGGTATGAGGATCGTAGAAGGCCTGAGAGTTCCGATACGAGTCAGCGAAGCGTGGGAGCGAGAGCTGATCGCCTGTGGCTCCGTGCATGAGCTGAACCTCCCTAAATTTTTCCTGCCGGAGATCAATGCCCAGTGGATGCGCGCACTGGAAGCAGGATGGCTATTCAGCAAGTACGCAAGGGATTTCGCAACCGCCGACGCCTGTAAAATATCCTATAACAAAGCCCGGGATTCGTACAAGCCCATCTTTCTTAACCCGGCCACCGGATTCATCAACAACCTGGTCTCCACCGAGGACTTCGCCCTAGGGCGCAGGACAGACCATATGGCCGGATCGCCAGGAGTGGTAGCAGCATCCATGCTCGGCCTTGACGTGTTCTCCCTCCGAGAAATGGGGACCATATCCGCATACGCGAAAGAACGCCTGCTGCGCACCAAGTGGGGAATGCCGTTCGGCATCATCGTCAAAGAATCCAGCAGAGATACCTACCTGGGCGACGGCGAATACCACGAAGCGGTCGTGTGGCCCAGGGACACCCCATACATGATCCGCCTCATGCAGATCACCGGCAATAATGAAGTCATCGACGGCCTGCTCTCCTCTAACCTGAGGCACCAGATGGAGGAGGGCTTTGTTTTCTACAATGGAGAACTGTTTAGCTGCGACCACGATCTGGTGCCGGTCAAGAACCCGGTTCAATGGTGGTCACAATGGGTCGATCCATATTTTGATAGGCCAGGATAGCTTTAAAATTAACAGTGTGAAATTGTCATGAACTATTTATTTGCATGAGTGATACAGATATATAGACGAAAGTAGTATCCGTTCAGTACACTATCGATTGCGCGAATGATTATTTATGACTAAAGATCACCTCATGTGCATCATTGACGCTGATCAAGGGTTCAGGAGGAACTGAGTGATGAAGGCATGCATACTTTGCGGGGGCACAGGTACAAGGCTTCGGCCCCTGACTTTCGAAAGGCCCAAGCCAAGCATCCCAATTTTGAACAAGCCATCAGTGGGACACCTTGTGGAGCACCTTTCGAAAAACGGTTTCAACGAGATCGTGATTACACTTGGCTACATGGGAGAGGTCATCGAACAATACCTAGGCGACGGATCGTTATTCGGCGTGAACATTAAGTACGTGTACGAGAAAGAGAAGCTCGGTACAGCGGGCAGCGTTAAGAACGCGGAAAAGTACCTGGCAGGGGGCCCGTTCCTGGTGGTTGGCGGAGACCATGTGCTCAACCTGAATCTGCGAGAGCTGTACGATTTCCATAACCACACCGGCAGTATAGTAACGATATCGGTGCTGAGCATCGATGACCCCCGGGATTTCGGAATTGTGGACCTGGACAATAACCACATTATACACCGTTTCCGAGAGAAGCCAGGTCCGGGAGAAATATTTTCCAATCTGGCATCTACAGGCATATATGCGCTGAGTCCGGAGATCTTCAACTATCTTCCTAAGAAAAAGTATGACTTCGCCAAAGACCTATTCCCAAAGCTGCTGGCCGAAGGCAAACAGATCAGCGGCTGGCTGGCACGGGGCCAGTGGACCGATGTGGGCAATCCGGAGGCTTACCGTGCGGCCCAGAAATGGATGCTAGAGAATATGCCCGGCACGTATATCCACGGTCGGCTACTGGTCGAAAACGCTACACTGAATGGCCCGCTGGATGTGGGCAACAACGTGTCGGTCGGCAAGAACTCGGTCATCGTCGGACCAGTATTCATCGGTGAAAACACGGTGGTCGGGGACAACGTACTGATCGGGCCTTACACCTCGATCGGTAGGTCCTGCCATATCGGCAACGACAGTCGCATCCTGTCCTCGTACATGTACGACGGGGTGAAGATCGGCTCTGGTTGCTCCGTTTCAGGAGCCATCATTGACAATGACGTCTCCATTGGCAGGAGCTGTATTCTGGAGAACGGTACCGTGATCGGTCCGAGGACGATGATCGGCAACGATGTTACTGTCCACTCGGACGTTCGCATATGGCCGGAGGTGGTCATCGCTGCCGGCGTCAGCGTCGCCCATGATACGATAAATGAGCAGTTTGCCACCGATATCAACGGATCATGAATGGGAGAGAAAACCCATATTTTTTGTTAACAGTAATAGCTACGAGCCAACCCGTACTCTTAGCTATTTTTACTGTATTGAATGGATTAACCTTAGTCTAATAATCGATAAACTGGTCATTGCTTATACAGGTTAAAAATGCCGATAAATATTCGTCTTACTTAGCTGCGAGGAAGGTGATAAAAACCTAATCCCCCATTAAACGAGCTATAACCAATTAATTATTCAACACAGCAGCTATTTTAAAGGTTCTTCTCCAAGTCGGATGAACTATAGGCCGATCTATTGTGATCACTAAAATATGTTGGCGCGTCCCCTATGACAATAGGTTGGAGTTTTCCCATAAACTCGTGATATTCCACCCCAATATCAGTACCGATTCCCTATCCATTTGATCGTCGTGTATCGACTGTTAATCTTTAAACCATCATCCCAAACTCGTAGAAGAGACTTTTTAAATAACCGATTGGATAATATAGCGATCATGAGAAAAGGATATATTTTACCGTTTATTATGATCGCTCTGATAGGCGTGATGGTTATCGCTTCGGGGTGCAGCACTATGAACAGCGGAGCCCCGGATTCGGGGAGCAGTAGCGGCCAGCCTCAGTCAGCGCCGTCTGCTTCACCTGAGGATTCAAAGTCCTCAAGCGGGGAAGCATCCGGCGGGTCATCACAGCACGATACGAATTCCGGACAGACGGTAGCAACCGATACTCCAAACGCGTATTCTGATGTAAGTAACCGCAAAGTGATCATGACCGCTTACATTCAGATCGAAACTACCAACTTCAATGATACAACGACCAAGATCAGGTCGCTGGCACCGGGAGCTGGGGGCTATGTGCAGTCCTCAAGCATGGATGTGAACGACAATAACAGAAAAACATGTACTATAGTCCTAAAAGTCCCTCAGTCTGCCTACGAATCCACGCTGAACGAGGTACGAAAGCTGGGCACGGTAAAATCGGATAGATCGACCGGCTCAGACGTGACCAGCCAGTATGTGGACCTCCAGGCAAGGCTCAATAACAGTAAAGCAGAGGAGGCCAGGCTGCTGGACATCATGTCAAAGGCCAACGAAACTTCAGATGTGATCATCGTAGAGAAGGAGCTGGCACGGATACAGGGAGAGATCGAATCCACAACAGCCCAGCTGAACCTGCTTAAAAACCAGGTGGATTTCGCCACCATCACAGTCTACGTGACCGAGCCGCAACCGGTCGTGGCCTACGATTGGGGAATAGGCGCTGCGTTTAGCGATGGGGTACACGTGTTCGTCGGCGTGATCGGCGGCCTGATTATCCTGACCGGCTTCCTGATCCCCCTGGCGCTATATATCGTGATCTGCATTGGGGTTATCTATCTGATATTCCGCGGAGCAACATGGCTCTACAGTAGATTCAAGCAACATAAGGCCGCGACTCCGCCGCCGCAGGAAGAGAAAAAGTAAAAGAGATGACACTTGAAAGCCCGCACGCCTCGGCTGTGGCGGTTACAATATCTCGGCGCCATCGTCCATGGGAGTCCTTGCGGGCTTACCATCATAAGCGTTTATCTCAATATAGCCCCTGTGGCTGCGCACAACCCAGAAAGGCACGTAGAGCAGTTGCATCGTCATTTTCACATCCGTGTTCTTCGGGGCAAACTTCTTGTGCTCCACAAAAGCGGCCTCGCCCTGAGTCCCCTTGAACCTGACCTCCTTGCTGTGCTCATGGATGATCGCCTTCATGGCCATCGTCCTGGCCTCTTCTTCAGTTATTACGGCCTGAGATACATTATAGGGCGTATCGGGTATGTCCACGCCATCAAGGAGCTTGACAGTCGGTGCGCTGTCCACATTCTTGTTAATAGCGTTGATCATCCTGGATCCCTTGCCATTTAGTGGTACGCTGACATCCTTGTATCTGGAGATAACATCGAGCGAGTAACTATACTTCCAATATGGGATAAAGTTGATCGAGATTTCCACATCATCCGCCCGGCCAATGTTGCTTGAGATCTTAATGGCATCGGAATCCTTAACCTTGATTGGTATTGCCTGGATCTGTAGCTTTATAGGTTCAGCAGGCTCTTCGTCGGAAGCCACAGCAGTCTCTTTTCCATTTTCGACGATAGAATCAGGGGCGAGCTCCTCGATGTGCTCGGCAGCCTTAGCTGCCCTGGTCCTCGCCCGGAGTAACTCCGGCGCACTGCTGTAAAGCTCCTTGGTGAGCGCAGATACGGGCAGGTCTCTCTCCCCGGGCGGCACAGCACCACCCTCGGAAGCTGCGAACAGATCCCAATCGCCGCCCAGCCTCACAAGCACGGCTTTGCCAATCTGCCTCTCCAGCTCAGGGCGGTCCCAGACCATGAGATCCTTTTGTCTGGCCACCTTTTTTGCATCCTCGGTAAAGAACGCCATGGATACGATCAATCCCTTTGCGTTCCCGCCCTTAGCCTTTTCAGCAAACTGCTTGATATCGTCAGTGTTAGGGCTATCGAATACCCTGATAGCCAGGTTGTTGTTCGGTTTCTCGGCGATGAGATCAAAGTCTTCGCTAGCACTTACAGAATAGCTATAAGTGCTAAATATCTCCTTTATGACATCCAGCAGATTATTGGTCATCGTAACTCCTTTTGAATTTTTTTTATAGATGGAGCCGCAAATAGGCATGTATCGCTAGCATCCTACCATCAACACCCTTCACACCCGGCCATTTATTAGCGGCGACGTATCGCCTACAATCAATCCGGGTCAATACGAGCGGTTCATAGGCCCGGCTAGTTGACGGTTAAATACCATTCGGCATATTAAGGGTTATTCTATACTCAAAATATTTAAGCTTGGTTCTCAGCACGTCGCCCCTTTTATTCATGATACTTTGTCCTGAAACAGCCCAGATTAGGTATTTCGAAAATATCCCAAAAATTGATATCATATAGGATAAAATGAAACATGGTTTTCGATGACTGCACAAGACGAAGAGATGATGTTCGCCGATGCGAGGATCGAGTCCATTATGTACCAGGCCACATTCAACCCGAAAACCAGGGAGGGCGACGTCGTAGTCAATGTTTCCCTGGTCGATAGGAAGGATCTGGATGATACGCTGGAGATCTTCCGCCAGGTGATGTATAGCGGCCTTTCAGTCTGCTCGTACGTGAAGCTTTTCGATGAGGGGGAGGTATTCGCGGGCATGAGGATCCCGAAGGGAAAAGCAGGCATAGCCACGGTGTGTAGCATCACCATCGATGGAGTTCTGACGAAGCATGGCATACCAGTACGGCCGATGTTCGGTGGGATCGTTCAGGTCAAGGATAGAGTTCCTGTTAGGTTCACAGACATTATCCGCTACGAATGCACGACCATAGACCCGCTCGAGGTGCTCATGTCCCAAGACCTGACCTCAGTAAGGGAGATGATGAAGACCGGCTCCGGCAAGATCCTGGCCAACTTCAGGGAAGTGCCTATGACGGCGAAGGATGAGGTCGATCACTTGATTAACCGGCTGCTGACCGCAGGATTTTACGGGGTCCTAGAAGTAGGCGAGCCCAACTCATCCCTGCTCGGCGCCGAAGTTGACCGTGACCATATGGGGATTATTATTACAGGCGGCACCAACCCTATGTGCGCGGCCCAGGAGGCTGACATTCCCATCATCACCAAGGCGATCAAGGGCGTTATGGATTTCCGCCAGATGAAGAAGCTGGTATAGAAACAGCCCGGCTCTATCATCACCATGTATGACCGGGCCTATAGATATTTTATGAAAAAATCGGCATACGTAGACCTTTAAAAAGCTTTATATCCTAATACAATTTTGTATGTGAAAGAGGGTAGCGAGAGATGGCACACAGCAAGTTCCTTCGTCATGAGACCGTTCCCATCAGGGTAACAGATAAAACGATCGCAGAGCTTACTAATGCAATGGCAATGACCGGCTTTCAGGGGCGGAAGCTGGGCGAGTCGGTCAATACCTGGGCAGAGATGCTCAAACAGAATAACCTGACGATCATGATGGGGTACACTGGCGCCATGTCACCGGCAGGCATGCGCAAAATCATATCATTCCTAATCCAGAACCGCATGATAGACTGTTTAGTCTCGACGGGCGCCAACATATTTCATGACCTTTTCGAGTCGACTGGAGGCCATCACTATGTCGGCACCCACGTGGCCAACGATGAGGCGTTATTCAAGGACGGCGTCGACCGCATCTATGACGTTTTCGCTGTGGAGCAGGAGTTCCGGAGTACCGATGAGATGGTCAAGGAATGGGCCATGAAAACCCTAGAGGCCGGCAGGCCGTACTCCTCAAGGGAGTTCCTATATCGCCTGGGT
>DATHCY010000166.1:0-5094 GCA_035319305.1 Methanocella sp.
GGCGTCATAGTCCACTGCCACGCACCGCTCGAACATGTCGACGGTCGCTGTAGGCGACCAGAACCCCCGCACCCTCCGGTCGCCATCCATGAGCTTATCGCCGATGTGCGTATATTTTTTCCCGTCCCGGCCGATGTAGCCGATGTTAAGGCCGTACGGATCCTTGCCGATCTTATGGGCCGACAGCGAAATGTATATATCCGGCTCCGATCGGAGCGCCTCCAGCACCAGACGCTCCGCATAGGTATAGGTCGTCTTCAGCTCCTGCACCATTAGCACCGGCCTGCCGCCCAGCGCCTTAGTCTCCTCGAAGACCGCCCTCGCGATGGGGAATACGTCGCCCTCAAAGTTGGTGATGATTAGCACTTCCTCGCCCTCCCTGAGCCCGAGCGCATCCTGCATTGCGACCCTTGCGGCCTCGTTCAGCTTAGCCATATCAAGCATCTCCCGAAGTATCAGAATTATACTCAGGTATATTATAACTTTGTCCAAAGAAAAACCCGGGAGATGTCGGCCGGATGACTCCCGGTTCATGGTGCCGCCCAATAATCGAGATGGCGCTAGTTTATCGCGGTCAAGCAGTATACGTGATCAGGACAGCGCCCGACATGCCTGAAGATCCGTTGGTCGGACTGCTCGATCCACCTGTTCCGCCAGCACCGTATCCTAGGTACCCTGCGCCTCCTGCACCGCCTGCAGAAGACGACGGCCCATTTCCTCCAGCAGTTCCGTTGTTGTAACCTGTGCCGCCCACGCCGCCCAGGCCAGTTCCGCCCGTGTCCTTGCTATCTGCACCGCCACTGCCGCCTCCGCCTCCGGAAGCTGTGTTTGCCATGCCGAATGATGAGGTACCCCCTGTGCCGCCGCCATTTCCGTTTCCGCTGTACACCGGTGCTCCTCCCGCACCCCCGGCTCCGACTGTTACGGTGATAGCCTGTCCTGGGGTGACCGCCAGGTTGGTTTTAGTGGTCATGTAACCGCTACCGCCACCCCCACCACTTCCGCCGTACTGGTACATACTAGCGCCGTAATTTCCTCCCCCGCCACCGCCACCTCCCCCTATGAGGGTGACGTTGAGGGAGGTCAGACCGGCGGGAACCGTGAACGTATACGTTCCGGCAGTAGTGTAGTTCGAGTACGTGAGTACGGGCTGCCTGGGAGTATATGTGGTTGATATCGGCGGCATGGAGACGATGTTATCGCCGCTGACTGTCGCATTGAACGTCACGTTGTTGAGGTTGTTTTTTGCCTTAAGGTCGTAGACCCAGATATAGCTGCAAGCTCTTAATGGCATGATCTGCTGGGGGTTAGTCGACGGCGAGGAGATCAGCGTATAGCTATCGAGCTGACCGTTCGGTGTGCCCGTGATCGTGTCCATGTTCACCGAGACGTTGTTTGCTGGTGTCACCGTCGATAGATCGCTGACCATTGCAGTAACCATGACACGATAGGTATTAGTGTTGCCTGAACTGCTATAGCTGATCAGGCTGGTGTTCATATATGGATTGATGTTTACCTTCGGTGTAGGAGATGGTGTAGGAGTCGGACTCGAAGATGGAGATGGACTCGGAGACGGACTTATAGATGGACTTGGCGAAGCTGAAGGATTCGCCGTCGGTGTCGGCGTGACTGAGGGCAGCGGCGGCAGGGGTTGTGTCTGCGGTGATGCACCATCTAGCTGAGTGAGAACCAGAGAGTCCACGGAGTATAGCTCGATATCGTCCCTCCAACCGCTGCCGGTGACGTTTAGGTTTACCGTTTTCTGGTTTATAGTTAACTTGTAGTTCGTGTTATTAGCCAGGCCGGAGGCGGCCATGATTTGGCCGAAATAGTCGTACCACTGCTGAGCATTATCGCTTTGCACGGTGATATTGACCATGGTGACGTTCATGGCGTTCAGCACGTTGCTGACAGGAAGCACTGTGGATTTAACCGTGCTCTCTCCGGTCGAACCTACGGTCTGCGGAGAGCCGTTGATTCGGGGTGGATTGATAGCGATGACGGGCCTGCTGATGTCATTGGGATCCCTGGATATGGTTACCGGCGGGGACGCGAGCATAACCCGGCCGCTCTGCTGGGATAGCAGGACCATACCGCCCTCGTACTGGACGTTCTGGTCTACGTAGTAGTGGTTGTTGCTTGAGTAGATTAGGCGACCCATCGGTGCGGTGCCGCGTGTAGCGGCTCTGGTGCCGTTGTAGTATTTTGCGGTGATCGAGAACGTTCCATAGGCAGGATCGACTGTCAGCGTGCCACTGGATAGTGAAGGGTCGAGCCCGGGCACGGCGCCGCCGCCCATCTCTATCCGGGAGGTGCTGCTATATGCGTTGCCGGAAGAGGACGCTGCCTGCATTGTGTCCACCTGCGACTTGAACTCATAGATGCCATCGATGACATGCTGCATATGCTCCGATTCGGCCTCCTTTTTCACATCTGGTATATAGGTAAGCTTGACCACTGCAGCTACAGATATGATGAGCGCGAGGATGAGTATTGCCCCAACGACAGTGGATAAGCCGGAATCGGATTTTCGGAATGTCATAGTAGTGTTACCCCAGGTTAAAGTTGCCGAGCACAGCGTTCTGGGTGCGGTCGTAGACGATGATGCTCAGGTTCTGACGGGTATTCGTGGATATGTATAGGCTTTCGCCGGTGTCCCACTGGCCATTGCCGTCGATATCCGCAGTCGCTGGAGGGATAAGCTGACCGTTGACGACCACGGCCAGATGGCTGTATGTGACTGAGTCGCCGCCCGTGTTCTGAACGGCGAAGGTGGTGTCATTGATAGCCAGCGCGTTCATATGCGTGATTCCGACATGTGGCCTGACGGTCATTGAGCTGACCGCCGTGATGAGGATGACGAAGACTATCACGGTGATCGCTAGCATCATCAGCTCCCCGATCAGATCGGATAATGCCTCTTCATTAATTGCCATGTCCTTACTTTGTCGTACCATCATCCACCTACAGGAGCACCGTGAATACCACGTAGCCCAGGAGCATCATGATCGCGGAGTGCTTCAGCCCTGAACAGATGTTTCCCTCGCCCATCATACCAGCTACGATACCGGAGAACAGGCCCTGGAGGAGGACTGCGTGCAGGAAGATCAACTTGTACATCTGGATGTCCACCGAGCCTGAGAACGTCGTGGATGCTCCAGTCGCTGTAGCGTTAAGCTGCTGGGCGATCGAAACTCCGGGCGTTACAGGCAGGAACACGGTGCTGAGCGTGTATAGGATGTACAGGAATACGAAGAATGATATGTAGATGATCGATACGTATAGCAGCATGCTCAGGAAACGTTCTTCCCGGTCCGTCTGGCTTGATGCAGCGTCGGCCGCAGCGATGGACAATGTCTCTTTGATATCACCGCTGGATTCGCTGGCCCGGGTGATCAGCGTCACGACCCGCCGGATCGAGGCAGTGTTCACCCGGTACTCGAAGCGCGCCAGCGCATCTCTTGCATCCGCGCCCCACTCGATGTCCATCCATATTTTCCTGATCTCCACGTTCAGGACGCCCAAGTTCGACTGGAGTAGGGACTTGATCGCCATAGTTAGGGTCAGGCCCGACTCGTTGAACGATGCGAGGCGCTTGAGGAATTCGGGGATCGCGGCGTCCATTTTTTTGATCTTCCGAGTCCGCAGTTCCCAGAAGATGATGAAGGGCATCAGGGCGATCGTCCCGGAAAGCAGAAGAATATCGTCGATGTGCGAAACCATATCGTAGTAGGGTTGACCGAAGTATGGATAGGAGAGGGCCAGGAAAACCAGGGCCGCGACAGGCACCGTGATATAGAGAACCCGGAAGGGATTGTTGATGAATGAGGCTCCGGGGCTTTCAAGGAACCTGCGTACACGGTACCTCAGCTCTGCCTGCCGAATAGCCTGACTAGCGGCAGCCTGCGGATCTCTGGTCTTATCGACATCGCTAAATTCCGCGAGCTTTCTGTTAAGGATGATTGCCTTGCTATCGCCGCCATCCAGCCCCATGGCGATCAGCATCCAGACGAAGAGGACGGACCCGACGGGTATCATCACATAAACTAGCAGGTCAATCTGATCGGTGCCCTGTGCCGACATTAGGCCCAGCGAGATCAGTATAGTGATCAGGAATAGCGGTCCGGCTACGAACGCGGTGACATAGACCTCAGCCATCATGCTGAGCATGTCCTGCAGGGCTTTACGCTCCTGTGCTGCCAGCACCTGGAACTGGTCGGATCTGGAGTGCAGGAACTTCGCTAGGTCGCCGCCGCTTTCCATGTGAGTGGCAGTGCTTTCGAAGAAGTTTTTCAGATGATCGGAGGGGGTGATCGCCGATGCTTGACGCAGCGACGTGATCAGGTCGAGTCCCAGCAGTTCCACACCCCGGACTACTGCTTGGGACTCCGTGGCAACCTCGCCGTATACATCCCGGTGCTGATAGATCGTGCGGAAGATGTCGAGCAGACTCATGCCGCCGCTGCTCATGGCATGCATAAAGGTCACCGCGTGGGGCAGTGTCTGGTCGATGCTTTTTTCTCGCATATTCGCCCGGTATAGTGGATAGTTACGGAACAGACTATAGACAGATACGAATGCTGCCAGGAAGGAGATCGCTAATATGACAATTATAAGGAACAGTTCGCTGCTAAACGCCTGAGCCAGCGGGCTTGCATCCGAGGATAGGTGCCATGGGACGAAGGTACCATCCGGTGAGGTAAACTTGACTAGCAAAGCGGTCAGCATACAGGCAACCGATAGCGCCAGTCCAGATGACAGGCTTAAGGTCAGCATTCTAGAGACGTAGATGTCAGCGGGCACCGCAATGCCGGCCTTACGCAGGCTTATCTGGAGATCGAAGTATGTCGAGCGGTTCTCGCGGGCGTAACCGCCGAAAAGTCGGTATGAGATTTTGTCGAGAGCGCTGTAGCTGGCGGCCATCTGGTCTATCCTCGCATTCCGTCCTCGATTGCGCGCTCGAAGGTATCGTTCTGGATCATTTCGATGACTTGTGACGGCATTACGTAATAAGCGTTGACTGCTATGGTGACCCGTCGGTAATCCCGGATGTTCTTCGCCTGCAAGTACCCGAGCACCCGGGATCGGTTATCG
>DATHCY010000167.1:0-13913 GCA_035319305.1 Methanocella sp.
CCGAGGTAGAGAAGATCATCGCCGAGTCCGAGGCAGCCGAGAAGACGGCCGAGGGCGAGACGAAGGCCGCTGCCCCAGCGAAGAAGCCGCAGCCGAGAAAAAAGGTGGTGAAGACCGATGGCGATTCTCAGAGCTAAGGAAATCAGAGGCATGAGCGAGAAGGACCTTGAGAAGCAGCTCAAGGACCTGCGCAGCGACCTCCTGAGGCAGCGCGCGATCACGGCCACTGGCGGTGCGCCGGAGAACCCGGGAAAGATCCGGGAGCTCCGCAGGACCATCGCCCGTATCCTTACGATCAGCAAGGAGGCGAAGCGTTAACTTGTCCGTCTGTGACAAGTGCGGGCTTCCCGACGATCTATGCGTATGCGAAGCGATCGTCAGGGAGTCCCAGCGAGTCAGAATCACAACCGACAAACGGCGCTTCGGTAAAATGGCAACGATCATCGATGGTATAGATGACAAGGGCATCGACCTAAAGGAGCTTTCAAGCCTCCTGAAGGCGAAGTGTGCCTGCGGAGGGACCATCAAGAGGCAGACGATCGAACTCCAGGGCGATCACAAGGAAAAGGTACGTGAAATCCTAGAGTCGATAGGCTATGCCTCGGAATCAATTGACGTCAAATGACCGATCACCTCCCAGAAGGAAAGAAGAAACAAAAAATAGGTCTAAACGCAGGATTGTGTTATGGACGTCACGCCGGAAAATCTCGTCTACCACGAGCTGATCGGGCTCGAGGTTGAGGTGGAAACGCCCCCATACGCTCGAAAGGGTGTGGTGGTAGATGAAACACGCAATATGCTGGTAATCAAGACAGGGCCGCACGATGCCAGAGTCCCCAAATCGTGCTGCACCTTCGTGTTTACTCTGCCAGATTCCCGGCGGGTGAAGGTCCTTGGGACTTTATTACAATTACAACCTGAAAACCGCATTCCTAAGAAGAAGCGGAGAGGGAAGTGACCGGTCTACCGGTTAACCCCAGCAATAGTTAGCGAGTGAGGAAGAAACATGGCGAAAGATATTGGACTGAACGTGAAGGTACCACAGCAGGAGTGCAACGACCCGCACTGTCCCTTCCACGGCCGCTTGGCCGTGAGAGGCCAGCTGATCGAGGGGAACGTTGTCTCGGCCAAGATGAGCAAGACCGTTGTGGTCCAGCGTGAGTACTTAAAGCGTGACCTGAAATACGATAGGTATGAGAAGAGGAGGTCGAAGCTCCATGCCCACAATCCCCCATGCATCAATGCAAAGGAGGGCGACAAGGTGGTCATTGCCGAGTGCAGGCCTCTGTCGAAGACCAAGACCTTTGTAGTTGTGGAGGTGGCCGGCCATGAGGGCAATTAAGGCGAAAGTCCCAAGGTCCGTTCACACCGCAACCCGCCTAGAGGTCGCGGACAACACCGGCGCGAGGCTGGTCGAGATCATCTCTGTCCTGAAGTACCGGGGCAGAAAGAACCGCATGCCAAAAGCTGGCATGGGGGATGTTTTCATCGGCTCCGTCAAGAAGGGCACACCTGAAATGAGGAAGCAAATCGTACGTTGCGTCGTGATCAGGCAGAAAAAGGAGTTTCGCAGGCCCAGCGGCTTGCGCGTCTCGTTTGAGGACAACGCCTGCGTGCTCGTCGATGACAACAACGACCCCAAAGGCACCGAGATCAAGGGTCCGGTAGCGAGGGAGGTCGCGGAGCGGTTCGCCAAGATCGGTTCGACCGCGACCATCATTGTGTGAGGAATATATCATGGTAACATCATCACAGCCGAGAAAGCAGAGAAAGGCGAGGTATAACGCGCCTCAACACGTCAGGAGCAACTTCATCAGCGCCCGTCTCAACGAAGAGCTCACCAAAAAGTACGGCCGGTCCGCCCGTGTCATCGTCGGCGACACCGTCAAAATCATGAGGGGAGACGCTGCCGGAACTGAGGGCAAGATCCGCGACATCGACGTCAAGAGGGAGAAGGTCACGGTCGAGGGCGTTTCAGTGGCAAAGGCAGATGGCAAAGAGGAACCCAGGCCAATCCACCCATCCAACCTGATGATCACCAAGCTTAACCTCGACGACGCGAAGAGAGTCGCATCACTGGAGAGGAAATAATATGTGTGGCTATCATTTAAAAAGGGTCGCAGCACCGCGCACATGGCCCATTACCCGTAAGACTTCCAAATGGGTTGCCAGGCCCATGCCAGGAGCGCACGCAGCGGAGCGTGGCATGCCACTAGTAGTGGTGCTACGAGATCTACTGAAACTGGCGGACAAGAGCAAGGAGATCAAGCAGATCCTGCACGAAGGAAAAGTCCGGGTAGATGGCAAGGTCCGCAAAGACTACCGGTACACCGTCGGCATGTTCGACACAATCTCAATCCCGGAGCTGAACGCGAACTATCGCGTGGTCATAGCTGAAAATGGCAAGTTCCGCATCGTGCCGGTCACTGACGCCGCCATCAAGATCTGCAAGATTGTGAACAAGACCGCTGTCAGAGGCGGTAAGATCCAGCTGAATCTGCACGACGGCACCACCATGCTGGCGTCCAACGACTACAAGACGAAGGACTCCATCCTAATCAGGATGCCAGAGAGAACGATCGACCAGCACATCTCTTACGCTATTGGCAGTCTGGTCATCGTCGTCGATGGTAAACACTCCGGCGAGATCGGCAAGATCAAGGCGATCAATGTAGTCAGAAGCAGCTCTCCTAACACCGTGATCATCACCACCCCCGGGGGCGAATTCGAGACCGTCGAGAAATATGTGTTCGTCATCGGCAACGAGTCCCCGGCAGTTCAGGGGGTCGGGGCATGAGCGATAACGTCATGTTCACGCCGAGAGTCGAGAAGGTCACCATCCACATGAGCGTGGGCGAGTCCGGCAAAAAATTATCCAACGCGGAGATGATCATGGCCAAGATCACCGGTCAAAAGCCGGTTAGAACTGTCGCTAAGAAGACGCTGCCAGGCTTCGGTATCAAGAAAGGCGAGTCCATAGGCTGCAAGGTCACCCTCCGCGGCGATAACGCGGACAAGTTTCTCAAAACCGCGCTCAAGATCATCGAGAACTCCGTTGACTCCAGCAAGTTCGACAACAACGGCAACTTCGCATTCGGCATCGAGGAGCACACCGACTTTCCAGGCCTGGAGTACGACCCTGAAATAGGCATCTATGGCATGGATGTTATCGTCTCGGTCGAGAGGCCCGGCTATAGGATCAAGCACAGGCGCATCCAGCAGCAGAAGATCCCATCCGGCCATAAACTGACCCGGGACGACTCGATCGCATACATATCGAAGAGTTATGGCGTGGAGGTCAGATAATGGAGAGAAGTGGCAAGAAGTTCGGAGCCGGCGCGAACGTGTGCCGCAGGTGCGGCCGCAAGCAGGCTCTGGTCCGGAAGTATGGCGTGTACGTTTGCCGCCAGTGCTTCAGAGAGATAGCCCACGACATGGGGTTTGTCAAATACGAGTGAGGTCGATAACATGGTATTAATGGATCCACTGGCAAATGCGCTCTCCGTTATCAAGAACGCCGAAGTAACCGGCAAGACGGAGGTCGTCATAGACCCCGCATCGAAGATCATCGGCAACGTGCTCAAGGTCATGCAGGACCAGGGCTACGTGGGCGAGTTCGAGTTTGTCGATAACGGCAAGGCGGGCCAGCTTAAAGTAAGGCTTATAGGAAAAATCAACAGGTGCGGCGTCGTAAAGCCGCGGTTCTCGGTCGGTAAGGCCGAGATGGAGAAGTGGGAGAAACGGTATCTCCCCGCGAGGAACTTCGGCACGCTGATCCTAACCACTTCGCAGGGCGTCATGTCACACTATGACGCGGCGAAGAAGGGCATCGGCGGCGAGATCCTGGCTTACGTATACTAGTACGCACGAGGGATAATTATGGCAGCAGAGAAAGTCAGAGAAGTTGAAGTCCCCCAGGGTGTAACCGTTACTGTAACCGGTGCAACTCTGACCGTAAAGGGTCAGAAGGGGCAGATCACCCGCGAGTTCAGATTCCCGGGTATCTCCATCAGGGTTGACGGCGCCAGGGTCATTATCGAGACCGGCAAGAACGACAAGCAGACCAAAGCCACCGTCGGCACTTTTGCATCTCACATCAAGAATATGGTGACAGGCGTAACCACGGGCTACGAATACCACATGAAAATCGTCTACGCGCACTTCCCGATCCAGGTGAAAGTAGAAGGTAAAGATAGGGTTTCGATCGGGAACTTCCTGGGCGAGCGCAAAGCCCGCTCAGCGGCCATCGTTGGCGGAACCAAGGTCAACGTCCAGGGCGATAAGATCGTCCTCACAGGCGCCAACAAGGAGGATGTGGGCCAGACAGCAGCGAACATCGAGCAGGCCTGCAAGATCCGCAAGCGAGACCCGAGGGTGTTCCAGGACGGCATATACATGACGTCGAAGGTGTGATCATAATGGCAGACGATAAAAAGAAAACAGCAGCAACAAAGAAGAAGACGACCGGGAAGAAGGCCGCCGACACCAAGAAGTCACAAGCAAAGAAGGCCAAAGAGAAGGTCGAGCAGGAGGCCGTCGAAGAAGCCAACGTCGAGGAAAAGACAGAGGCCGCCGAATCAAAGAAGCTGAAGGGCGCTCGCAAGGAATCCGAAAAGGTCGCCGCGCCTTCGTTAAGGTCCAGACCGATGGCCAGGCCGGTGGAGAAATCCACTCTGGAACTGGACCCCGAGACGAGGAAGCTGCTCACAGCCAGAAAATCCAATAAGGCCTCCCACCCAGCGTTCAACCGGATCGACTCGCATAAGAAGATCAAGCTGGACCAGAGCTGGAGAAGGCCGAGAGGCCACCACGCACAGCTCAGGCGAAAGAATAAGGCGAAGGGAGCCAGCGTCAAGATAGGCTACGGCTCGCCTGCAAAGGTACACGGCTACCACCCGTCCGGCTACCAGGAAGTGCTGGTATACAGGCCTGAAGACGTAAAGGGTATTACCAAAACCCAGGCGATCCGCATCGGCGGCACGGTCGGCAGGAAGAAGCAACTGGAGATCGAGAAGCTCGCCAAGGAACAGAACATCAAGATACTCAATCCGCTCAACACGTTCGAGGAGGTGCAGTAAGTAAATGGCCGATCTGTCAAACCAGAAGAGGCTGGCCGCATCAGTGCTTAACTGCGGCGAGACCCGGGTGTGGATGGACCCCTCCCGGACCGAAGACATCGCCACCGCGATCACTCGCGAGGACGTTCGCGGCCTGGTCGAGGAAGGCGTTGTAAAGCGCAAGGTCGTCGTCGGCATTAGCCGAGGCCGAGCCCGAGCCCGAGACCTGAAGCGCGCCAAGGGGCATCGCAAAGGCCACGGCAGCCGCAGAGGCGCGGCCGGCGCCAGAACTCCTAGAAAGGAGCAGTGGATGAAGAGGATCAGGGCGCAGAGAAAACTGCTCAAAGGTCTTCGTGAAAACAAAGAATTAACGCCGCACACGTACCGGACCCTATACCGCAAGGCAAAGGGCGGCGAGTTCAGGAACATAGCACACCTGAAGTCGTACATTGCGTATACGGCATCGCAGAAGAAAGAGGTGTAAACAATGGCAACCGGACCAAGATACAAGGTAGCCTTCAGACGCCGCAGGGAAGGTAAGACCGATTACCACCAGCGACTCAAGCTCATCGTATCCCGCAAGCCCAGGCTCGTGGTGCGCATGACCACCAACCGTGTCATCACCCAGATACTGGTCACAAAGCCCGAGGGCGACAAAGTACTCGTCTCGGCCACCTCGGCCGAGCTGGCCAAGGACTTCGGCTACCAGGGCTCTGGCAAGAATACCAGCGCCGCCTACCTGACAGGACTCCTGATAGGATACAAGGCACGGGAGGCCGGCATCGAGGAGGCCATTCTCGATATCGGGCTCAGGGAGAACAGGGCCGGCTCGAGGATCTACTCCACCCTTAAGGGTGCGGTGGACTCCGGCCTGGAAGTGCCGCACAGCGAGGAAGTCTTTCCGTCCGACGACCGGATCAGAGGGGCTCATATCGCCGGAAACACATTCAGCAAGTACTCTCAGTACGAGAAGCGAGGTCTGAAGGCCGCCGACCTGCCCGCACACTTCGACGAAGTGAAGAGCAAGATCACCGGCCAGTACGGAGCGAAGTAACATGGTATCATCATATCGACAGCAACAGGCAGCCTGGATCCCCAGGACAAGGCTCGGCAAGATGGTCGCCGAAGGCAAGATCACGACCATCGACGAGGCCCTGGAGACCGGCCTTCCTATCAAAGAGTATCAGATCATCGACGCCCTCATCCCCGATCTGGTGGATGAAGTCCTGGACATCAGCATGGTACAGCGGATGACCGACTCGGGCCGGAGAGTAAAGTTCAGAACCACCGTCGTCGTTGGCAACGGCAACGGCTTCGTCGGGCTCGCGCAAGGCAAAGGCGTCCAAGTCGGCCCCGCCATCCGTAAGGCGATCGAAAACGCCAAACTGAATATCTTCCGGGTCAACCGCGGCTGCGGCTCATGGGAATGTGGCTGCGGACTCACCCACACCGTGCCCTCCAAGGTCGAGGGCAGGGCCGGCTCGCTGAAGGTCATCCTAATACCGGCGCCCAGAGGCCTCGGCCTCGCCGCCGGCGGCCCGGCCAAGAAGGTGCTTGAGATGGCCGGCTACAAGGACGTATGGAGCAGGACCCAAGGAGAAACAAGGACAACCATCAACTTCGCGCTGGCCACCTACAACGCGCTGATGAACACCACCACAGTCAGAACCAGACAAAAGGAGAGGGCCGAATAATGTACGTGGTCATTCGACTCAAGGGCTCGGTTAACACCAAGCCCCAGATCAAGGACACCCTCAAGATGCTCCGACTGAACCAAATCAACCACGCGGTAGTCCTCGAGGAGAACCCGGTCTACGCCGGCATGATCCAAGTCATCAAAGACTACGTGGCCTTCGGCAAGATCAATGCCGACACACTGGCGCTGATGATGGAAAATCGCGGCCGACTCGAAGGCGGGGACAGCCTGACCGATGAATACGTGGCCAAAAACTCCTCATACCCGAATATCAGAGCGTTCGCCGCCGCAGTAGTAGACGGCAAAACCAAGATGATCGACATGCCAGGCCTGAAGCCTGTATTCCGCATGCACCCGCCACGCAAGGGACATAAGGGATTGAAACGCACCTACCAGCAAGGAGGCGCGCTGGGCAACTACGGCGAGAACATCGTGTCACTCGTCGAGCAGATGAGGTGAATTACAATGTCCAAGAAGAAGAACAAATCATATAGGGGCTCCCGCACCTGCGGAGGCGGCACGCACAAGAACCGCCGTGGCGGCGGAAGCCGTGGCGGCAGAGGACATGCCGGCGCATGCAAACACCACACCTTCCGAGCTATGAAGGAAGGCTGGATGTTCGGCAAGCATGGCTTCACCAGGCCGTCCGCAACCCAGACACCCGTCACGTTCATCAACATCGGCGAACTGGACGAACTGGCCCTCTACTTAGTCGAGAACAAGTTCGCGGAGGACAAAAACGGCGCCATCGCGATCAATCTCGACGAGTTCGGCATCGAAAAATTGCTGGGCAACGGCCAGGTCTCAAGAAAATACGTTATCACAGTTGGCATAGCGTCCGCAACTGCCAAGGCAAAGGTTGAAGAGCAGGGCGGACAAATCATAACCGAAAGTGAGACCGCGTAATTAGTGTGTCAGGTGTCATAATGGCAGAGACGGGATTTAAAGATCAGATTGCACCGTTCCTGAGCAAGCTTCCGGCCGTCAAACGGCCGGAAAAGCATGTTCACTTCAAGAAAAAACTGATGTGGACCCTGGGAATTCTGGTACTGTATTTCATATTATCCAACATATCAGTGTTCGGACTGAGCACACAGTCGACGGACGTCCTGAGCGCGTACCGAGCGATCCTCGGCGGCGCGCAGGGCTCGATCATCCTGCTGGGAATCGGCCCAATCGTCATGGCCTCCATCGTACTGCAACTACTCGTAGGCGCCGAACTGCTCGGACTGGACACTTCCGAGCCGAAAGACCAGGCAATATTCCAGGGGCTGCAGAAGCTGATGGTGTTCGTGATGATCATAGTAGAAACACTGCCGCAGATAGTAGGCAAAATGCTGCTCCCGGACCCTGCCCTAGCAACGAAGCTGGGGATCAGTAATGACGTTCTCCTAGCTATCATTTTCCTACAGGTAGTCGTAGGCGGTATACTAATACTCTACATGGATGAGATCGTGTCCAAGTGGGGCATCGGAAGCGGCGTAAGCCTATTCATCGTAGCGGGCATCGCACAGGCTATGGTAGGCGGCATCATCAACTGGAACCCTCCAAGCCCTAATCTCAACATGGGCCTGGATGTCGTCGCCTCGTCCGGCGGCCCTAACATACCCATCGGCCTCATATTCAGATGGGAATGGCTGATAAGCCACGTCGGACTCTCCAACCTGCTTACCGGCCAAGGCCTGCTCACCCTGATCGGCGCGGGCGAACTACTCGTGCTACCAACAACGATCGCGATCTTCCTACTCATCGTGTACGTGGAATCCACCCGCATCGAAATTCCCCTGTCACACGCGGCGGTAAGAGGCGCAAGGGGCAAATTCCCGGTCAAGCTCGTCTACGCCTCAGTCCTGCCCATGATCCTGGTCAGATCGCTGCAGTCAACAGTCGGAATGTTCGGCATGCTACTATCTCGCTCTAACATCCCGATCCTCAGCAATCTCGGCAGCTTTAACGATTACGGCCACCCCGTGTCAGGCCTATGGTTTTACATCAACCCCATCAACGGAGTGAACGACTGGGTTCCGCAGTTCGCGGCATCCGCCTATCCTGGTATACCATACTGGCAGATCGGCCTGCACGTGCTGGTCGACGCCTTCATCCTCATAGCGGGCGGCATCTTTTTCGCTATCTTCTGGGTGGAGACGACGGGCATGGGCTCGACCCGCGTCGCGAAACAGATCCAGAAAAGCGGGATGCAAATCCCCGGCTTCAGACGAAACGAACAGGTAATCGAAAAGGTCGTATCCCGCTACATCCCCAAGGTCACCGTCATCGGCGGCGCATTCGTAGGGCTGCTGACATTACTCTCGAGCCTGTTCGGAGTGCTGGGAATGATAAACGGCACGGGAATGCTGCTGGCTGTAAGCATCACTTACCAACTGTACGAGAAGCTGGCGAGCGAGCAGATCATGGAGATGCACCCTCTCATGCGAAAATTCCTCGGGGAAGAGTGAACGAACATGCAGCTAGTCCTGTTCGGGCCTCCTGGCGCCGGCAAAGGCACCCAGGCCAAACTATTATCCGAGGAGCTAAACATTCCCCACATCTCTACGGGCGACATCCTCAGAGAGAACGTGAAGAAAGGAACCGAGCTGGGCAAGAAGGCCAAGGCATACATGGATAAAGGCGCGCTGGTCCCTGATACACTGCTCATCGACCTCATCAAAGGCCGGCTGTCACAGCCAGATTGCCGCAAAGGCTTTCTGCTCGACGGCTTCCCCAGAACGACCCCCCAAGCCAAAGCCCTCGACATAATTTTAGACGACATCAATAAAAGACTGGACGCAGTGATCAACATCGACGTAGGCTCCAACGAACTAGTACGCAGACTATCCGGCAGAAGAGTCTGCAAATCCTGCGCCGCCTCCTACCATGTTGCCTTCCACCCCCCCAAAGTTGAGGGCGTCTGCAACGCCTGCGGAGGAGAGCTGTACCAACGTGACGACGACCGAGAAGAAGCCATCAAGAACCGGCTAACTGTATACAAGAAACAGACCGAGCCAGTGCTCGAGTACTACAAGAAAAAAGGCATACTAACCGACATCGACGGCGAAAAGGAAATCGAAGAAGTATCAGGGGATATCAAGAACGCGGTGGAAAAGCTCTAAAGCCCGCCCGAGTTTTTATCCTAACTTTATCCTAACGCCGCATAACCACAATCAATCAACAAACAATACACTACAATACCAAAATTAAAATCGGAGGCCGACCCTATGGCTGCTGTAAAGAAAAAGAGGAACCTGAAAGAGACGATTGAGCTGATCTTACTAGGCATAGGCTTTACTATCATGCTCGGCTCTTTCCTCGATCCCGGCCAGTTCAGGCCGATCGTCGCGCAGGCGGTCGACATGATCGTCTCGCCGATAACTAGCTCGATACCCTTCTACATCGTCGTACTAGCCATCGCAGCCATCGTGACATTCTTCGCCAACTTCATCCAGAAATACACGATGGACTGGGAGCTGATGCGACGAGTGAGCGAGAAAGGCAGGGCATTCCAGAAAGAGCTGCGCGAAGCCCAGCTGGCCGGTGATAAGAAAAAAATGGAGAAACTCCAGGAGCAACAGATGGCCATGCTCGACGAACAGACCGCCATGTCCAAGCAGCAGTTAAAGCCGATGGGCTTCCTCATGATCATCTCCGTACCGCTGTTCTTCTGGGCCTTCTGGTACCTCACCGGACATCCGGACATCCCCCCAATGAACTTCCCGTTCCTCGGCACCCACAAACTCACAGACGGTATCTTTATTTTCCAGTACTGGATCCTCTGGTCGTTCATATGCTCAATGGCCATCAGCCAAGTCATACGAAAGGCTTTTAACGTTGGCATAGCCTCTTAGTATCCAAGCAGCAGCCGACCGGCTGGCTAACTAACCGACCCTACCGACCGCCGACCGATTAACTATATAGCCTACCAACCGGAGCCGGTTGGTTGTTCGGCGATCAACCTAAGTTGTTGGAAAGAAAGACTGACGGGCAGACGGATAAACAGACGGATGCTAACAGGTGATTCTCGTGGAGGACGGCAAACGAAAAGCCAGCCCGAAGGGCGCTAAAAAGAACAGTTTAATGGAAACGATCCAACTGATCATCCTAGCGATCGGCTTCTCCATAATGCTAGGCTCCATCATGTCCCCAAACGGATTTCGGCCGGCGATAGCCGAAATCGTCAACACCATAGTACATCCGATCGCGAGCAACATGCCATTTTACATAGTAGTACTAGTCATCGCAGGAATCGTGACGACAATATCCACATTCATTCAGAAGTACACGATGGACTGGGAGCTGATGCAGCGCGTTAGCGCAAAAAGCCGAGCGTACAGCAAGGAGATGAAAGAAGCACAACTTTCCGGCAACAAAGTCAAAATGAAAAAACTCCAAGAAGAGCAGCTAACTATGATGGACGACCAAGCCGCAATGTCCAAGCAACAGTTAAAGCCGATGGGCTTCCTCATGATCATCTCGCTCCCGCTGTTCTTCTGGATGCTATGGTACGTCACAGGACACCCAGAACTTCCGCTCATCAACCTACCGCTCCTAGGCACTCACAAACTCACCGACAGCGTTTTTATTCTACAGTACTGGATCCTCTGGTCGGTTATCTGCTCAATGGCCATCAGCCAAGTTATAAGAAAAGTTATCAACGTGGGGGTGCCCACATGATCATCACCCTGAGCGGACAGCCCGGATCGGGCAAGACATCTGTCGCAAAAGAAATCGCGGAAAAGTATAGCTTCATGATCATTTCCGCCGGGGAACAGTTCCGAAAGATGGCTGCAGAACGGGAAATGAGCCTAGAGGCGTTCGGTCGTCTTGCAGAATCCGATCCATCGATCGATCTCGCCATCGATAACCGACAGAAAGACCTGTCCACACAATATCCAAAGGCTCTCGTAGAGGGCCGCCTATCCGGCAGAACGATCGACGCCGACCTGAAGATCTGGCTAAAGACCCCGCTCCGTATCAGGGCAGAACGGATCGCCAAACGTGAGGACATCCCAGTATACCGGGCCTTCGACGAGACGCACGCGAGGGAAGTCTGCGAGCTGACCAGGTACAAAAAATACTACGACATCGATCTCACCAACCTATCGGTTTATGATCTAGTCATCGACACATCCAAATGGGATGCCAAAGGCGTCTCCTCCATCATCTTCAAGGCAATGGACGAGTTGAAACGAACATGAGGCTTCCCAGCGAAATGAAGCGCGATCGATTGATAAAATCAAAGGACGGGACTCATGGCTACGGAAAAGATCCATGGACGCGCACAGTTCAAGAGTTACTCGAGCAGGGCGTCGTCAACCTAGACAAGCCCCCAGGCCCAACAAGCCACGAAGTCGTCGCATGGGTCAAAAACATCCTGGAAATCAAACGAGCCGGCCATAGCGGCACCCTGGATCCGCACGTGACCGGCGTCCTTCCTACCATGCTAGGCGACGCCACCCGGCTGGTTCAAACATTACTCTTATCCGGCAAAGAATACGCATGTGTTATGCGCCTTCATTCAAATATCCCCGAAAAAAGACTGCACGAAACTTTCGAGGAATTCACCGGGGTCATATACCAGCGCCCACCGCTGGTCAGCGCAGTCAAACGCCAGACCCGCAAGCGAACAATCTACTATATCAATTTTATAGAGCAGGACGGCCGGGACGTGCTATTCATCGTCGGCTGCGAAGCCGGCACCTACATCCGAAAGCTATGCCACGACATCGGCGAAGCGCTTGGCTGCGGCGCCCATATGTACGAGCTTCGACGCACCCGAAGCGGCCCGTTCGGCGAGGACGACTCGCTGATCACACTACACACGCTCAAAGACGCCTATACCATCTACAAGGAAACAGGCGACGAAAAGCCACTGCGCAGATGCATCTACCCCATGGAGTTCGCGCTACGCCACCTGCCAAAAATCATCGTAAAGGACAGCGCCGTCGACGCCCTCGCCCACGGAGCACCCCTCCACGTCCAAGGCATCAGCGAACTGGAAACAGGCATCCATAAAGACGACATGGTGGCAGCTTTCACCCACATCGGCGAAGTCGTTTCGATAGGCAGATCCCGGATGACTACCGACGAGCTGATGAAGGCAACCGAAGGCCAAGCGACGGACACAGTTGCCGTGGTCATGAAACCAGGAGTTTACCCCTCCGAATGGAAGAAAAAAGTTAAATGATATAAGCGTGTAGTAGTGTTGCGAGCCTGACGGCATCGCCGTCAAAACGTGCTACGCACGCCCTTTTGCCGGGGTAGTCTAGTGGTAAGGCGCAAGCCTGGAAAGCTTGTGAGGTGCAAGTCTCTCAAGGGTTCAAGTCCCTTCCCCGGCGCTTCTTCCGAGAACTGCGGCCCTGTCTTGTTTTTATAAAATCGTATTAAATTACAAGTATCTGTAACACTAAAAGCCTTTAATTTGGCTTAGAAAACACATCAACAATCGATCTGACTGGTGAGGTGCATGCCGCAAAACAGGTGTAAAACATGATACGAAACGAGAAAATCGTAACACCCAGCCGGGTAAACCTAGGTGTGATAGAACAACCAACCAGACGACACAAAACAAGCACGATTTTAAAAGTGGATAGCAACAAGATCCTCCAGGACATCGAAGACCACCTAACCTTTGAGAAACGATTCAGCCCTATCAATATCCGCAACATTATGACTAATTGTCGTCGCCTGGTCAGGGATTTTGGAGTCGTAAAACCCTGTATAGAGGATGCTCGCAGGGTCGAGGAACTCCTAAGGACGCAGGGGAATATCCAGGATTCAACTATCCGGAAGTATCTGCGTGCTATGGAGCTCATGTCTGAGGCCCAGGGATTGCCACTGCATATCAAGAAGCCTAAACCCGTCTACCGTATCCGAGAAAACCTATCTGTGCCGGAGGCTCGTGGCATCCTCTTGGCCACGAGGAATGTCCGGGATCGGGCGATCATCGCCTTATTGTTGTTTTGCGGGTTGAGGTGCGGAGAACTGGTAAACCTTAAACTCCAGGACGTTGACCTAACAGGGCGAACTCTCACTATCCGGGGTAGGACTAAAAACCGGTATGAGCGTAGGGCGCTTATGGCCCGGGAGTGTGCGGAGTTGTTGGAGGCGTGGATGCTTATCAGGCCTGAGATGCCGGGTAATGATTCGCTTTTCTTAAATGTGAG
>DATHCY010000168.1:0-7588 GCA_035319305.1 Methanocella sp.
ACCAGCATACGTGAAATCCGGCCAGATCGCAAACGGCCAGACCGCATCGTACAGCTTCACCACTGACACCGTTGACAACCTCAACGGCAGGCTGACGTGGGGATGGGGCTTTAGCTCCCTGTCGCTGTCGCTCTACGATGCAGCAGGCAACAAGATCGCCAGCTCCGGCAACACCATGAACGGATTCACCAACCCGTATGCGGAAGTCAACTTCCCGTATGCGGGCCCCGGCAAGTACACCCTCAAAGTAGAAGGCACTAAAGTCAGTGGCGGGACCGTGGGCTACACGCTGATCACACCATATCAGCTGTAGATCCACTCCCCCATCCTTTTTTCTTTTTTACACATAGAAAGGCCCCATTCTCAGACCGATTGCTCAGACGAGGCAGCTGAGTCCATACTCCGAGCCGATCATCATTGTAAAATTCAGACAACTTCTCAATGAGTGTAATTGTTGCAGCTACGCCTCTTGCAATTCGTGCTAATTATTGGGTCAAACATTTTATCCGCTGCACTCTTCGATGGAAACGGTGAGACTATGGCTGATATCAAAAAAGAGATGATGGGAAAAGGCAAGGAGATCGCTGGCAAAGCTAAGGAAGAAGCAGGCAAAGCTATGGACAAGCCAGGCATGGAAATGAAAGGCAAGATGGAGAAGATGGCCGGCAAAACCGAAAAAGAGATAGGAAAAATGAAGAAATAAGCTGTATCATATTTAAAAATCAAAAATCCCAATTTATTTTTTATTGTACCCAGCCATCATCGCCTCGAGCCCTTCATCGACTGTACGGACCTTAACCAGCGTGCTGAGCATCGAGATGTCCAAAGAGATATCCTTGGGCATTAATACGGTCAGTTTGAGCTCAGCCATACTCACTGGCACCAGCAGATCTTCATTAAGCCCAAACGCTGCGGCGATCTTCCGGCCGAAATCGTAGTGACTGATCCGCTCAGGGCCCGCCACATTGCAGAACCCTAACATGTCGCTGGCGACCAGTGTTTTTATGGAAATGATTGCATCCTCGATGTGGATCGGCGAGAAATACATGTCCCGAGCCAATTCCACCTTCTCCCCTCGCTTCAACCGGTCGTAGGTATAGCTGACAAAGTTGCCCGGATGCGAGCCGTACACCTCACCCATGCGGACGATCAGGAAACCTGGCACCTTATCGGTTGCCACCTCGCCCATGAGCTTGGTCTCGCCATACACGTTGATAGGGTTGGTGCGATCTGTTTCGGTATACATGCCGCCGGGCTTGCGCCCGTCGAAGACGAAGGCGGTGGACTTATATATGGTCCGAGACCCTGCACGTTGGGCGGCTTCGGTGAAGTACCTGACAGCTCTAGTATTATATTGCATTGCGTCCATCCGGTTCCGTTCGCAGCGCTCGATGTTATCGATCTCTTCAGTCAAGATCAGCGTATCAGGTTTTTCAGTCTCTACCAGGCGTGCAATGTCGGTCTCGCTGGAGAAGTCGTAAGTAAGAAAGCCCCGGGGAATCTCCGAGTTGCCCTTGTCACAGGCGCCTTTGACGATCTGGTCTCGCATCGATCTCATCAGGCCTGTTCCCAACGGCCCACATCCGGTCACAATGATCATGGGTAGTTCTGCTCCCGTCAAGTTGACTAAAATATATAATGACAAACCTCCTTCAAATAGTTGTCAGGTGATCGCATCTTCTTCAAATAGTTGTCAGGTGATCGCATCAGTCGCTAAAGATTGTGGGCTTCCGATTGTTTTAGCTGTAATCGGTTTTATCCATTCGAATGGATCGGGGGAGCGTGTATACGCCTGAATTCTGTTATTCATCTGTCTCTAGTGTGGGTGGGAGACGATGAATCTGGCTCCTTTTGAGGCGTCGCCGTGCGCGCGATCGGTCAGCTTAACCTTGCCTTCAGCCGTTTCCACCGGTGTTTATCTGTGTTATCGTGGTATTTGTGTTCTGGCACGGCGCAACTGTTCGTATTTGTCTGATAGCATAGATACAAGGTGCCCGGCCAATAACCACTATGAAGCTATGCCGGTTCAGACGTTTAATAGAAGCCCATCTGGGATAGGCGCTCCAAAGCTATTCGAAAGCCCTTGCCTTTATCGATGAAGCCGTTGTCGATCTCAGGGACTGCGATCAGGTTATAGTCTTTCGTCAATTCCAGGAGTTGTCCCCAGTCGATCCCGCCCTCGCAAATCTGGAGGCCTTCTCCTGCCTCGCCCGCCGCGTCCGATACGTGGATATGTTGAGCGTAGGGCAGAAGTGTTTTGATGACCTGTCTGAAGGAAAGGCCTGTTACATTGCAGAAGAGTTTTGCGTGGCAGATGTCCAGGCACATATGCAGCTCTGTTTGATTCAGGATATTTATGATGTCTTGGGGCCGGTTGAATAAGCACGAGTGCCATAGTTCACCGCGAGTTCGATAGTAGTATGGCATGTTTTCGAGCAGCAGTTCAACTCGGTTGCTGGCATAAGACTTGAGCGCGGCGATCGTATTGACCAGGCTTTTTGCCGGTGTATGCCTACGGTCCCGGAATACACCGCCAGGATGGATTATCACATATTCTGCCTTGAGGTATGCTGCAAGATCGATGGTGCTCTTTAATGTTTCTAATGCGCTTGCTCGCTGTACCTCGTCGATCGATCCAGCGTCAAGGATTACCCCGTTGGAGTACTTTTCGGGGGCGTGGACGATAATTGGAACCTTGGTGACCACGTGGTCAGCCCATTCGCGATGATCCAAGTCGCCGGGGAATAGCGCAAACTCGACTGCGTCCGGTTCTAGATAGAGAAGTTGATCTATATCGGTGTGGTGCACTTTCAAGCCAAACTTCATCAAATATATTAAGACATTCCATACGGAAAAAATGATCTATTTCGGGGTAGGTTTTTAGGCCTGCAGGTCAACTTCGTTAGGGGATATATATTCAGACGGCTATGACTAGTGAAAAGATAAAAACTAAAGGGTTATGTCATATCGCCATCGATGTGAGTGATCTGCAAAAATCCGAAAAATTCTACACCGATATCTTTGATATGACCATCGTCAGCCGCAACGATCGCTTCATTCACCTGCATACCACCGGAGCGCAGGACAGCCTGTTTCTTTTCCGGGCCGATGGGAAGGTCAGCCTGAAAAGTTGTGGGCTGTCCCGGTTTCATTTCGGGTTCAGGATAGATGACGATAACTTTGATCGTGCTATGATCTATATCAAAAAGAACAATATTAAGGTGCACCAGAACCGTGAGAGGCCTCCGGGAAGGTATGTGTACATTGAGGACCCCGATGGGTATGTGGTGCAGCTTGAGCCGGGTGACTGCGGAGGGTAGGCGATGATAGCAATCTGGTGGTTAGCTGTGGCAGCGTGTCTGGCAAACAGTGATTGCTCCCATGGCTAAAGCCAGCGAGATTTCGCTACCCCTATACCCAGATAAGCATTAAACTGAAGAAAATGGGATTCCTGGATGATCCCTATGATCAGCCTGCAGTTGAGTGAAGCGAGATGCCATCACATCCTGGCGCGTATTTTTGGCTGTGCATCTGCTGCTTATTGCCCCGGAGCTTCTCGATACATACATGAAAGGTTCGCTCATCAGCGCTCATCTGAGAATGGAGGTCTATAACGCAGTCTGCCAGGTACTTCTCCACGTCCAGCAGCTTCTGGTCCGAAGCTTCTGCCGTGAGTAGCACTGTGCATCCCATCCTAGTTAGCCATGCGCTCATAAGTAGTATGTCCTTCCGCATGGCCGCTTCGGTATCATAGAGCATCGATATCGTCGTGATAGGATCGATGATGAGGTGCTGGATACCTTTGCCGTTGACCATATCCCTTATCTCTTCCATAAGAGAGCTCACATCATTGTAGTAGATGCCAGTGACGATTCCCATTGAGGATTCTACGAACTCAACGAAACCGTCATGGCTGTTACGTCTGTTCCTGTACGAGAGATCGCTGTAGCCGGTGCGTACCACTGCTTCGTCATAGAAGGATAGGTTCCCGGCGTACTGCCGTATTTTGAACACCGGTTCGCTGGTGCTGATGTACAGCACCCTTTCGCCGTGCTGCGCCTGATAGAACGCATACTGTAGCGCAAGTAAGGTCTTACCCGAACCATAGCTGCCGGATATGAGTACAGTCGAGCCTTTGACGAACCCGCCACTAAGCAGGTCGTCCAGCCCGATGATACCAGTTTTTATCTGTTCAAGGGTAATCGTAGATCCTCCTGTGAATAAGATAGATCGTAGAATAATCGCTCGTTATACAGGCTATTAAAATGCGCTACGAATTAATACGGATAATAATCGCTTGGTGTGCAAAGATCGCATAATTTAATTAAATTACATATATATAAAACTACATTTTATAAAAAAGAAAAGAAAATGAGGTTCGGTTAAAGGATTAACCGAACAGAGCGCCGAGGCCTTCCATGCCGGATGCCTCTTCCTCTTCCTTCTTCTTCTCTTCCTCAGCCGCGGCCGCTTCTGGCTGGGCTGCGCCGCCTGCCTGGGCTGCGCCGCCTGCTGCTGCCGCCGCTACTGGGGCCGCCGTGAATGCCGCCTTGGAGATAGCCTCGTCGATGTTGACGCCTTCCAGTGCTGCGACCAAGGCCTTGACACGGGCCTCATTTACTGCAACTCCCGCCGCCTTCAGAACGGAAGTGATTCCTGCCTCATCCACGGGCTTTCCAGCCTTGTGTAGTAAAAGTGCTGCATAGACATATTCCATTGTTGACACCTCTTGAGTTAATGTTACTTCAGTTTAGCCTTGAGCTCCTCATCAAGTGCATTTTCTTTGCCAGCCACCTGCTTCGCGACAGCCAGCATCTCCATCTCAGCCTTGGACATGATAATATCCATGACGTCCTTCTCGAATATGGGCGCGTTCACTGCAAGCGCTTTGGCCTCACGGACCGCCTTCTGGATAAGCGGCTCGATGGTATCCCTTGTTGTGATGCCTGCCTCGATACTGAGGTTGAACGCCTCCCGCGCTGCCTGAGCAAGCATGCTGCGAACCTGCTCTTCGTCCATTCCCAAGTCTTCGGACTTATAGAGCATGTGGCCTTCGATGGCCGCCCTGAGATTCAGGCCTACGTCAATGGGCATAATCTCCAGCCTGGTGAGCGCCTCTGCCAGCTTAGCGGAGATCTTCTCGCCCTTTTTGACAACGACCTTCGAGTCCTTTATAACCACTTTGCCGCCCTCGATCCCCGCGGGAATGCCGACCTGCTGGAACTCGCCCACGAGCGGGCCAGGCTTAAACGAGGTGGGGCCCTTGGATACGGAAATGTCACTAGGCGCCACGTCGCCGCCCTTGGCAGCACGCTTGGATTTGGTCGAATTCAGCAACTTGTACAGCTTGAAAGGGTTAGTGTCAGTGTAGACGATCACCATCTGGCCATCCACATATTTCACCAGTTCCTTTGCCACCTCACCCTCCGAGAGCGAATCGAAAGCGATGGTAGCCAGCGTGTTGCGTACCATACGCATCTCGAGTTTTCCCCTGAGGTTCTGCCGCATCTTCTGCAGCGAGTCTGCTGGGATGCCCCGCACGTCGACGATGCCCACGACCTTGTGAGAATGCACGCCATCCACGATCTTCCTGATCTCGTCCTTCTTCCACTGGGGTATGTGGACGCTGTGGTGTACATCTGTTTCGACCTGCATGTTACATCACCTTCACGGCATGGCCCATAGTCGTCTTTACATAGATAGAGCCGATATTATGCCTGCCTTTCTCAAGCTTTGTCTCAAGCCTCTTAATAATCGTATCAATGTTTTCCGCGATCTCTTCAGGGGTCATCGATTCCGTGCCAATGGTGGCATGGAACGTGAGCCGGTCTTTGGATCGCATCTTGATCGACTTTTTCTGCCTAGTGATCAGTGTGGTTACATCGGCCTGCGGCGGCAGCGGAGCGGGCATCTTGCCCCTCGGGCCGAGCACCTGGCCAAGCCGTTTACCGATCGTTGGCATGTAGGCTGTTTCAGCAATGAAGAAGTTGACCTCGCCAGCTAATTTCTTAGCCCTTGGCTTGTCCGACCCTAACTTATCGATCTCTTCAGGGGCGAACACATAGTCTGCGCCTGCCTTCTCCGCATTGACAGCGACCTCACCTTTGGCGAACACAGCAACCTTGATCGATTTGCCAAGCCCGCTCGGAAGGATGACGTCCTCATCCACGCGGTTTTTCGGTTGACTCATATCTATGTTTTTGAGATTTATAGCAAGATCAACGCTTTCGGAAAAGTTTCGCTTTGGCCGACCCTCAAGAGCTTTCTTGACGGCTTCGACCGTTTCTTTTCTTGCCATTTAATTCCTCCGTAGTCCACGACCTTACTTACTTAATTTCGGTCTACTACGACTCGTAAAATGTCAATACAGGACCAACTATCAATCCATTGATGATCAGTATGGCTGCGACAGTTTATCGTCGTACTTTCCCGCATTTACATCTGCGATAAATTCCTTCGGCTTCTTGCCCTCGAGCGTGACGCCCATGCTGACACACGTTCCCGCGACCTCTTTAACCGCGTTCTTCAAGCTATAGCTGAGCATCGCATCCATCTTTACCCGGGCAACTTTGACCGCCTGATCCAGGGACAGATTCCCAATATAGTTCGTGTTGGGAGTTCCAGAGCCCTTCTCAAGCTTCAATTCCGCAAGGATTAGCGCAGATGTCGGTGGCGTTCCAACCTCAACCGTAAAGTTACGGCTGGCGTCGACGATGACCTTGACCGGAACGGTCATGCCATTATAATCCTTGGTCTTATTATTAATCTCGTCGACCACTTTCTTGATGTTGATTCCCAGCGGACCAAGCGCCGGACCCAGCGGGGGTCCTGGATTCGCTCTGCCTCCCGGAACCAGTACTTCAACTACATCTGCCATGGTTATTCACCTGGAATTGCGATAGTGCATAACACTGATATGGTATTTAAACGTTGCTATCTTTGCTATCGTTGAAATGCAGACATTGACCGGATTACACGGTTAAAGCCGGGATTATTCAAAGTTTTATATCCAGCAGTCTAGGAATAATTGATTGAGCTCGGTTGAACAGAGCTGCAAAGAAATGAATGTTGCCGAAGACAGAGAAGGACGACGAACACTGCGCTGTGCCGGAACATAGATTGCTCAGATGCCACAGACATACACAGATGATATTTAGAAAAAGGGCTCCTATGCAATCCGTTCTTAGTTAGTCATCTGTGCCAATCTGTACAATCCATAGGACCTGTTCTGGCACAGCACAGCGATCGATTGTCAAGTCGCTAGAGTCTAAGCAATCAGAATGCGAAAGCGATCCGGGAGCTATTTTTTCGTCCCGGTCTCTTCCTTGCTCAGCACCCTGACAATGTCGCCCCGGACCGTGACAGGGATAGGCACCATAGCCTCTGATAACTCGACAGTGATCTCTTCCTTCGCCTCGTCGATCCGCTTGACTCTTGCCTTTTCGCCCTTGAACGGCCCCGCAGTCAGCTCGACGATATCGCCCTCAGATATGCCTGTAACGGTAGGCTTAGGCACCAGGAAGTGCTGCACCTCCGTAATGGAGGACGCGCCCTTCACCACGGCTTTAGCATGGGGAATGTTTTTGAT
>DATHCY010000169.1:0-20766 GCA_035319305.1 Methanocella sp.
ACAAGTGCTGCCGCATATTCCGAGTCGCCGCAGGCCAGCCGATTCCATACGATGACCATTGCGATACACCGTGCCAGCCCTATCAGGATGAGTCCTGCCGCATATTCCGGGTAGTTCCTCAGCAAAAGGACCGCGAGAACGAACATCAATATTGGCCCTACCACCCAGTTCTGGAAGAGGGAAAGCGCCATAACCCGGACATTCCGGAATACCCTCCCTATCTCCTCGTACTTGACCCGTGCAAGCGGCGGGTACATCATCACGATAAGACCAATAGCAATGGGAATGGAGGTAGTTCCGATTGAGAACCCATTAATAAAATTAGCTACTCCCGGGTAAAAGTACCCTAACCCTACACCTACTAACATAGCGATAAATATCCATAGCGTAAGATACCTATCAAGAAACGACAGCCTCGATATAGTTGTTTCAGCCATAAATATGCATCATCCAAATCCTTTTAGTAGCCTCTTCTGAGTATTGCTTCCAGCTCATCTGCATGTGGCATAGACGACCGTGTTTTATTACAAGTTGTATCAATTATCATCCTAAACGAATATCCTCATAGGTTTGTTTTGCCGTGTCTAATACCAGCACGATGTCTTCCAGTTTTCGTCTAGGGGCTGACCCACGCTTCCGGGGTTAAGTATCGTCATCGTCGAAGTTTTCAACACGGTGGGTATATGGTATGTCCTACGATAAGATAATCGGCGTTCAAATCCTTTGTATATTCTTCGAGTTTAGATATTGATGCGTCTGGGTTAATGTAGTAAAGGACTCAGGGCTTCCGTGTGTCAGCACAAGTCTTATCCCATCGATTTCCAGTTCCTTTTATGGCAAGTTCTGTAGGAAGTCTTCTTCTTTCTCTCCGATTGCTCCCATGTGTATTCTCTCGTAGCCTCGGATAAGTGCTTATAAATGTAGTCGCAGCCACAATCGACGTGCAGGGCTACAGCATTGTCATGGTTTCCACGTATAGTCAGCACGTTGTTGTGTTATCCAGTCTACATTTATCATATCAGCTCAGTGGGATTTCTCGAAAGATGGGGGGTCATCCGGTAGTGATTTTTTCTCCCATCCTTGTTAGTTCTTTTACGCCCTCCGGTTCGTTGTTCATGAGGGGGATTTGCATCAAAGGCAGCTTGAACTTCTCGCGAATTTTATGGAGGTACTTCTGTTGCTGTGCCCTACGATTGTGGAAGAAGGCGTTATCCCCGTATTTATCGGGCAGTATGTAGTTCGCTGCGATTGCGGCGGTTTTAATGCCCACCTGCTTTTCCAGGTCTTTCGCCGACCGGTACGCTTCCATTATCGGCGTATACTCTGGGTACAAGACAAAGATGAAAGAACTCTTGTCCCTGTTTCGCATTGACTCGATGACATTATCATATTTGTTCGCTGTCTGGTTTGATGACTCCTTCGTCAGCGTCCCTATGTCGATAAACCCTTTCCAGTCTACTGGCAGTTCCAACAACCTGAGCGTATGGCCGGTGGGCGCCGTGTCGAAGATAATCACATCATATCCCGATAGCTCGAAGTAGCTCATGAACTTTTCAAATGCAGCCATCTCTTCGGCGCAAGGAGAATTCAAATCCTCTTCAACAGACATTTTAGTGGATTCGTCTTTATCCTTTACAATGTCGAGAATGCGCGCCTTATACTCGTCCAAGGCGCTCTTCTGGTCTATCCTGGCTGCATATAGGCCTTCAGCGCCCACGATTTTGGTTGGCTCGCTGCCCACTGGCTGTTCGAAAATATACTGGAGGTGGGCGGCAGGGTCTGTGGTGATTATCAGCGTTTTGAGGTTCCTACTCGCTAAATACGCAGATACAGCACAAGCAATAGTGCTCTTTCCAACACCACCCTTGCCAGTAAAGAAAACGTACCTTGTATTACCATTTACTGGTATGAGCGAGTTATACACGCTTTTCATATCATCTGGATATCTCTTATCATCATGAGGCAATACATTGTTTTTATTCTTTACATGTCCAATTTTTTTGCCTTCGAATAGGAGTCTTCCGACCGATATTAATGGAATCTTACCCTTGACTTCACCGTCTTGGAGGGGGTATAGTGCTTTTTCAATGCCCTCGAACTCCTTACTGATATGGTCGAGCTCGGATGCTTGCGCCTTCTTGATATCCTTAAAGAACCCGTCAGTAACGGCTTCCTCAGGTAATATGCCATTCACTATGAGTTGGCTAGCGTGTATTCCAAGCTTCGATAGTTCTTGTATGCTCCGGGTTGTCTCGATGACGGAAAGACGTTCAGGCTTCAGGACGAAGACGAACGAGGTCTTTTTATCATCCCGGAGATATGTCAAGGCTTCATCATAGTTCTCTTTTGAGCCTTGTAGTGATGAGCTGGGACCTATACAAGTGCCGCGGCCGCGGGATATCTCGTCGCTCCAACCGCTGGGGAGCTCTAATAAACGGATTGTATGGCCGGTTGGGGCGGTATCGAAAATGATGATATCATATTTGGGTTGGCACATGTACTCGATGAACTTGTTGAATGCGGCGACCTCTTCAACACACGGGCTATTAAGTTGTTCTTTGATGGTCTTCAGATTTTTCTCGTCTAGCAGCTCACGCATCGGTGCAATGATCTTCTCTCGATATGCTTCTGACGCCGCATCCGGGTCTATCTCGACAGCAAAAAGGTTGTCTGTGCTCTTGATTCTTGTTACTTCGCTGCCTATTTTTTGTTCGAAGATGTCCGAAAGGTTTGGTGCCGGGTCTGTCGTGACGAGCAGTGTCCTGTAGCCTTTCTCGGCTAACCATACTGCTGTAGCGCAGCTCATCGTGCTTTTTCCGACGCCTCCCTTTCCGCTGAAAAAGATGAACTTGGTTTCGCCCTTGCGGTCTAGGATGAATTGTCTCGAATTCATCGTTACCCATCCAGCAGTTGTGTCAGCTCGGCGTACTTCGGGTATTGCTGCTTTTTAACGATCGCCCCGTCAATGACTGTTACTGGCAGTATGGAGGGCCCGTGCGTTTTGACAAGGTCGCGTATTGCAGGGGTTTGCATGAACAACTGCACATTAAAGGACATGCTCGCACGAGTAATCTTCAAACCCTTATACGTTTCACCCAGTTTCTTTAGCGTCTCATTGAACTCGATCAACTCTTTATCCGGGTTTGGGCCGCATACGCCGGTAGGGCAGCATATAGCGCCTTCGAAAATTGTCAGTTCTTTCTTCATTTGCAATCACCCAAAAGCGAATCGTCTACTTCCATTCGTGGTATATCGAGAACTTCCATGATTCGGACGACGTTATCGTCCTTTATTTTGTATAACATTTTTACGCCGTCTCTCCGTACGTCGAGGGCTCCTGCTTCTACAAGGATCTTCAGGTGTTGAGATACAGTGGGTTGGGCTTTACCGATGAATGGCACGATAGTGCAAGCGCATTTCTCGCCATTCAATAGGTATTGTAGGATTTTTATCCGGGTCTCGTCGCCCATCGCCTTTAATAACTTTATTTTTATATCCATCAAATATCGTCATATCGATATATGCGAATATACAAATAGGTTTTGGCTTGTAACGTTGAAGAACCATCAAAATACGCAGAGAATGCTGACAATATTCGCCCATCCCTAACCACTCTTTATCGCTCGCCATATATTTTCATGAGAAAATATTTAAAAACAGCCAAAAAAGCTGCTATCTGTGATATTATGAGATGGGGATGGAAACTAACAGTACCATTAGCGCTTGCCACTGTAGTAATGGCAACCTGTTTCGCAGCAATAACAGTGAATGCGGAAGCACAAGTCGTCCAGGGACAGCCTGACCACATCTCAGTGCTCCTCTTCTACCACAAAGGCTGCTGCGACGCATGCGGACAAATAGAGAAATACGTAGGCGACGCACTAAACCAGTACTACCCCAATGAACTTAAAACAGGTAAGATATCCTACCAAGTCGCCGACCCGACAACCGACACCGCATTAGCAAACAAATACGGCGTGAAAACCTGGGCACTAAAACTGGTGACGACCCGCAACGGCCATGACACCGTCATCGACGTTCCGGAGATTTGGATGTACGCCGGCAACAAGGACGCAGCCATGAACACCGTAAAGAGCGCTATCGACAAGCAGATGGGAAAATAAAGATGAACTTTCCAGACATTAACTCTCTAGCAGATATACCTTTCCTCTACCCCTTTTTAGTAGGATTCGTCATGGCCATAAACCCATGCAATATGGGAGTAGACCTCGCAGGCATCGCCTACGTGTCATTAAAACTTGACAATCCCCGAGGAGCCTTATACTCGGGGACATTCTACACAATAGGAAGAGCGCTCACATACATGGTCTTCGGACTGCTAATCTTCGCATTCGGATCAGTCATATCAGACTTCGTACCAGCACTTCAAACCTACGAAAACCTAATACTGGGAGCCTCCCTGGTACTCATCGGAATTGTAATGCTCGACCTCCTCAAATTCAATTTTTCACTAACAGAAGATCATAAAACAAAATACGGCCTAAACCTACCAGAAAATGGACTAATAGGCGCCCTGGCCATGGGAGCAGTATCCTCACTCGCCCTCTGCCCATGCACAGCAATAGTCTTCTTCGGCCTACTAATACCACTATCTGTAAAGGCAAACATCATAGGAATGAGCTTCCCAATATTATTCGGCATCGGCACCGGAATACCAATCCTAGCATTCGCAATACTACTGGGAATGAGCACAAAAGCCGCCCAAGCCTACCTGAACAATCTCGTGAAATACGAACCATACGCAAGAAAAATCTTCGGGATAGGATTCATCTTATACGGAATATACCTCCTAGCCCTCTTCGGGATGAAATTTGCTTAAGGACGCTCCAAAGGATAATCTCAAAAATCGGGCATAACGCAAAAAAGAGACGATTCGTATACCCTACTTTTTATCTGAAAGAGTCAGCTCTACAGGTATTTCGCTCAGCTTATGGTGAATTTGTAGATCATTTCCGGAGGGTATCAACAAATGTATCAACAAATAGGGGTATAATTGCAATCTTTATCCAAGCCGATCTGGTCGATGCAGTTTCAGGAAGTAGGAGAGCCGAGTAACTGCAATGTTCTGTCATCACTCCAATGTGCAAGCTGTCAGCCATCAAGAAGGTTTACTTTTAGCAACCTGATAATGCTGGCTTTCTCCTTGGTCAGACGGTAGATCTTGTGCTTCGACCGATAGTAGGAATCGATCAGTCCCGCCTCCTTTAAGATGCTCAGGTTGTACGAAACTAGGTTCTGCTTCTCCCGAAGCACGTAGATGATCTCGCACACGCAGTGGTCCCTCCGCAGGAGCAGCAGGAGGATCTGGAGTCTCATGGGATGGCCTACCACCTTAAGCAGATCAGTCGCTTCCCGAAACTTGGTCAAATGTAGGGATTCGATCTCGGCTTGAAGCTCGTTCTCCCAGTCGCTCCGGATGGCACAATCGGCAGGACAGCAGCGCATGAGACAATATTGCGAAGGGTGAGCTAATAAGTTTACCGGAGCGCTGGGAGTCGCACTTCAAAAATTTTCGATATTCACCTCCAGGTGTGATATATCTGGAAGCCGATGATCTAATTGGCTTCGGCCAGGTAGTGTTCAGAGTGAGCCACGAAACTATAAACCTCGAAAAAACGGATAACTTTTGCCCCGCGTGTGAAGAATATGTCAGAGAGCACTCGGTGAGCCCGCCTAAGATTGCCGTCATAGCCTGCGAAGGCGCTTGTGCCAAAGGAGAGGTAGCCAGGCAGGCGGCTAACCTGATCGCCCATCGCTTGGCCCCGGATCAGACGGTCCGCATCTGCTTAGGCGGAGCGTTCACTAAGGAAGGTGGGCAGCGAGATCTGGTCCGACGGGCGGAGAATGTGCTCGCCATAGAAGGTTGCTTCATCGACTGCTCGTCCAGGATGATGAAGGGCGTTATCCCAGACCTAAAGCCGACCATCATAAGGGCTGACCAACTCTACGATGCAAAGATGCCTTTCGGACTAGACGAATTGGCCCATGAGATGTCCATCATTTATGCAGGAGAGGTGGCAAAAAAAGTGGTACAGAGTCAGATCAACGGGTCGGCTTGATCCTCGTATCAGCCCTACTGTTGAGAAAGCTTGCGATGGCGGGTAGAGCTCATAGGCTGCGGCTCAGGCCGCAGTCCCCCCTTTAGGTCTCAGGCCGCCGGAAAAGCTTGGTACGGCTGACTGTAGGACCCCGCAAGCTTTTAGCTGTGGGTATGTCAGATCGGTGTAGCTTGTGGTTATTATAGCATGATGTAGACCAATAGTCCGATGGCGATTAGAATGTAAAGAACTAGGAGCAGTGCTGCAAATGTTACATCGTGTTTAATTTTGGTGATGTAATTGATGGTTTTAGTTATGTCGTCTTTGATTTTGATAATTTTTTTTGTCTGCACTATCATAAAGTCTACCAAACGAGTCTTAGATTTTCGCTGTCGATTACGCGATTACGTTCATGTGATTAAGTTTCAAGCGGTTCTGGATTAATAGAAATACTATCATGTGTTTATAATATTTCCTAACTTATAGCGTCTCTATATATATGTATATCAGGAAATCTGTTGGATAGTAATATAATTGGTGTAAATATCATGCCTGGTATCCGATTACTTTACCCGGGGGAGGCTGGTCGATCTCTCTATGGGTATAATGGGTGCGTAGAGCATATGCTTATCGTCGAACTGGAAGGGTTGATCAATAAGATATACTTTATATAATAATAACGGTAATATTTAATTGGATTGTGGTGGTTATGGGTTTTTCACAGGTTCCAAAAGCTGTGCGTATAGTTGCAACACTAATGCTCCTCACGATTATCACAGTATCGGCAGGGATCATCATCGAGTCAGATGCAGATACCATAGCAGACCATGCTATCGGTAGCAACCATATATTTGATCGGTGTATCACCACGGATAACGACCAGGTTGCTACCTTTGGCGGCCCGGGGGACTTGCTGGTAAAAACTACATCGCCACTTAAGTCGGACGATAAATCGCACTTCAAGTACAACATGATCCCCAATAGGCAAGATTCACTCCAGAGACACCCAGTCTTGATAGAAAATCCGGAAGCCCATGTACCATCTTACAAGGAACTAATGAATTTCCTGGACTCCGACAGTACAGTCCATAAAAAATACGATTTCCCGAACTTTACCTGCGCCGATTTTGCCGTAGAGCTTCAGCATAATGCGGAGGGCGTTGGCATTAAATGCGGATATGCAGGGCTGAATTTCGTCGGTAAGGATGACGGCCACGCTCTGGCAGTATTTCCCACCACAGACGCGGGGATGATCTACGTCGATACGACCAGCGGCAAAACCATCATCACTAAGAATCTATGTGACGGAATGAAGTACTTCAATAATGGGGTGATCTCCGATATTAACGTATACTGGTGAAGGAGAATCCTATTTAAGAAATAGATAGTAGCGAGCGCACCCTCAGTCGTCATCCCCGCACATGATAGGTTATCTTGCCCCTTTCCTCCAACCCGCGCCCCTGCAAGCGTCAGTTGTTCACGGTTAGCATGCTCCCTTCCGGGCCTGTGCCGGTCCCCGCAATTAAGGTGGCCGACGTGCTCTCCAGCACGGCGACTTACCACCGCTAACCCAGCAGGACGGATTTTCAACGTAGAGAAGACAAGGCCTTCATGCATCAGAAGACGTCTTCTTCGGGCTTCGTCCTCCGCATGCCGACGATTTCGGATTATAGGTGACGCCGAGTCACCCAGACTAGCTCGCCGGACTCACTATTTACATCGATACGGCAATAAACTTTTTGCATGTATAGTTCATCCAGGAGTTAATTTGGGAGCTCTAATACCACCATACAATTACGAATACTCCAAACGTTCGATCTACACGGTCTATTCGAAACATCCGATACCCAGCCTACTTTAGTCATTTCTACAACACACGCAGATTTTCTTTTAGAAATGAGCCGGATTCATCTTGTAAATCTGAAACCGAGTCAGGAAACACAAGTTTAAGCGAAACAGGCGATTAGGTATAAATAGTATAGATAGACAATGGCTTAACCGGGTAGCTCACAAAATTTTTGGGTTCTTAACGCACCCATCACCATTTGTATTTAGGGTGGCACAACCCCCATCAAGTACCGCCATATCGACAATATTTTTGATTTTTTCCAGGCTGTCGATCTCATAATCCGGCCGAAAGTCTATATTGCGGCCGAAACGGTTTACGTAGGCACACCCCACCCCAGCACTACGGGCCGCCATCATATCTGATATTGTGTCGCCAAAATAGATCGCCTCCTCCGGCATGATCTTCATTTCCATCAAACAGTATATCAACGGCAGAGGCGACGGCTTGAACCCGGTCTCCTCAGTGCAGGCAACAATCGAGACGAAACACCCCCTCAGCCCGGCCATTTCAAGCAACCTCTGGGTATGCTCCAGCGGCGTATGCGTAACGATGCCCTTCGGAAGATCGACATCACAGATTGCCAACGCATCCCTATAAACATACGTGTTCTTCAGCTTCACCTCCAGGCTCTCGAACCTGTTAAAGACCTCCCAGAACCGGTCGGGCTCCACCCCCCAGCTTTGGATCACCTCATCCCGAGAAACAGCGCCGATGGAGTACCACAGGTCCCTGGCATGCTTAATGGTGAAGTTGCAGCCGATCTCATCGCCGACACACTTAAGCATGTTCTCCATATACCCATCATAGTTGTCGATGATCGTCCCGTCGAGGTCGAAAATGAGGCCTTTGATTTCGGACATAGGCTACTGAAGATCGAGCCTGGAGATCAATATACTTTTCGGGTACACGCTATCGAATATCAAATTAGCGCCCTCCGAGTTTTAACTGGCGTCCTAAGTAGTTGTAGTTTTACCGCGGACCCTCTAGTGTATCCAGGTTCTAGTATCCCTCTAAAAGTGTTTTGTGTTTTCGTGCTACCCCGCGGGATCCCAAGGCAATTTGGGGCGGATAATCATAGGCGTCCTTGCGACCTATTTACTTCGTCTCGCCCTCCGTCTCAAAATCTTTCGCCTCGTACTGAGGCCTCGAGTAAACGAACTGATAGACATAACTGAAAAAGACGAGGGCTGATATAATCGCTAAAAGCGCTGACAAAACAGCTAGAAACGGACTCACGGAGTAGGTAGTGCCAGCGAGCACCATCCACGCGACAGTGCTGAACATCGCTAGCAACCCGATACGACTGGAGTATCTGATTTGTAGCATCGACGATCTCCCTGTATATCCAACTATGTTCGCCTAATTCCATTTTAAGGTTCCTGTCGGCTATCTGCTAGAAAAACGCTTTAACCTTTAGGATATATTATAAAATGATGCTAACTGATATCGTCCTGAAGTTTCAGATCGCAGGCACAGGAGAACCTTTTGGCGACCTCATGGGATTTACCACTGATTTAGAAGCGTTCCACACAGAAGTCCGACTTTCCATCGGTCACATCGAGATCGGGGTCGATGAGATCTACTACGATATCTGTAACAGACGCCAAGTCATAGACGGCTCGATCACATGTATAGATCACGAGGATGCCAAGCGTATCAGGGAAGAGGTTATCAACAGACTGAACCTCGCCAACTATACGATCTACGATATCAGCATGAATGACACCGACTCGAGCGACAAGGTATCGGCCGGCAGGTAGACGTAGAAGGTTTTCCAAATGTCCGACGATACCAACATCGAAGCGACCCGGCAAAAAGTTCTAGATTTTATCGCGAGTAAAAAAGGACATATAGCCGATCTGAATGAAGTGCTAGGCCTCATCGACGCGGACCGGGAGCGGGCCCTGTCTGTTTTAGAGGCCCTAACATCGGACGGCCAGATCTCGATCGCGGCGGACAGCGTTTTCCTGAACAGCGACCGGTATCTCCCTCAGGTACGATGTCTGATCTGTGATCAACCAGTAAACCGGGACGAACTCGTCCAATTTTTCCGCGAGCGCCACTTTCCCTTCGTTAACTGGGGGTTCCATCAAGAATGCCTCGAAGGAGGCGCCCTCGACGAAATGATAGCATCAGGTATGTTCCGGCTTGAGGACGGTAAAATTTTCCCAAATTACGATTACGGCGAGGGCAAAAACCCGATTACCATCGCGATAAAGTACTTGCGCTCCGAGGAGTTCCTCTACTCACTGGAACTGAAAGGGTCCGAATAATTAATCAACAACCAACACGTTGGCTTATCGATAACAAACACAGAGCAAGAGAAAACCCCCTCCTCTTCAGGGCGGCGTTGAACCAAGTCTCATTAGCTCGCCAGGCATTTAAGCGGAATAAAGAACATGAATGAGCAAGTATTTGTAACATTGCGCCGGTCAGTCGCCGGTCGTGTTATCATTTCTGATCGAAATGCTTGGAGATCCTTATGCCGGCCTTTTCGACGTATTCTGGGTTTATCTCATAGCCTACAAATTGCCTGCCTGAGTCGCGGGCCGCCACAGCGGTCGTGCCGCTGCCCATAAACGGATCCAGGATCACATCGTCTTCAAAAGTGAATAGCTTGATGCAGCGCAGCGGCAGCTCGACCGGAAACGGTGCGGGATGGCCGATCTTTTTCGCCGATTCGGCACCAAATGTCCATACGCTCTTGGTTAGTTCCAGGAATTCGTCCCTGGTGATGGTCGACTTTTTGTTGCCGCCCGCCCGGGAAAATGTTCCCTTGCAGAAGACCATGATATACTCGTGGGTATCCCGAAGCGTGGGGTTTTTAGCTGACTGCCAGCTTCCCCAGGCTGTAGACGGGCTCGCGGACGATGCCTTGTTCCAGATGATCTCCCCACGCATCATAAAGCCTGCGTCCATCATATCCCTGGCAAGGAACCCGTTCAGTGGCAGATATGGCTTCCGGCCCAAGTTAGCGACATTGACACACGCCCTGCCGCCCGGCACCAGCGCCCGATAGGTCTCCCTCCAGACGTTGGCCAGAGCCTCCCGATATTCCTGTAAAGTGAGATCCTCATCATATTTTTTTCCGACGTTATATGGCGGCGAAGTGACCATTAGGTGGATGCTGTTATCGGGCAGTTCCACCATCTGTTCGCTGGAGTGACAAAAAATCGTGTCAGTACACTCTGCCGGGAGCGGGTTTTCAGTATACTCCACGATCCCCTCAACTCTAAACTCGTCATACAGGCGGCTGCGATAGAACCTTGAGGAATCGTGGCTAACTCTTCCCGAAGTACCAAAAGCACTCGTTTCTGTGCCGCCAACACGATTTTTTCGCTTGCCCATGTATATATCGAACATAGTAGTCATCCCTATGGAACATAACAGTTTTGTTTGAAATTATACCCGGCTGGCGGACTATGTCTGCGCAGGATACCGGTTATCCGGTAACGTCAAAGTTGATATGCGATGCGGCCTATGCAACTAAATGCCAGCGCGGAAACCGACAAATGGTTGGCGGGTTATCTATTATGGATCGAATAAGGCACGATAGTACTATACCTGACAAGTTGCTTGATGCTGCAGAGCGAATGATCTACGAAGCCGGGGTTGATCAGGTGACCATGGACGGGGTGGCTCGGATAGCGGGAGTGGATCGGAGTACGCTGCATCGCCACTTTCCCGGAAAAGAATCGCTATGCTCTGCAGTTGTGGCGCGCATCCTTCAACGGATCAATACAGCGATAAAAGGACGTATAGCCGGGATGCGGGGGTATGAGCGGCTGCGAGAGTCCTGCTTGACCATGGCCGGCTTCCTGCATGCTAACCCTAAACAGCTGGAGGTTCTCCATAACTCCAGACGGCTAAAGGGAGCTGACCCGAACGACGAGCACACAGCTGTGTTAATGCAGACGATCCGGGAGAACCAGCGTTTCTCAACCGATATCTTAATAGATACCATAAGCGATGGAAAGTTCGTCGCAGGCATTAACCCAGCCGCCACCGGACTGTTCCTGCGTATGGCTATCCATGACGTCTACGGAATACCACCATTACCGCTGCATCTGCTCGATAAATCTGACGTCAAACACGAGGACTATATCCGAAACTCCAGAGACCCCATCTATAGATCGATCCTCCTCAGCCCGGACAACTAACTGAACATTCTTTTCAACCTCAACCGCGAAACAGGTGAACCGAAACTAAGCAAAACACGTGCTATTCGCCTGAACCCGCACCGCGAACTGCCTATGAATGTTAAGGGCGTACAAATAGTTAAAAGCAAGACCGATAAGTCTTACGCCGTATTTCAAATGAATATACCGGATACTGCTATTAACCGGTAGCAACAACACTATTGGCATTGATACAGGCGTCAAGACATTCTGCTGATAGCGATCAAAACGAGTTCCGTAATCCGAAATACCTGGCTCAATCACTCCAGAAAGTAAAGCGTTTGCAGAGAAGCATTAGCAGAAAATTGCATGCCAATAAGAAAAGACGACTCAGAATCAGTAAAGACAAAAAGAAGCCGGCAAAACTACACGAGTACATAGCAAATCGGCGGAATAATCACAACCACCAAATCTCAAGATATTACATCAACAATTGATATCAGAATTGATATCAGCGTAGAAGACCTCGACATACTCCGGATGCCGGGTGACGGGGCCTCTTTGATAAGCTTGTTTCAAGACTGAGGGTGCTGGTAAACACCTAAAAGTGGATCCCCAGGAACACCGCCCGGAAATGTTCTATCTGCGGAAACATAGTCAAGAAAGACTTAAAAGATATAATACACATTTGTCCGTACTGTAACGTTCAGTTGGATAGGAATTTTCAACACTGTGTTGAATATTTTGGGTGTTGGTGCGGGTCTCTGGTTGGAAGGGTGTGGATCATGTCGGTTTGTCTGTCGAGCAGGTAGTCGACACATTCAGCAGCGATGCTGATTGCAAATTGTCACCGTGAATCAGGAAGCCCCGCCCGTTAGGAGGGGGTGGTTTGCCGATCGATGAGCGACGATCCTACTCATGGTTAACCGATCGTGATAATAGCTTTATATATCTAATCGTTTTAGATAGTGGTATGATCTCTAAAAGACAGGTGGGAATAGGCATTATTCTATTTATCACGTTTATTGCAATAACCGCCGGGTCCGGTATGGCTGATGGCAATTTTACGCCCGCAAATATGCCGCCGGGAAACGGTATCGGCGCCGTCGCTGGTTACGTGGGTAAGGTCGTGACGACCGACTCCCAGCCGAATGCGACCGTTCTAGTGGTTAGTGCGGATAACCCTACTCAAGTCTATGCCAGCGGCACCTCGGACGAGTCTGGCCGGTTCCACATAGGAAACCTCAACGCGACCGAGGGCAAACCTTACAAGCTCGTGGCCCAGTATCCAGGGTATGGGGATGGGTACTCTGAATCGTTCGGTGTGGGCGCCGGCTCGAAGTCCATGGTGAACGTATACCTGGTCGTACCGCCCACTGTCACACCTACCCCGTATGTATCCCCGACCCCAAAAACCGGCAATGTCTCCGGGTATATAACCACGACAGGGAGCACTGCGGGGGTTTCCTGCGCGTCAGTCTGTCTTCAGACTCCCTTCGACCCAGATACACCAGCCCGCTGCACATATACCGATACCAGCGGCCATTACAGGTTCGATACTGTAACCAGCGGCAATACGATGTACCAGATCAACGTCAATAAAAGTGGCTACGATGACGTGACCTCGGAAATGTTCTTAGTCCAAACCGACACGGATACCAGCAAAGATATATCCTTAGGAGCCGGCGTGGCCGCACCGACGACCGGGCAACCCACAGCGACCACAGGGCCCTCCGGGGGAAACAGCATACCAATACCTGGATTCGGCTTAATCCCCTGCTTGGCCGCGATCGGAGCCATGTTCGCCTTTGTCAAGAGAGATAAAAAACTGTGAGCGCAACGATCATTTCGTTCCCTGGCAACCGGACAAGCCAACGATCAACCCGGATCCCGCCGAAATACAACCACCTCCAAGAACTATAGTTTGATGATTGGACGAGAAACAATATATTCTCGGCCGGAAATTTTTGCCATAAATAACTAGGGATTGATCGGTTATGATCGATAAAAAATTTGTAATATCAGCAATCCTGTTGGTGCTGGCTGTCGCCGTCATCTCAGGCTGCACCGGAACATCTACTTCGGCGCCGACTATGGGAGGCAATGTTTCTGCAACCGATAGCGCCGGGGGGAACGTCTCCATAGGACAGAATGCAACTTCTGGCGGTGCTCCACCCGATGGTAATGTCACTACAATGGGACGGCCTCCTTCCGGCACCCAACATGGCGGCGATATAACGACCAATAGCACTGCCCCTGCAGGAGGCGCAGCGCCGGGCGGTAGCACGGCTTCGTCCTACCTTGTCAGCGGCGTGTATACCGTGGATGGCAAGGCTGCGACCGAGACCGGCCAGGCATACACATCCACCGCGGCCGACGTATCCAGTGTATATGTGGCCAATGGTGGTAATCTGACCTTGACCGATCCGACCATCACCAAGAGCGGTGATAGCTCTTCAGATGATAGCAGCAATTTCGCCGGCCTCAACGCGGGCGCTCTGGCAACAAACGGCAGCACGATGACGATCAACGGTGGCAGCGTGACTACAAATGCCAACGGCGCCAACGGCGTATTCTCAACAGGAACCGGAACCACGGTCTACCTGAACGACCTCATGATCACGACGGCCGGGGATTCATCACGTGGCGTGGACGTGACCTACGGCGGCACCATCTTTGGCAACAACCTGACCATCTCCACCCAAGGAGCCCATTGCGCCGCAATCGCATCGGACAGGGGCGAAGGCAACGAGATCATCACAGGTGGTACCATGACCACGGCAGGAGAGGGCTCGCCGGGCATCTACTGCACAGGCAACTTCACTGTCTCCAACGCCACGCTCAAGGCCGCCGGATCAGAGGCGGCAGTCATCGAGGGCAAGAACTCGATTACCCTCTACAACACCACCCTGTCGGGCGCGGTGAAACAGGGCGTCATGATTTACCAGAGCTATTCTGGCGATGCCGGAGTCGGCACAGGCACCTTCACGATGACCGGAGGCTCACTCACGGCAGCAGAAGGTCCGCTGTTCTACGTGACCAACACGAACGCGCTCATCAAGCTGACCGGAGCAAACCTTACCGGCGCCGGAACCCTTCTGAAAGCGAGCGCGGACAGCTGGGGCGCGTCAGGTTCTAACGGCGGTATCGTGACCTTTACCGCTGATAGTGAAACCCTTCCTGGAGATATCATCGCCGATAATCTCAGCACAATCACCGCCACACTGCAGAACGGCACCATCCTCACCGGCTCCATCAACGCGGATAATACTGCAAAGTCGATGATTTTGACTTTGGATTCGGCAAGCAGATGGGTTGTGACAGGGGATTCGTATCTGACCAGCCTGACCGATTCGGACGGAACCCTATCTAACATTAAGGACAACGGCCACACCATCTACTATAACTCGAGCGACAGCGCCAGCAACTGGCTAGGCGGCAAGACGGTTACGCTGGCCAACGGCGGCAAACTGACGCCGAAGTAACGCGGAAGACCAGTACACATCTGAATTTACACCGGCTCGGTCGAACAAGCAGGCCCTATCCCACCCATGGGACGGGACCTGCATACAGAGATATCGTTACAGGCATTTTCGTCGCGTAGGGCTTTATCAGACGGCCGCGCCGTTTTCATTTTTCTGCAATGTTTCCATAAAACTATTTAACCGATTAATAACTATAGGGTTAATAAAGAGGCCGAAAAGCAACAGTGGAACACGATATGCTTCAATAATTACTGTAAGGGTAATAATTTGAGTTGCCATGATTCATGCCAGCAATCGGCGTAAATATCCCAGCTCCCTAAAGCGCTATTCCGGGATCATATCATATCATTATCTGCAGAATCGGTCAGGAAGTAAATATTAACCGCGTGGAATCCTCAATGACAGGTGGGTGGCCTGCCAGCTAGCTTCCATTCAGGTTGATCAACGTGCTCATGTAGCTATCGGTCGAAAACGTCCTCGTGGGTGAAATTAGTTGATGGAGTGGATCATATGGTTAGTCAAAATAAGGTGTGGTGTTTTTCCCTTTTCGCAGCGCTGATAATCTTCCTTTTATTATCTGTTTTGATCCTGAACTCCATAGTGGTCCATGCCGCCACGCCAGACGAGTCTTATCGTCTATACAACAATCATGGGGAGCTGTCCTATGCGAACGGTACCCCCGTGCAACTGGTCGGCACCAACCTCGGATACGGCGGAGACGTGTGGGGCGATACAGTGGATTGGTGTGTGGAGTCTAATAAGACCTATGATGATGCTATGACCGATTTGAGGGGCAGGGGCGTCAACGCGATCAGGATACAGGTGGCACCGTTCTACTACCGCTACAATACATATGTGGACCCTAAAAACCCCCATAACATGCCAGCATCAATCTACTATACGAATAACCCGATAAACGGTGTAACAGTCGCGCAGCACTGGGACTCTTACGATTCGGCGCTCGACTCTATCGTGAACTCGGCGACCAAACACGGCATGTACGTTATCATCGACACCCATGCTTCCGGCTCGCCCGAATCCTACGATCCGATACTGAACGGTACGAACCTCAAGTACGCGATGGCCAGCGGATACGCCCCTAATCAGTCGAACCTGATCTGGCTATGGAAGCGTATTGCTCCCCGATACGCAGGTAATCCTTTCGTTATCTACGAACCATACAACGAAGTCTGGTCAGTGGACGGCGCGAGCTGGCAGAGACTTCAGCCTTACGATCAGACCATCCTGAATACGATCCGCGAAGCCGGCGCGAGAAAGACGCTGGTAGTAATGACACTGCCTAACGGCGGTTCCAACAGCGCGTTCAACAAAGGTACTAACAACCCGCTCACACTTCCGCTGAGCGACAGCCTGTCATCAAATCCCCTAGACAATAACAATATCGTTTACAGCATCCACGAGTATAATGCCAGCGACGTAGCCGCATATGGCTATGGCAACTGGGACTCTAACCTGCCCCTACTCGACCATTACCCACTGTTCCTAGGAGAATGGTCGGATTACGGCGGATCTGCCAGCGATGTACTGGGAGGTAACGACTCCAATTATGTCGAGCCATTAATGAACTGGAGCATCAACTACCATGTAGCACCATTCTTTTGGTCATACGTGTCGTTCTTCGATCATACCGCCAACCCGGGGCACTCATGGTATTACGGCAGCTCGCTCCCATATACATATGCGAATTCGTATATGACCAAGTACGATTTGCCTTTTGTGAGTGCTGCTAACTACACGAATAGCGTGCCAACCAGCGCTTTCACAATCGATCATACAACCGTAGTTGCACCTGGCGCTGTCCACGTGGAGCAGCACGCTTCCGGCAGACCGGTAAAATGGGTGTGGAACTGGGGCGACGGCACTAGCACCACGGTGAAGATAGGTGACATGGATTCAAACCAAAGAGCCGCGATCACATGGAACTACGCGGACCACACCTATAACAAGACCGGAGTTTACCCAATCACATTGACCGTATCAAATAGCAAGGGATCCACGACCAGTAACCCGACATATATCACCGCAACAGGAAACGGGCCGACACCGACCCAAACACCGACCCCGACACCGACCCAAACACCGACCCCAACATCCTATACGTTCTCGTTGGGTAGGGGTTGGAATATGGTGTCGTTGCCTGTTCAGAATGGTTCGTTTTGGGCTAGTAATATTTCTAGTTCTGGTGGGGTGGATAAGGTTTCGGTGTTTAATGGGAACACACAATCATTCAGCAATTATATTGTAGGGGTGAGCGGCCCGGATAAGAACATCCAGTTTATCCCTGATACGGGGTACTTTATCAATTGTACATGCCCGACGACTCTCACTCTCAAAGGGGTGAAGGTTGACGGTCCCCGGACGTTGACGCTTAATCCGGGGTGGAATATGATCGGGTGGACTCCCAGCTACAATTCGACAGCCAAAACATTCGGATCGCTAAACCCGCACATCAACAAAATCTCCAAGTTTAGCACCGCGACCAGCCTATACACCACATACATCGTAGGAGCAAGCCCAGACGACAAGAACTTCCAAATGACCAACGGAAACGGATACTTCGTATACAATAACGCCACCACCACAATAACCGTGAAAATATGAGGACTACTTCGCAGGCGCCCTAACGGCAACCTAAAGGCGTATGTAGCATGGTGTGTTTACCAGGATCGCATGGGCGGGCCGGTAATACGAATAGGCCATCCAGCACTGTCACGATAAACGCTATCCGCAGAACGATTTCCCCCAGATCCCGTCAACGCTGATAAATACTGCAGGGTAGGCGGTTACGGCCATGGATTCGACCGGTGAATAGGATGTGGCGGAGAGCATATCAATCAGCCTGACCGGCTCGGATAGCACACCGGCCAACACGTAGATAATGGCCCATCATCTATCTACTACGATTCGAGCAACGGTGCCAGCAGCTGACTCGGCAGCAAAACATACCCTAAGCCGGAGGGGAAACTGACGCCGAAATAAAAATTGGAGTAAACCCTTCTTCCATTCAGGACAGGATGTCTTATCTCTTTTTCTGCTGCTTTTTCATACATCTGTCGCAAACCGGCCTTCCGTTAAGGTTATCAGTCGCATGTTTGCCACAAAGATAGCATTTTATGTTATTTGTTGCCATACTTTGTCACCTCTCGTTTTTATTTGGTATTATTAGTCGGCTTTGTATAAATAGGCTGCTGTTTTACCGCAGATTCCCCATTCTGGGGGTATACTGCTATACCAACTCTACGCACACAACGCTATAATTTCATAACAATGAGACCATCGGATTGATTTGATATACAACCGATCATCTATATCTCGGTTTAACATTATATCCTGTATACAGTCAGCCCCCGCTAACACTGATAGTTCAACCTGCTCCTATACGGGTCAATGTGACGCACCCGCATCATGTGTGCAGGCGGCCGACTTGGATCCTCTGGCCGAACTTTATCGAATTGTCAGAAACCGTTTGGTGTCGGATGCTGGCAATACAGAGTTGATCTAAGCGGTGATACCTGTAATCGCAAAATAGATGGCCTCCAGCTTGACCGCGGGACACGATAATAAGTAGAGCGCAAATTAAAAACATAATAGGTACTTACACACTGGCTGTTTAGCGATTTTCTCCAAATCGTCATCGATACGTCTGTTAAACATGATAATCTATGGGTGGTGTAATGATAATTGGAGTTGACAATGCATGGACAAAAACAGTTCATCAGACACGTATTTACATATTTTAAACAATATACATATATGACTATTTACGATACACTATACCTTTGAGGTATTAATTTGAAGGTTCAAGGACTTGTTTTTTTGTTATTATTAGTTTTCACCGTGCCACTAATCCCTGGTTGTATAAACAGCAATGAAACGGTAAAGATGTCAGATACATTCCAAATGGATAATTTCTCCTGGTATGAATACAGGTCTTTAAACTCAAAACTTGGGGATATGAATGGACAGGTATACCCTACGGTTGATTACAAGCTTCAATTTGGTAGTGGATATTTTAATGGCACTCCCGCTAAGCATGTTAGCATGGTACAAAGTTATGGTAATATCTCCTATGTGCAAAATTTTTATTGGAACATGGCTGGGGATATGATGTTAGGTGGAAATTGGTCTCGGTTTGAGGATGGTAAGCTTATTTTAGAACAAAACTATTCGGGTCAACAATCACAATACCAGGATAACGCGAATTTATTGTTTTCCGCCTATTGGAACCAGACGTTGGTTAAAGTGGGTAAAGACAACCTAATGTTAAATGGCACGCAATACAATTGTGATAAGTATAGGTGGGATGCTGACAACCACGAACATTTATTGTGGGATGATCCTGCTGTTCCAGTGCCCTTAAAAATATACGTTCCAGATACAAATGAAACGTTAGAGTTGATAAATTGGGGTTAACCCCAATTTTATATTATGCTTGGGTGGGTTGTTTAGATACCCAGATTAATTTTTATTATCTGTGTGTCTAAGTTTTATTTAACCGTAAATTTAATTTAATATCAGAGTCAAACAAATTTAATAAATTTGTTACAATAAATATGTGTAGGGTTACGACAATGAGGTTTTTCAGAAGCGCTCTCGTCATTATAGTATCATCTATTATCATTATGTTAGTGCCCTCTGTAATGGCATATGATCTATTTGCCCCGGAAGTGATTACCGTTGATGGGAATGGCAGTGTATATGCTCTGATATGGGGAAATGATACGGTCTCAAATGCCATACATTTATTTAGTCACGGTGGCAGGGAGACGGTAATCCCAATAGGCAATAATATTGATATAACGACAGATAAAGACGGCAACCTCTACATGCTCAATCACCCCAGCAACTATTTTTTGAGTGATATAACCATACAAAAAATGGGTTTAAACGGAACTGTAAGTACAATATACACGAATGATCGAAGCGATTTTGCTGAAAAGATGATTAATTCTATTGCAGTTGATAATAATGGGACTATATACTTTAGCTATTTCAATATGACACAACCCTACTATGGCGATCCTGGCGGTTTAAGATTTATTCAAACATATGAGAACACGTCGTATATAGCTTCAATATCCCCTAACGGCACGATAAATAAAGTATACTCGGATAATTCGACCCCTATCTCAGGTACAGCACGGATCTCCGTAGATTCGAATGGCACTATCTATGTTGGGGATTACTCTAACACAATAAAAGTAATAGATAGTAAAGGAAAAGTAAGGCTAATA
>DATHCY010000170.1:0-7489 GCA_035319305.1 Methanocella sp.
CGGCGTTCGATCACATACAGCATTCCTTCAATAGGATCATACTTGATCTTGTGCCGGGTTTTGAGGATTTCGACGCACCTTTCTGTGATCCATGCCGTAGCACGGTCAAGAGATTGCCGATCCATACCGACTACCAAACTCGCCGGACGACCGGTATTATCTAGAAAGTAGATCACAGGCGCGCCGCTGAAAATTTTCAGAACACTATCGCGATCTAGTTTATAGGAAAACGCCAGCAGTTCCCCGTTGATCTCTGTCGCCGCCCAGATCGGACAAGCATCGCACCTGCCCGAGCCGCACCTCGGCGCACTTTCCCGGAGCTTCTCGGAAACCTGCGGCCGGGAAAGCTTCCGCCAAACCATCAAATCCCGCAGACGATGACACTTCAGCACGGGGTTCAGTGCCACATCCCTGATGTACGATTCGGTATGCGCCTCGAAACCTGACGATGCGAGCAGGCCTTCGATACGCCTGCGCTCATCAGCCGGGATCGACTTCCGGTCTATGTATGCGATCCTAGTGCCGGATCGTTCGAACGCCTGAGCCAGGGTCTCCCCGGTCAGCAACGGGATCGCATGATCGGCGATAATATGGCCGAATGCGGTCCCAGCCTCCAGCGAGAGCGCGGTCTCACGCGGCGCATAGTGGTTACCTCCGATGCCCAAGTAGACAGGCGCATCCGCATCCTCCTTGATATCCAGAATAGCCCGGGCGACAGCCTCTCCAGCTCCAGCATCCTTCCACTCCGTCTCAGAACTCCCGATCTCGACATATACCGACGGAGTCACCAGATCAGAGGGCCCGTGGTGAGTCGCCTCGTACGAGATATCGTACCCAGTAGCCCGAAACTTAAGGTTTTTCAGCAGCGACAATGCAACCCTGGGTGCAGCTGTAGCCAACTCATGGGACCTGCCTCCGAACCTCGCCTCGCCAAAGTTGCCGGTATGGTGGACTGTCAGAGTCTTACGTCCGTCTTTGCTGCGGTGCTTGGATGCGAAAATGATCGCATCAGGCTTGTATCCCATGGCCTCCAGCTCCCTATCGATACCGTCATGGAAGACGTGGTAATCATCAGTTTCGACCAGCATAAACTGCCCCTGCCGATAGACCCTGAACCGGTCGTTTCCACGGGCCCTTTCCCAGAGGCCTATATGGAATAGTTTATCCCGGATGTTGATGCTAGCGAAATCCATAGTCGAGACTATGATGGTGTAGCGCGCCATTTGATCATCCATTCTCGCTCCGCATTATATATTTTTATCCCGGACACACATCGATCATATTGTCGCCCGCTGTGGCAACATTTATTACATTAAAAAAGAAGATATCGGATACTATTATGGCAATTGATAATCAAGAGCAGGCGATCAGGCTGATCATGTACCTCGCGACTCAGTCTGACTATGTCACGGTGCACGATATTCTGTCCGACAAGTTGTCGGGTTTCACGAGCGGGGAAGATATCAAGAGTGCGTTGAAGTCGATCTGTGATGAGCTCGACGTGAAGATCGAGGAGGGGCGAATGTCGCTATACCGCCTGCCCGCGACGTTCGACGGCTATAAAGACGTGTTTTCGATCGTCAGGGAGTCGGAGCAGGTATATAATTTCCTGTCATCTCGCTATTCCCAGGCCACCGTGAACGATGCGTTCGTCAAAGAAGCGGTGACCAGGATCACCCGGACTCCCTACTTCAGTTCCATCACCTCCAAATACCCGGAGAATATAAACCCAGGCGAGGCCATGATCATGATGATCGCCCAGAACCCGGGATTCGCCGCCATCGCTGCCATGTTCAGCGTATCCCCTGCGGTAGCTTCAAAGCTGCTGTACCCAGAGACGCTCTCGAAGTATGAGATCACCCATCTGAAGATCTGTTTGGACCTGACCTTCGCAGCGGATATGGTAAAACGCGTCCCACCGGGCACCATGCTCTCCATAAAATACGAGATACTCTCCCAAGGCATGATCAACATGGAAATCAGGGGCGGGACGGGTGTACCCTGAATCTGGTGACGATTTTTAAAAACGGCTGACCTAGCTTGGTGCTCCGGCGCTCAAAGCTCTTTTTTCCACTCGTCCGCCTGCCGGCGTACTCCCTTCGCACCGCTGACCAGCGCCAGTGCATCATCCTTTTTCCCTGCGAGCATGGCATCGCACGCGGCCTCCATGTCCCTTGCGCCCTGCCGAAACCGCTTGCACTCGGCCAGCCGCTGACGGGACAGCTTCACCTGCGGGCTCCCCTGGTCGTCGACCATCGAAAGCATCTCCCGGAACTTCCTGGAAGCCTCGTCAATGCTGCGCGACGCGGCTATAAACTCCTCCGCCGCCTCCACATACGCCCCGTGCTCGAAGACGTCCCAGCCATTACGGATCGAGTCGACCGCGTCCTCCAGGTGCTCGAGGCCGTCTTCGTAGACCGGCTCCACAAACGCATCCATAAACCGGCTGTCGTCGAAAGGCACCGGGGTGGCGTTCACCTGCTGTACCTCGATCTCCCGGTCCCCCGGGTTCAGCAACTTGAGCAGGACGGCGAGCACGATTACTATAAGAAGAATTATCATGGCTATCACGCCTATGCTGCCTGCGTCGAACATTTATACTCCTGCAGGAGAGAGCGCAGCGATCATATAAAAGAGTTAGGTCGCCGGAGGAGGGGGCGACCTGGCAGATAATTTAAAGGGCGCGGATTGGACCAGGCGGTACTTTATGGATCACGCCACACACACGCATAACCCATTTCCCCATTTGAGATGATGATTTCTCAAAATACTGTCCACCACGGCACCCGGGGCATTGGTCTCCAGGAGGATCATACGTTCAAAGCTATATAGCTCACTGAGGTCAATTGGGGTGACCGCATACCCCATCGTATTGAGCCCTCCTGTCAGCAGATCCAGGTAAAACGCCTTGAGCTTTCTTATATCATCGAACTCTTCATCCGGCAACAGTTCCACGATCCGTATCATGCTGATCTCATGCTGACACATTTACCAGAGTAATAGCACTTCGCCAGCGTTTTCCCGAGATCGGGCCATGGAGTCGTGGACTCCGCGACCTGAGTTATATCGATTCCGCGGTATGAGCAATTGTGACCCGACGGCTATCGCCTTTGACACAAAAAATATATCTGACATCACCCACATGGTATAAATATATAAAAGGAAGGAGATGGCTCGTCCCATGGAACGTATTTATTATCGTTTTCCATCGCAGGTCGACTTAGATCGGAACTACGGCTATAGTGCAGACACGAGATACCTTGTCAAGGCTATGGCAGGCATCAATGGAAAGATAGGAGCGACGGACTTTGATACGGACGGCCCCAGCATAAAAAGCCGCGTTAATACGGTAAAGGCAAAATGCGAACTGTTGATTGAGATCGCAGCACGAAGGGTTGATTTTCTGCCTTTGACGCAGCAGAACCTGGCATCAGTACTGCCCGGACTCGAGCCCGGGGGCACGATCGATTTCAGGTTTACCGTGAAATATTCATATCTGGACGAACACTTCAACCGGATGTCGCTGAAGAGCGACGTCTTTCTGGTCAGAGCTACGGTCGATGGCAAGCTGAACCTACGGGTGGCAAACATGGATGGCCAAGAACGGACGATGCCCGAAGAGATCGCCAACACCATAGAGGCCCAGCTCAAGCGTTTTAAAGGCTAAACGAAAAAACGAAAGATAGATAGGAGAGCGAAAGCTGATGAAAAATAACGGACGAGCGATGATAGCCAATAAAATATTATCTTTGGTTTTTTTGACAATTATCATTGTATCATTTTACTCGTCCGCCATCACACGAGTAAATGCAGATTCGCTGGCCGGAACGATCATTATCGGAGGCTCGATGAGCACCGCCGAGCACGTTAAAATTACAGATACGTTCACCGATAGCAACCTGAACTGCGCAGGGCTGAACGGATCCAAGATCATCTTTCAGGCCCCCGTGTACGATACGACGAATGTGAATGGCTTCTCTCAGTCCGTATCTAACTTCAACATCAATGCTAACCCAGCTCCAGATTCGATTTCTACGCTGCAGACGGACAATTTCGGCAACCATTATTATACATATACATGGGATCTTACAGGTTTTTCGGGGTCAAAGACAATTGCAGTGCAGACTGATTTCGATGTTACTACGATTGCCAGCCCGACCCCGGACAGTTTCAACGACCCTTACCCGGTCAGCGCTTCTGGAATGTCCCAGTACACAAATCCGACAGATACTGTACAATCCTCCAATGATGAAATTAAATCAAAAGCGATCTCTATTGTGGGCAGTGCAAACACGGAAGCGGAAGCCGTTAACAGGATCATGGATTTTGTCAGAATAAACATACCGACCCAGGATCCCAATGTAAACAAGGACGCGTTATCCTCGCTACACAGCAGTAGCGGATCCTGTCTAAACAGGGCAAACCTGGCGCTCGGGCTGTTACGCAGCATCAATATTCCTGCCCGCTTCGTTAATGGCTTCGTTTCCGACGTACCCTATAATGTACCATTCGATAGCCCGGCCGGCAGCGGTGCCGCATCTTTCAACTGGGGAAAAGAGATGCACGCGTGGATCGAGGTATATTACCCGCAGAAGGGCTGGGTCGCCTATGATCCGTACATGAACAAGGGCTTCCTAGATACCCGGCATGTAATCACCGGCACCGCCCTGGACTCTGCTGCAGGAAATCCATCCACCGGCGGAACCATCGATACATTTACCAACATAAATGTCAATCATGAAGCCACGGGAAAGTTTGATACCACGATCGATTTTTCAGGTGTTTCGGACTCCGGTAGTTATACGTCTCGTGGCTACGACTCGAACCCGACAGGTGCGCTGGTCCTTGGCCGCGATATGGTCAATAGCCCTACTCCGACGCCGACCTCAACCCCATCCGCGAGCCCGACGCCCACCCCTATACCTACAGCTAACGGTTCCATTAATGCGACGGCGACTCCCCCAGGGAATAACAATACCTCAGGCATCGGCCCCTCATCACTACCAGGTGCGGGTAAAAAGTATATCATCAGCGGCATAGTAGTGGATGACAGGACCGGCGCAAGGATCAAAAACGTCAGCATCCTAGTAGATGGCACCCAAGTGTCCGTCAACAGTAATGGAACATTTAACGTATCAGTGGCCAGAGGAAACCATACGATCAGTGCCAGCGCACCGGGCTATGGTCGTGATGCGATCAACGTTACCATGGCGGAAAATAACACCACGGTAGTCATGAGAATGAAGGAGGCTGCCGGTAGTGCTGGAGGCACCCCAAGGGCGCCGGCGCCGACACCTGGATTCGGCACCGCGATGGCCCTGGCGGGTATCTTGATAACGGCGCTGTACTACCATGGACGACGAGCTTAGGACTACGATCGCACGGCCGTTTAAGGTCAGGGGAAAATCGAGGTTGACCCGGGCAGAGTTCTCTTTTGCTATGTCGCTCGACCTGAAGTGGTTCGGCCCGGACGAGTGCAGGGAAGTGATCGAAGCGGGCCTGAGGGCAGGCCTGTTGAAGGAAGAAAAGGGTAGGTTGACGCCTGCTTTCGACTATAAGGCGGTGAATGTACCTACAGGTTTTCGGCCGGGCCCGGGGATCTTTAAGAAGCGGTTGATGGAACGCATAGAAATCCTGCTGGTTAACGATGGAGTCGAAGCTTCCGCCGTGCATGGTATGATCGAGAGAAAGCGACAGGAGCTCTGCGATCTGGTGACTCCGGAGGTCGCCGGGCTGGTCATCGCGAAGGAGCGCGGGCTCGAAGTGACTGCTTTGATCGATGAAGCCCTCCTGGGGTTCATGCGCATACCGCACTGATGACTGACACGGCTTCGCAGTGGTTAAATTGCTGGGCACCTTGTATCTGTGCTGTTAGACAGATACGAACGCTGCGAGATGCAGGGGTTACTTTTCCCTAGAAGCTGTCCCTTGTAGCTTGAAGTGGGCCAGCAGAGTTTCTATCTGGATGCGCTCGCTTGCGCCTTCGGTGAGTCGGTAGTCTGCCTCGCCGATACGATCTACTAGTGCGACCAGCACATCCTCGTCCAGTCCGAGCTCGAACATGCTCCTGTAGATCTGGTCGATAATGTCGCTGCCAGACAGCCCGTAGGTGATCAACAGCTCGTCAAGCCGGTTCCGTGCGTCCATGAACTGGCCATCCAAGGCAAGCTTCAGCATATCCTCGATCTCCTTTGGCTTTGCTGTGCTTGTGGTCTGATAGATCACGTCGGCTGTGATATCACTGGTGATGGCTGCGGCGGATTGCAACGCGTTGATCGCGCGTCGCATGTCGCCCCGGGCCACATAGATAATGGAGTCTATGCCGCCCTTATCTACTTTAAGATGCTCGTGGCGGGCGATTTTATGTATGCCTGCGGTGATATCGTGTACAGTCAGCGGCCCGAAGCGATAGATGGCGCACCGGGACTGGATCGGCTCGATGATCCGGGATGAGTAGTTGCAGGAGATGATGAACCGGCAGGTTGTCGCATAGCGCTCCATAGTCCGGCGGAGGGCGGATTGGGCGTCTGAGGTCAGCGCATCGGCCTCGTCGAGGAAGATGATCTTGAACCTGGCTTCGCCAAGAGGGGCTGTTCGGGCAAAATTCTTAATACTGGTGCGCACCACGTCTATGCCACGCTCGTCCGATGCGTTCAGCTCAATAAAGTTACTCTGCCAAGCCTCGCCGTACATTTCCCGCGCCAGTGACACGGCACAGGCGGTCTTGCCCACCCCCGGCGGTCCAGAAAACAGCAGGTGTGGGAGATTGCCGGATTTTACATAAGATATCAGTCTGCTAACAATATTCTGCTGGCCGATCACATCGTCCAGCTTCTTAGGTCGATACTTCTCTGTCCAGATTTCCTCATCTGCCATGCCGTTACTTCCCTATGTAGATACAGTGATCATTTCCTTTATAGTTTCCTTTAATGGAAGCCTACTAGACTGCATACTATGACGATAAGCGCGCCGAGGCCGATCATGCGTACGACCGACTTGAGATAACTCTGGCGGGATATACTGCCTGAGTAGATGCCCAGGGATCCTAGTACTATGCTACATAGGATCACTGATGATATGATCGCGGTCCAGCCCTGAAAGATGATGAACGGCAGCACGGGTATGATCGATCCGATGAAACTCGATCCGCCGCTGAGGGCTGAGTCCCTGATGATCTTTTTCCGGGCCATTTTTTCGATGCGAGTATCCCTCAGGTCCTCGAGCATCGCCCGCTCTACAGTGGAGATCCTGCCATATTCCACGGCGGTCTCGGCCAGGTAAGAGCCGATGCCATTTGTGAGGCAGAGGGCGATGCCGCCGCCCAGTGCAGCTTTGATGATGATGCCTGAATCGTGGGTGGTCGTGGCCAAGCCGACGATAATACCCAGGACTGCCAGCAGACCGTCTATGCTCCCTAGGATCAGGTACCTGCCTTCATCGACACTGTTGCTCATGATTGTGGTAGACTCTGTTAAAATAGCTTAATAAG
>DATHCY010000171.1:0-2669 GCA_035319305.1 Methanocella sp.
AAAGGCATGGTGAATTCGGCGATCGTTGGGGCAGATCGCATCGTCGAGGACGCGGTGTTCAACAAGATCGGCACGTATACACTCTCGGTACTGGCAAAAGCACATGATATCCCCTTCTACGTGGCTGCGCCGCTTTCAACGTTCGATTTTACCAGAAAAGCGCTGGACGTGACCATTGAGCAGCGAAACCCGGAGGAGCTACGCCGGTGTGGCGATCGGCTGCTCGCCCCAGCTGGTATTCCCATTCTAAATCCTGCTTTCGATGCCACGCCGATGGAGAACATAACAGCTATAGTCACTGAAACGGGCGTTTTCAGGCCTCCGGTGGATTTTGCGGCGCTGAAAGCCGGGTTAGAAAAGTTGAAGTTGTAAGTAGCGTATATGACTGAGGAGCAAGATGGGCTACAGGTATAACTCACCGGAGATGAAAAAGGCGGTAGAGACCGTCATCGACATTATCGAGAAGAACGTCGAGTTGAAGGAGTATTTCCTGTCGGGCCTACAGCACGTCTACAGGGTCGATGGCCAGTACCTGCTGATCCTGCGCTACAGTAAAAACAAGGACGGCCACTTTTATTTCTCCATTCCCGCTGAATTTTTAAACAACCTGAGCATCAAGCACTTGGTGTTGATATGTGAGGATGCAGGCCATGTCATCGTGCTGCCGTCGTCTCAGATGAACGACCTGCTTGAGGACGTGGAGCCCGGGTCAAAAGGATGGACTCTGGACGTCTACGATAGGGAAGGCTGGGAGTTAAAGGTCGTCAAAACCGAGAAGGTCCTCTATATCGATAACTACGTCAACGACTATGATCTAATCTTCTCCCGGAGCGCGTCGATCTCCGGCAAGTCAGCCATGACGATGCTATGCAAGGACAAGCCCGGAGTCCTACGGGACATCGCGGGCATGGTCGCCAAGCATGGCGGTAATATCACCTATACCCAGCAGTTTATCATCGATAAAGGCCAGAACGAGGGAAAATCGTCTCTGTATATCGAAGTCGAGAACGTCAAGGATATCGACGATCTAGTCGTCGCTCTGGAGAAGATGAGCATCGTCGAGGGGGTGTCCATCCACGCGCCCATGGAGTGTATTTTCGGCTCCCGTGTCATTATCATCGGGGGCGGCGCCCAAGTGGCACAGGTCGCCGTAGGTGCTATCAACGAGGCTGACCGGCATAACCTCAGGGGCGAGCGCATCAGCGTGGACACGATCCCCCTAGTGGGCGAGGACAACCTGGCAGATGCCGTCGAGGCGGTGAAGCGACTCCACAGGGCGCAGATACTGGTTCTTGCAGGATCGATCATGGGCGGACGGATCTCCGAGGAAGTGCAGAAGCTACACGATGAAGGTATGCCGGTCATCTCGCTCAATATGGCAGGCAGCGTCCCGGACGTCGCCGATCTCGTGGTCACTGATCCCATCCAGGCCGGCACCTTTGCCGTCATGCACGTGGCGAAAACCGCTGTGTTCGATATTGACCGGGTTCGGGGAAAGAAGTTTTAGGATGAATGTGGTGTAGGGGTGGCGAAGTCTCGCGAGTTCGGTCGTTGGGTGAAGCGTGCTCTGTATGCCGATAAATTAGATGTGGTGGTCGGGTCATGTGTTTAAAGTTCTACTGTATGGTCGTCATACCGATGGAGCTTGTAACCGTGTTACGCTAAATTGGCGTCTGCGGGCACCGGCCCGATACAGAGTTGGCATGATAAAAGCAATGGGCGAACCTCCCCCAAAAGGAGGTGGGCGTGCAAGGAGACGCCCACAGACTCTAGCAGCGGGAGAAGGTCGCCGCCGAGATGAATTTGCCTCTTTGGAGTTGGATATCGGTGGATATTAAGTGGAATAAGATCCGGGATAAGAATGCTACCAGGAGCACCCTGAAGAAAGGTTCGCCCGGTATATACTATCCAGGCCGGGTGATGGTACCCTACCCTGAGAGCCCGGGCCCGATCTTTAGCACATACTGGTCGAAATGCGCGATCTCCTTAAAACCGGCTTTGAGATAAAGGGCAATTGCGGGACTGTTGTCCCGGGTCACGGCCAGGACGATCTGGCCTCGATCGAGCGCCGCGGACTTGCTGACCAGGTTCTCCACCATCCGGGAACCCACGCCTTGTCGCCTAAAGCCGCTGTCTACGGCGATGTCCAGGATAAGCACACACCCATCAGGGAGCAGGGCGGAGATAAGGAACCCCACGATTTGTCCTCCTTTTTGCGCAACAATGGAAAGATCGGGCATGAACAACCCGTGCCGGTCCTGAAGAATGCTGAGAAGCAGCTTCCGGGCCCCTTCTGGCGAGCCAAACAGCGGGTAGACCACCCGATCGTAGTGCTCCGATGCCTCATACATAATCCTGCAGACGTCCTCGAAATACGCCGGGCTCCACGGCAGGATGTTTACACCGGGTGACGGATGGCAGGAGAACATGCGCTTCATGTCCACATCCAGGGACATGCTCATCCGGCCGATTTTTTGAAAGCCGATCTCCAGGGCAGCGGCGGCGAACCGCTCTGACCCTGGCCATGAAAAGCCGCTGCGTATTGCATGAATCTCCCTTTCAGCGAGTTCGCAGATGATCCCGTCCATCAGCAAGCGCTCGATGTTCCCATAACCCCTCCGGAGACAGCCGTAGACCAACTCCGCCTCGTTATCCACGCTGCGGTAGCA
>DATHCY010000172.1:0-6797 GCA_035319305.1 Methanocella sp.
CTGAGCTCTGACTCGTACTGCGATTTTTCAAATACAAACCGTAAACTGCTATAATCTACTGGATTACTTCTCCATTCTGTCGTTTCCCATGGGTTGAAGAAATCGCTCCAGGTTATGTCTTTATCTGTCACCGAGATCTTCACATACATCGGGTTGCAGTCGAGATCACCGCAAACGCATCGAAGTACGGGAATCCGGCCTCCGTATTTTGCTGGGTAATACGGGTGAGGATCGTCTAGTAGGTGTTTCGAAGGATACAATGAAGTCAACACCGACAGACCCTCGTAATTTCTAGGTTCTGATTGTCGGCTCTCTGTCTCTCTGATTATGTTAATCAAGCTGCTGCCATTGATCTTTATCTCGATGATGTCCTCCATACCATGTAATGGGCATTCGTGATCCCGGATAATGTTTATTTTGATCGAATCCATGAAGATCGGCGTAGCCAGGTCAGTAAGACCTGGCCATCGTAATAATTCTATCAGTCAGCTTGCCGCAAACCGGACACTTCCCCGCGCCTTTTAAGGTCTGAGGAATGCCCAGGAGCTTGCAGTTGACCTTGTTCTCCATCTCCAGCCCGCAGGCCTTTTCGCCGCACCAGGGTAGAGCGGCCCAGCCGTCCTCTACCTGCTCTTTCGCCTCGTCCAGCGTCTCGCAGGCCTTGATTCTGGCTATCATAGCCTCCCGGGTCTTCTCCAGCATCTCCGCCTGGAAGTCCAGCAACTTCCCCCTGACGGTCTCGAGCAGCCCGTCCATCGAAACAGACTCCTTTTTACCGTCCCTCCTGACTAGCACCACCGAGTTGTTCTTCAGGTCCCTGGGACCGATCTCGATGCGGAATGGCACGCCCTTCATCTCCCATTTATAGTATTTTGCGCCGGGACGCTCGTCGGCATCATCGATGATCGAGCTAATGCCGGCGACCTTCAGGATCTCCCTGACCTTCCCGCAGGCTTCCCTCACGCTCGCTTCCTCCTTCTTGAAGACGATTGGGATGATGACGACCTGGGTGGGCGAGGCGTTTGGTGGCAGAACCAAGCCTTTGTTGTCGCCGTGGATGCCGATTAGCGCGGCGATGCATCGCTCGGAGATGCCATAGCATGTCTGGTTGGCGTACTCCTGCTCGCCGGCGGAGTTCTCAAATTTGATCTCGAACGTCTTCGCGAACCGGGTGCCGAGCATGTGTACGGTGCCTGCCTGCAGCGATTTTCCGTCCGGCATCATAGCATCGAAGGCCATCGTGTAATCGGCGCCGGGGAACTTATCCCAGTCCGGCCTCTGATGTACTACGCACGGAACCGCCAGCTTTGTGTAAAATTCGGCGTAGAGCTCCATCGCATCCCGTACCTGCCTCTCCGCGTCCTCCCTGGTCGCGTGTACAGTGTGAGCCTCCTTGAAAGAGGTGATCTCCCGCAACCGGATCAGGGGCCGGGTATGCTTAGTCTCGCAGCGGAAGGTATTGACGATCTGATACAGCTTCAGCGGTAGGTCTGCGTGCGATCTGACCCACAGCTTATACATCGGATAGATTGCCGTCTCGCTGGTCGGCCGCAGCGCCAAGGGAATCTCAAGCTCGGTGAGTCCGCCATGAGTCACCCAATATACTTCATCCTCGAATCCCTTGATATGCTCCGCTTCTTTTAATAATTCAGGCCTCGGGATGAGCATCGGGAAGTAGGTCTCCTGGTGGTCGACGTCCATGAGGTCCCGCAGCATGCCATAGACCTTCTTACGGATAGAAAAGCCGAACGGGTACCATACGTAGATGCCTTTGATCGGATAGCGGACGTCCATAATCTGCGCCATCATCAGCAATTCGTTGTACCATTCGCTAAAGTTGTCCTTCGGTGGCAGCGTTTTCGACTCTTCTACCATACTTCTATTCACCTATTATGTCAGCCTAATAGGCTGTCAGCCATAATAAGCTTTGTATTATTTAAGATATTTCGCGAAACACCCTGACTTAAACGTACGCTCGACTAAACAGGAAAACACAAATTTTTTTTTTGACAACGGCAGGTGATAGTCTATCAATTACCAGTGATTCTTGGGGTCTGCTGAATTCAGCTGTTCCTATCGGGCATCTTTATCACCGTAAACACCTATCATGATTAGTGTTCGCATGTATTTTCAGACCGGTATGATCAAGGTTAGAAGCCCGGATTCCATCTACCAGGCGCGCGGCGATATCGAGCATGGCGCGTTCTATGGACGATGGCACTTTTCCTTTGGGGGATATTATGATCCTGAGTATATGCAGTTCGGACCGCTGCGCGTTTTCAATGACGATACTTTGTCGCCCGGTGCCGTCTGGCCGCTCCACTATCACGAGGAGATCGAGGTGGTGACTTATTGCGCGGAAGGCGTGTTCCGACATGCTGACCAGCACGGCGAGGGCGGCCTGCTGCGAAAGGGCTGGGTGCAGCACACGACCGTCGGCAGCGGCATGTACCATTCGGAAATCAACGCGAGTCAGACGGAGCCCATGCGCTTCATACAGATGTGGTTCCTGCCTGCCAAGCCCGGGCTGAAGCCCTCGACGGAGCAGAAGACGGTCGGCCCGGAGGAACGTGCGGATCGTCTGTTGCCGCTCATCTCGAACAGCGTCAGGGGCGCCCTGCGCATATGTCAGGACGTCGCAGTATTTTCATCTCACCTCTCCAACGGTCGCTCAGTCACGCACATGGGTAGGTCGGGCCGGGGCGCATACCTATACGTGCTTCAAGGAGGGCCTGTTGTCCTGAACGGCCGTACGCGAGTACCAGCGCTCGGGGCGGCCATGATCCCGGCCGAGCCTGAGCTGACTATCCAGGCGCAGGGCGACAGCGCAGAGATCCTTCTCGTCGACGTCCCGCTATGATCACCGTCGTGCGGACGCCATATACTCGGAACCGCGAAGGCATAGCCCGGCTTTTTTAATATGATTTCATGCTGTAGAGAATGCATATATGCGATCAGATGCCAACTTATGCTGAGTTGTTGTCGTGGCGATCACTGTCAGGCAGGCAAAGGACGTATACCAAGTCAACGCACGGATCGAGAACGGCACCTTCAACGGCAAGTGGCACTTCTCGTTCGACAACTACTACGACTACGATAAAATGGGCTTCGGTCCGCTCAAATCCTTTAACGATAATCTCTTCTCGCCCGGTGCATCATATCCGGTCCAATTCCGACGGGACTTTGAGCTGGTCACATACTGCGCGACAGGCGAATACCAGTTCATCGCTGAAGGAGGCAAATACTCCTCCCTAAAAAAAGGCTGGACACTGATGGCGACCATGGGAAAAGGGCTGCACTACAGGGAAGTCAATCCCAGGACTGACATGCCCTCTAGAGTGATCCAGATGTGGTTTCTGCCCGGCACGATGGGACTCCCCCCGGAATTCATCCAAAAATCGACGGATAGAGATGCCAGGATCAATCACTTCAACCCGGTCGTCTCGAACCATCATCATGGCTCGTTGAAAATACACCAGGACGTCTCAGTTTTCGCCTGTTACCTGAAAAAAGAGGCCCCGCTGCTGCACCAGTTCCGAGCCCGCAACGCATATTTCTATGTGATAGAAGGCGGACCGGTAATGCTGAACGGCAGAGAAATTCCGCCATTCGCCGCGGCCAAAATAGACGGAGAGCCGATCATCCGCCTCGAAGCGCTGGCCGACGCTGAAATCCTAATGGTCGACATGCCAGGAAAGACCGTTCAACGAAAGGAAATCAGATGATACCAGTATTCTCGTGTTTGTATTTTGCGCCGCCCCACGGAAAAGGCAAGGAGCAAGATAGCACGACCAACCCCATATACAACCGCCAAACGAGCATGAAGGTGAGGTGATGGAGGATCAGGGTGAACTGACTGCCACACATGCTTATGGGCCGCCTCTGGCAACCCTTAAATAATCAAGCGATCATTATTCTTTGGTGTTTAAATGGTAATTGGCGTCACCATGATCAACGTGGTTCCCGGGGAAGAACGCACTGTATACAATGAGCTGACCAAGATATCGGGCGTTCGTGAAGTGTTCCATGTGTTTGGCGAGTACGATTTTATATCGGTCATTGATGTGAGTGGTCTATCCGATATTAATAAGGCCGTTGATATGGTCCGGGAGATCGAAGGGGTTACGGCGACCAAGACGATCATCGGCGCTGAGCTTTAACCTTTTTTGGTTGACGACTAAGGGCTCGCCGCCGCAGCTCTCCATTTTATGGGTTTTCAAACCAGAAGCTTATTCTAACATATGGTCAGTCAATTGACTGGCTACAGGTGATCTGGTGGATTTATCCCTCTTCAGCAGTATCAGCATCTTGCTAGCATTCGCAATCCTGATCCTGCTCCTATGCTACCGGTTCAAGATACCGGAAATTATAGGGTTGCTGGTGACTGGCGTTCTTGCCGGTCCCTATGTATTCGGGGTATTCAGCAATACCGGGGAGATCGAGTCGTTTGCCGAGATCGGCGTCGTACTGCTGCTATTCACCATTGGAATGGAGTTCTCATTCAAGAACCTGGTTGAACTGAAACGGGAATTCCTGATCGGAGGCTCCCTTCAGGTGCTGTTCACGCTCGCCGCCGGAGTTATCACGACCACGCTACTGGGCGTATCCTTTAAAACAGCTATCATCGCCGGTTTTCTGTTATCGCTGAGCAGTACCGTCATCGTGCTGAGGCTGCTGCAGGAGCATAACGAGCTGGAGAGCCCGCACGGCCGGATTATTCTAGGGGTGTTGATCTTCCAGGATGTAGCGGCCGTCCCGATGATGCTGGCTATACCGTTCCTGACAGGAAACGCGGGCAATCTGACTGGGTCCATACCGTTGCTGCTGGCCGGGATTGTTGGAGTCATCGCTCTGGTGATCATTGGCACTGTATGGATCGTGCCCCGGGTTCTGTACCGAGCGGCCAGCACCAGAAGCCATGAGCTGTTCCTGCTTAGCGTGGTGGTGATATGCCTGGCGATGGCCTGGCTGACGTCCAGCATCGGTCTTTCGCTCGCCCTCGGCGCGTTCCTGGCGGGGCTCATCATTTCCGAATCACAATATAGCTATCAGGCGCTGGGCGGCATCCTTCCCTTCCGCTATGTCTTTACGAGCTTTTTCTTCGTGTCTATAGGCATGCTGCTGGATGTGAACTTCTTACTATCCCATCCCCTCGTCATCTTGGCCGCGGTCGCCACCATACTCCTGATTAAGGCGGTAATGGCCGGCGGCGCCACCTACATACTGGGATACCCGGCCAGGACGATCGTAGCAGTCGGGCTGGCTCTATCGCAGGTGGGCGAATTTTCGTTTATCCTATCGAAGATCGGTGTGGATGGGGGCTTGTTGAATGCAGGCCAGTACCAGCTATTCCTGGCGGCCTCGATCCTTACCATGGCGATCACCCCCCTCCTAATATCGGCTTCGCCCCGGATGTCAGGTCTGCTGTACCGACTGCCGCTGCCGGAACGTCTGCTGGCTGCCCCGTGCCGTACTAGCCCGGAAAAATTCAGCTTGAAAGATCACCTGGTGATCATCGGCTACGGGCTTAACGGTCGCAACGTCTCCAGGGCTGCAAAGTCGGCAAAGGTACCTTACGTGATCATAGAGATGAACCCAGATACCGTGGCCAGGGAGAAGCTGAAGGGCGAGCCGATCTTCTTTGGCGACGCCGCGAACGATAAGGTGCTGGAGTATGCCAGCGTAAGCGAAGCCCGTGTCATCGTTGTCGCGATATCGGATGTTTCTGCCACCCACAGGATCATCTCCGCTATCCGGAGCTTCAACTCCAGGATCCACATCATCGTGAGGGCTAGGTATACCAAGGAAATGGGACTGCTGTATGCGCTGGGGGCAAACGAGGTAATCCCCGAGGAGTTCGAGACATCAGTAGAAATATTCGCCCGAGTCTTGAAAAAGTACCTGGTTCCCAGGCAGAACATCGATGCCATCATTTCGGAACTGCGCTCCGAAAACTACGAGGTGCTCAGGCGCCCGGCCAGGGGCTACTCCCTGAACGACTTGAAGACGCCGCTGTCTGACGTGGAGATCAGTACCATACAAATCACCGGAAAAATGCCCGTCTGCGAAAGGTCGTTCAGCGATCTCGATCTACGCAAAAAATTCGGGATCACAGTCCTGCTGGTTCAGCGCGGCAGCGAAACGATCTATAACCCTGACGCCGATACGTGCTTGCATCCCGGGGACACAGTTTTCATGTTCGGCACGCCTGACCAGTTGCTGGACGCTATGAGCCTGTTCAGCGACGCGTAGAACTTGTCTCGATTTCACTGTAGAATTCTAACTGACCCCGAATAACCCCCCTTGGCCGGCCTAAAACAGTAGAATCGAGACAAGTCCTCTCAGGGGCGGCTTTTCGGTGTTAATCTCGAGGAAAATCATAGCAGGTGGTTTCATGGTGACGATCGCTGTGCCTGCAACGGTCATATACAGAAGCCTATCCTATAAATAGGATTGGCGCGTTTAAGGTTTGTTTACTCTATCGAGGGTGTACTGTTGTATATCATCATTATCGGTCTGGGCGGCATCGGCCAGAACCTGGCTCGGATCGCTGTTTCTGAAAAGCACAATGTCGTCGTCATCGATGTCGATCACGCTAGATGCCAGGACATCGCGGCCAAGTATGACCTTATTAGTATACCGGGCGACGCGACGTCAGCGACCGTTCTGGAAGAGGCTGGGATCGTCGGGGCGGACAGCGTCATATGCACCACAGGCAGCGACGCGGTCAACCTCTTGGTCACGATGCAGGCCAAGGAAAAAGGGGTCAGGCACCTGACGACGATCGTCAACGAGCC
>DATHCY010000173.1:0-7757 GCA_035319305.1 Methanocella sp.
GAAGCCCACATTAGATAATAGGTAGCTTCCCTCGATCTTTTTATTCCTGATCGCTTCGCCGAGCACATCCATCGTCTCGGCTGACATGGACGGAGTCTCAATCTGAGCTAGCAGATCCTGCTCAGCGATCTCGTGTAAGAACGCGGCGCTGGTCAGATCGGCTGCGGAAGTATTCCGCTTAAACTCGCCGGTATCCGTCCTGATCCCGTAAAGCAGCGCGGTCGCCAGGTTGCTGGAGATCTCAAAATCCAACTCCTGCACATACCTGGTCATGATTGTCGAAGCAGCGCCCACGTCCGGCCGGATATCTACGAAGTCCGCGGCGAATTCCATGTTTTCCTGCGGAGCATGATGATCAATAATGATATTGATCTTCGTGTCCTTGGGCAGGGAGTTGTTACGCCCCGGGGTGTTACAATCGATCATGGCCAGAACGTCATACTCGGCCAGCATTGAGTTAGTGATCTGACGGATCGGGACATTCAGCAGGTTAATGAAAGCCCGGGTCTCCTGATGTCCGATCATGCCATAGTAGAGGATCTCGGCCGATTTACCTAGAGATTCGGCCATATTCTTCAACGCTAGCGCGCTGGCAATAGCGTCCGGATCCGGATTATCATGGATGACGATACCAATCTTCCGTGCAGGATCCAAGGACTTAAGGTAGGTCATCAGCTGCCACGCCGCACCACGCAACTCGATCTTCTGCAACTCTGTCAACGCCTCATCCGCGACGATAGTAGGAGGATGCAAGATAATATCAGCCCCTGAACTGTACAGCTCGTCTACCGTGATCGTATCTATAGCCCTGACCATAGCGAACGATTTGGGAGACGCGTGCTTTATAAACCGCAAAGCCTTCACATTGGCGGCGAAGTTGGAGCTGAGAATAAACACCCCGTCAGCGCCGCCGACAGGCAACTCCTTCAACGTCTTCTCCGAGGATATATCAGCCTCAAGAGCCTCATAGTTCTGATCCCTCAACGCCTCCACGCGGGCTTTATCCTTATCGATAATGAGAAACTCTTTCTTGAGCTTGGAGATCTCCTTTGCAACGGCGAGACCGATGCTACCGCCGCCCAATATAATATACGAATACCGCTGCCGCTTCGACGGCCTGGCCTGGTTATTACGATGCTGCTGCTCTTCCATGGATTATCCCGCATTATCCCGTATCAAAATACTTTATTTCGGTGATACCGTAACGTATATATCTAAGATATGACTTATAAAAGGTTCGCTGCGACAGGACATATTGGATAAAGTCGTCGCAGGCGTAATTCGTCCATCCACCACGGGCCCGTGGCTCAGTCAGGCAGAGCGGCGGACTCTTAATCCGCATGCCATGGGTTCAAATCCCATCGGGCCCGCCATTCCAATAACGTGAAGCTTGTTTTCCCTATAATACCGTTTTACTGCAAGTCACAGGGAGAGTAGATTTTGTCCGCAACCCCCCAGAAAGGTGACGTATAATGTCAAGGACAAAATACAATCTGGGGCAGATCACCCAGCCTACTATAAAACCGACCGCTATTGACAAATTCGCCGTGCTGGAAGAGCTTGAAAAATACCTGACCTATGAGAAGCGCCTGTCACGCCAGAACACCAGGGCTATTATTAGGGGGGCCAGGTATCTCATTGAGCGCTACAATGTTACCATGCCCTGTCTCGATGATGCCATGCGTATTGAGGAGGACATGCGGGGGCGGGGCGTCAAGAACAGCACAATTCGACTACGGTTGTATGACCTCGAATACCTGGCGGCGAGCATGGAGTTACACCTCCAGATTAAAAAGCCGAAGAGGACAAAGAATCTGGGACCTGCTTTCCTCAGTCCAGTCGAAGCACGGGCACTATTGGATGCCGCAAGGAACCAGAGGGACAAGGCAATCATTGCGGTCTTGTTGTACTGTGGGTTACGTAATAAGGAATTGTGTAACCTCCATACCAGTGACTTGGATCTTAAAAACCGTTTGTTGTATGTCAAGGATAATGGGCAGGGCATCAAAAATTACCATGAGCGGCGTGCGGTGTTGACTCAGGAATGCGCCCAGATTTTAAAGGACTGGTTATCCTGCCGTCCCAGTGTGAATTGTCCAATGCTCTTTGTGACTATGTACGGGGATAAGATCAATCAGGGTAGATTGGAAAAGATAATCAGGGATACAGCGCAGAGTGCGGGAATTAGTAAACGCGTCTACCCCCATATGCTCAGGCACTCGTGTGCAAGTAATATGCTCAAGGCAGGCGTTACCGTGACGGAGGTAATGTTACAGTTGGGACACCAGAGCCTCCAAAGTACCATGATTTACCTACATGGAGACCTGGCGGGATTGCGGGAGAGCATTGACAAACAGTTCAAGTATTAACGGTGGTCTCTGTGGCCATCGTATTTTTTTGTTCAAATCCATTTTTTGTTGACCATGTTGGCTATCACTAATTATTATATTAATATTTTTATATTACGATTGTTTCGTATTCAATACAACACAGTTTTCGGCGTACATCGAGGCAAAATCAGACAAAACCAATCTATGGTGTAACGAATTTGTCTTAGTACTTTCGACGTGTGTCGATTTATGCACACGTCATACACAAATGATACCTTGAAAATACACTAACTGTGTAGTAATTGTAACAATTTGTAACAAAAAGCATAAATATACTCAGGATACTATAGGAAAAATAGAGCCTATTCGGCGGCATAATGCTCTCAACATCATGCCCCGAAATAGACCATTAATGTACCTGGATAAACCAAGTACGAAAGTACAAATCAAATTGGATTCGCAAAAGTATAAACTTTTCGATGAGTCCTACTGGTTTTTCTTGGTAAATCTACGGTCCGGCTCGTGAATAGCACGGGCTATGCCCGAACCATAATAAAAAATTTGATGTGAAATTATGAAATTAAACGACACCCCAACCCAGGGGTCTGAAAAAATGTACAGCGCCTCCCCATGTAAAGAGGAAACAATGAAGAATGTTGGATCGGACGTTTTACCATATGCCATAGCGTCGCCGGATTGTAAACTCGGAGATTCGGTAATGACCAATTTAGACCATGCCCTCGATCTAATCCAATACGGTTGGCCAGTATTCCCATGTAAACCGAACAAGAAACCGTACACTCTGCATGGTTTCGAGGATGCCACAACCAATACCGATGAAATCCATAAGTGGTGGAATAAGTGGCCTGAAGCGCTTGTCGGTGTCAGCTGCGGGCCCGCAAACCTCGTTGTCGTTGATATTGACAAAAAGAATACTATCGACCTGATAAGAGAAAAATACCGGCACTGGTTTGAGACTCGTAGGGTCCGGACTGGTAGTGGGGGCCTGCACTTGTATTTCGTCTCGCCAGCTAACATCACAATCCAGAGCAAAAATCGAGGGATCGAAGAATTGCCGAGTACCGATATAAAAACCGATGGTGGTTATGTGATCGCTGCCGGGAGAAGTGAGTTTGGCGAATATGTTACTGAGGAGGATAGGGACCCGGTCTCGATGCCCAATGACCTATTAGCAATACTCCTCCGCAATGGCGTGGCATCGAAGCCAACAACCTCAAAACTCGACAATAACTCCCAACGCGTTGTTGATACTATCGATATTACCAGGTCAGCAGAAGAGCATACAAGCCGACATATCGAAAAGGCCAGTGTCGGCAATCGTAACGAAACCGGGTTTAGTCTGGCCTGTCAGCTTCGAGACCTCGGCTTAACAGAACATGGCGCACAACATTATATGCTCGAATATCAAGTGGAGGTCACAAACTCGCAGAATCCTTATACGGAGGCGGAAGCCCTGGCGTCATTGGAGAGTGTATATGGCAAACCACCCAGAGATCCAGCCATCATTGGGATGGGGGGAAAATGTTACCCGGGCGATCTGCCAGGATTGTTTAACCTCACCGATGCGGGGAATGCAGAGCGCTTGATCAAACAGTACGGCGATATAATCCGGTACTGTCCCCAGCTGGAATCCTGGTTGATCTACGATGGAAAACGCTGGCGTCCCGACGATACCGGGCATATCATGAGTTTAGCCAAAGATACATTGCGGAAAAATTTCCGCGAATTTCAGGATAAAAACAACAACGTCAAGGACAATACTCTACCATACCTATTGAGGAGCGAAAATCAGAATAACGTAAGGAACATGGTCCAGAGTGCCCAGTATATGCAGGAGATCGTCGTCAGTGTGGACATGCTTGACCAGGATAAGATGCTCCTAAACGTCTTGAATGGGACTATCGATCTCAGGACGGGGCTGCTTCGACCCCATGATCCAAGGGATTTGATTACGATGTTAGCGTCTGTCGAATATCGGCAGGGTGAAGATTGTCCGCATTTTAAGGCGTTTGTCCAGGAGATATTCCAGGGTAATGATGACCTGATCAGGTTCGTCCAGCGTGCTCTGGGTTATTCGATGACCGGGGAAACGAGCGAACGGTGCATCTTCATCGAGTATGGTAATGGTGCCAATGGCAAATCGACGCTTAACAATGTTATTATGCGGATACTCGGTGATTACCATACTGCTACACAAGCGGAAACGCTCTTCGAGAAAAAGTTTGGCGACGGGATAAACAACGACGTGGCCAGGCTGAAGGGCGCCAGGTATGTTACGACCAGCGAATCAAATCAGGGCAAAGACCTCGATGAAGGCCGGGTCAAACAACTGACGGGCGGCGATCCGGTTACAGCACGGTTCCTTCACAAAGAGTATTTCCAGTTTGACCCCAAGTTTAAGATTTGGTTGGGGACTAATCACCGGCCTAATATTCGGGGCACTGACCAGGCGATTTGGGATCGGATCCGGCTCATCCCCTTCGACGTGAGGATCCCACCCGAACGGCAGGACAAGGGTCTGGCTGATACGCTATACCATAACGAGGGTAGTGGTATCCTGAACTGGATGATCGAAGGGTGCCTATCGTGGCAGAAGGATGGCTTGGGCGAGGCAGAAGCCGTAAAAACAGCCACCCAGGAGTACAGGATCGACATGGACCTCATCATAGGGTTTATAGAGGATGTGTTAGACCCGCAGGCAACGAAGGTCCATATTACCGCAACATCCACCCTCTACGACCACTATAAACAATGGACAACTAATACAGGCAACACCGAATTAGGTCAAAAACAATTTACTGCCCGCATGAAGGAAAAGGGATACGAAATTATCAAATGATCCCATAACATGAGGTATTTTAGGGGCGTCAAGATTCGAGATAGGGGTTTAACAGACGTTATGCCCGACGAATCCGCAAATCAGACCCCTTCGACTTCGTAGGTTACTAAGGTTACATGGGTTACCGATTTTAGGGTTTCCTTCATGAGAAAAATATATAGGAAAAATACCAAAAACCGGTAACCGTAGTAACCCTTGTAACCCGGGATGCGGGAAAAATCACTCGATATTATTGGTTAGTACTAACAGACAGCTGTATATGCTATGCAAGCGGTCAGAGGTAACCCCAAGATGCTCAGAGGTAACTTTTGGTGTTTAGCTATGACTTTTTCACATTTACAGGAACCCGAATTCTGATGTTATGATGGGAAGAAGTTTCAATAAAAAAGGTTACTCTTCCGTTTATTCCATTGCTGGTAGCATTATCACGAACTTTGCGCCTTTTGTGTGATCGCCCGGAACACGATCTTCTACTCTCACTCTACCATTGAAATCTTCTACGAGCATCCTGACAATGTATAACCCCAATCCTTTTCCGCTGACAGTTGTCTCGCCCCGTTGAAACCGCTGGAACAACCTGTTTTTTTGTTGGTCTGGTATCCCAGGGCCGTCATCCTCGATTATGATCTTGTAATACGGTTTATCCCCATCCATCACGTCATCTATACTCATATTGATTGTCAGGGGCTTTTCGGGGTTGCTATGTTTGATGGCATTACCGATGAGGTTGGAAAACACGTCTTTCAACAAATCGTTAGCAATGATATAGCATTCAGGCGTTGGCTTATAGTTGATCGTCACACGCCGGTTTGGAATACGGGAATATTCGGCTGCCACTTCGATTAGGGCAGAACATAAGTTTATCTTCTGATTCTTTATCTCTCCTGATTCTATCTTTTGTATCTTGCGAACATTACCAATCAGCAACGCACTGTTCTTAAGCGCTGCCAGGACGTTTTCTAACAAATGTTGCTCCTCGTCGCTGTGCTGAAATTTTACGAGCGCCATGCCCTGGTATCCCATGGCGATTTGGTTCATGTTGTTGATATCGTGGCCCATCAAATCGAGGTACATCTCACTCCTGCTTTTAGCTTTTTCCAAGGCCTCTTCATCACGTTTACCCTCTGTAATATCCCGAGCTGCCCAGGATATTCCTAAAAGCTCTCCCTTGGTTCCTCGTATGGGTGATGCAGTCAGAGATACATGTACTCGTGTCCCGTCCTTCCGAAGACGCACAGTATCAAAATGCTCCAGCCGTTCTCCCTGCCTAATTGTATCGATAATATGGGATAACTCCCCATCGTGGTCTTTAGGGATGAGAATACAAACGGAGCGGCCTAATATTTCTCTTGCCTTATAGTGGTATATGGCTTCCGCACCATGATTCCACTCGGTGATGATACCATCAGGGGTCATGCCAAGGACTGCATCATCTGATGATTCGACGATAGCTGCAAGCCTTGCTACACTTCTCTCAGTCGCCTTACGCGCTGTGATATCCCGTGCTATAGAAAGCATTACTTCCAGACCGTCAAGTTTGATGCCCCGGGAGCTTATCTCTACTGGGAATTCGCGCCCGCTTTTCCGCTGATGAACAGTCTCGTAGGTAGTACCCTTCTCGAATGCCTCTTTTAAAATTTTGTCCGCGCCTTTGCGTTCGCTTGGAGTGCGCAGGTCCCGGATGTTCATCGATTGGAACTCTTTGAGCGAGTAGCCGTAGCCTTCTATAGCTTTCTGATTTGCGTCTAAAATCTTACCCGTTAAGTCGACGAAGAACGTCATGTCCTGTGCGCAGTCGAAAAACAGCTTGTACTTCGCGTAAGCCGCTCTAAGGTCCACATCCCCGACGCACTCAACAGGCATATAGTCACATTTTCTATTATTTATATATAACTGCTTATGATATATTTCGCAGAACCTAAACCATCTGATGAATAGGCAGTAGCGAAGGCGGCCAGAACAGAATCTCCCCCCCCCATTGCGTCTACTAACTATTCAATGTTCGCAAAATCACCCTGTCGACTTAGCGGGTTACAAGGGTTACATGGGTTACCAGTTTTTGGTATTTTTCTATATATTTTTCTCATGAAGGAAAACCCTAAAACCGGTAACCGTAGTAACCCATGTAACCCGGGATGCGGGAAAAATCACTCGATATTATTGGTTAGTACTAACAGACAGCTGTATATGCTATGCAAGTGGTCAGAGGTAACCCCAAGATGCACAGAGGTAACTTGTGGTGCTTAGTTATCATTTTTTCACATTTACAGAAACCCGAATTCTGGCGATCGCCTGGGGTTAACTGGCATGTCGTAAAAGGACCGTCTGAAACTGATATATAGCACAGTGCGGGAGAAGTACTTAGCGCCTACCATAAACCTCTTTTACCCATCAACCCCTAAAAGTCCAACCACCACCAAATCAACGGAGTTACTGAACTCAGCAATTGTTTCATAAAGGGAGGTGTGTATGCGGATTCTTGACTAAGAATAATTTTGGATATATACATATACTTATGAAGTGATACGACGGGATACTGGTGGTTATTGTTGGCCCGGCAGAGTGGA
>DATHCY010000174.1:0-2112 GCA_035319305.1 Methanocella sp.
ATCGTGCCACGGTCCCGTCAGGCTGAACTTCTATAAACACCTTCGGGGCATGACAGACATAGCCTCTATGGGCCGAATAGCTGCGCTTGATAAGGCCCAGATACTGGTAGGAATTCACCACGGGAGTACCAGAGCGCTTGCAGGCCTCGATAAGGGAGAATTCAGCCCGTATCGTGGCGTCGTCGGGCCGTAAATGCTCGTTGTATCCTGGGTACACGTTAAGCGGCTCGAACGCGATGGGGACTCCAAGCCCTTCCGCAAGCCGCACCAAGCTTTCGATCGTGCCCGGGTTCAGTGTGCTGATGACGCTGTTGATTATCACCCTCTTACTCATAGTCCGGCACTTCTCAATGCCAGCAACCGCCCTATCGAAGACACCATCCAGCCCGCGCATCTCATCGTGCAATGCGCCGACGGCATCGATCGAGACGATGAAAAGGTCGACGTAGGGGGCGATCTCCTCACATCGGGATTTGAGCAGGTACCCGTTTGTGATGACCGTCGTGTGCATCCCGTTCCTTTTCGCCCGCTCCAGCAGGGCTGGAAGGTCCCTCCTCATCAGCGGCTCCCCACCCCAAGCGACGTACGCCACCATGCCCGCGTCTCGGGCGTCGTCCAGCATCTGAAGCGCCTGCTCCCGGGTAAGATCGTTACGATACTCCCCGGCCTTCTTCCACAGGTCGCACGTCTTGCACTTGCAGTTGCACAGGTAGGTGACGTTGTGTGTCAGCACAAGCGGAGTGTGCGTGAAAAATCTGCTTCCCACTATCCTTGATATCTTCATGTACACCGATAGTCAATCGCACGAACGGTATTTAGATTTATTCCTCCAGGGCAAACCCCTCGACTACGCCCTATTTACCGCCTTGACGGCTGAGCTCCGCCACCGCCATGTCCACGCACTCCTGGAGCGCCTTATCGAGGTCGCCCTTGATGACTACACCGGCTGCGGCCGCATGGCCACCGCCGCTTCCGTCGAATTTTCTTCCTAGGTCCTGGAGCAGCCGGGATAAATCGAGATCCACGCCCCTTCGTACTCGGCCTGATATCCTCTTCTCGCCGTCCTTTTCCGAACCGACGAACGCCACGTCGGCGCCGAGGCTGATCAATGAGGTGGCCGCTTGTGCACCAAAGGAGCCGACCGTCGTCTCCACGATCAACAATTCTCCGACCCTGTGCAGCGTCAGCCGGGTGGCGGCCTTGATGGTCGCGATGCGGCACGACAGGTCAACTGGCATCTGAGAGAGGAACTCCGACACGCTAGCGTACCTGATGCCCCCCTGCTGGAGAATCCGGGCGACGATCTCGAACACATGGTAGTTCGCGTACCGAAAGTGGCCGGTATCCGTGACGATTGCCAGGACCATCACGAAGGCGGTATCGGCGTCAATCGTCAGCCCATTATCGGAATAGATCGAATACACCAGTTCGCCTGTGGACGACGCTACCCGGGACAGCGCAAACTGACAGTCATCGATCATATCGCCAGGCGTGTGATGGTCGATGATAGCATAGGTGCCGATCGAGTCGTAGCCCGTCTGCACCATCGTCGATGTGTCCACGACCACAACAATGTCATATGCGTCCAGCACCGGGGAAATCACCAGATGGATATTGAGCCTCTCGCACAGCATGGCTGCCATGGTTCCCGGGCTGTCGAACACGCCGATGTGCCCGCCGAAAACCCGCTGCAGCGCGTAGGCACTGCCTAGCGAGTCTACGTCAGCGTTCTTATGACAGAGAAACAGGATGTTATAGTACTGCTTTAATCGTTCGTAAAACGCCTTTGGATCTGCCTGCATCATAGCCAACTACCTCAACATATCGAGCGGTATTGCGCCAGAATGTACCGCCGACGCGACGATCGCCCCTGCAGCCCCAGACCTTTCGATCTGCTCCAGGTCGTCTACACCCCTGACGCCGCCCCCTACGATCGTCGGGTGCTTCGACCCAGAAACCATACGCTGCAGCAGATCGTAGTCGACGCCTTCGCTCGAACCCACCCGAGAGACGTCAAGTAATATCACCGCAGATAGGTTCAGATCGTTTAGCCTCCGGACCACCTCCAGGGGCGCTTCCGGGAGCGCGGGGTCAGCTGCTACCACACGGCCG
>DATHCY010000175.1:0-5020 GCA_035319305.1 Methanocella sp.
CTTTGAACTTGGTGACTTCGTGGCTTTTGTGCCTTAAGCTTGGTGCCTTCGTGCCTCTTTGTGCCTTAGTGGATCTTAGAAAAATTTCGTGTTTTTGTGTTTCCCCGCGCAAGGCAGATCCAAACAGAAAGGGATAAAGCCGGGGGCCCGTAAGTTTCAAGCTCGACTGTCACTCCCTTTCTCCATAGCTACTTGTCAGCCACCCATCGACACTATTATAACCTGTCACCCCCTACTTTTCAGCCAGTGACCCGGACATGTCCGACATCCTTGACATCTATGAGAAGCTGGGCGGAAAAATTTCCCAGAAAGAATTCAATAAGCTGATCGAAGAGAAGATGGAGGCGATGGGCGGCCTCTGTGATGAACGCACCGCTGCCATGCTGGTGGCGCACGACCTAGGTGTGGAGGGCGCGAGCGCCATCAAGATAAGGGATATCTCGCTGGATAAGCGGAACGTCGAGCTCATCGGTAAGGTTATCGGCACATATCCTCCTCGCGAGTTCAGCCGCCAAGACGGTACCGCGGGCAGAGTGGCCAACATCACGATCGCCGACGAAACCGGAGAAATCCGAGTCGTGCTGTGGGATGAGCTGGCGGATCTGGTTAAGACTGGTGTCATCAAGGATGACGACGTGTTCCGGGTCAAGGGCTATGTCAAGGAAGGTCAGCAAGGACTGGAAGTCAGTATCGGCAGAGGCGGCGGACTCATTAAGGACGAGGCCGCGAAGATCACTATCAAAGATCAATTAGTAAGGATCAAAGAACTCAAGACAGGTATGGGCAACGTATCTACCCGGGGCGTCATCCTCTCCCGACAGGAGCCAAAGACTTTTAACCGCAAGGACGGATCGATCGGAACCCTGGCCGGCCTCATGCTCGGTGACGACACCGGCAAGATCCGAGTGACCGTCTGGGACACGAAGATCAAGGACCTCGACCCGTTCCAACCCGGCGAAAGCATTGAACTGCTCCATGCATATACCAGAGAGGCGTTCAACGGCGGCGTCGAGCTTCAGGTCGGCAACCGTGGTATTATCAAGAAATCTGAGGTCAAGGTAAAATATGAGGTGTCGACAACGAAGATCAGCGAGATCGTACCCGACCAATCCTATAACGTCAGAGGCACGGTCACCGGCATCGATGGAGTGCGAGAGTTTACCACTAAGGACGGTAAACCCGGAAGACTATGCGGATTACATTTATCCGACGATAGTGGCCGGGTGAGGGTGATCTTCTGGGGTGAACTGGCAAACCTCGCCGAAGCACTATCCGTGGGTGACCGGATAATAGTGACGGACGCCCAAGCTAAAGTAGGGCTAAAGCAGGAGATAGAACTGTCAGCAAACTGGCGCAGCAGCGTACAGAAAATTGAGTAAAGCAGGCTACACATATACCGGCCACCATCCTACTAAAAAGAGGTATTTCGTTTCCCGCTCACATCCTATACTATTGATCTACAACTATTGGCCTTATCTAACAGGGCGTAAAAGGAGTGAGAAGACCCCGAGCTTCAGACCGGGGCAGCTCACATTGTTATACTTTCACATTGTTATGCTGAGCCAGGCTCGCCTTATCAAATGCGCCTAAGTTAAAGACGGTCCAGGTCGTATCGTATTGCGCCATATACGAGTAGGGTTTGTCGTCCGCCGCCGTACCGTTGGCGCTCTTTATATCGCTGACGACCGGAGACACCCACCGTTCACCATGTTTTAGTGCGATCGATGTGTTGTTGTATCTCCCGTATATCGTCCCGTCGCTGTCTACGCTCTCGATGATAAAGCCTGACTCGCCGGCGTAGGGGAAGCTATAGACTCCTTTGACCGATAGGCCTGTTCTCGTATCCTTCGGGGCTATGTCCTTATAATAGCTAGTGCCTAACAGTGCCATGAGGCTGGCGTTGATTTCAGGATAGTTGCCAGGACGGCGGGCATTCTCCCAGTTGCTACCTTCCGCCCGGTTGCTACCTTTCACCGAACTGTCATAGTTAAAAACTGCTGGGGGCATGATGTGTGACGGGAACGGGTCTTCGCCGCCGATTAGCTTGCTGCTGGTCACTAGCCGTTCTTCGATGGCCACATACTTATCCTTGGGCAAAGTGCTCGTGCTGGCACAGTCATTAGGCTGTTGCTGAGCATCGATCCAGTCCCTGCTCTGGGTATAACCCCATGAAGGGCAGCCGCTCATCACGATCAAGCCTGCAACCAAAGACAGTTCGAGAATGATCACCCCAAATCTGGTTATCACACGTTCACCGACACCACCAATAATTATATGACTAGTTATTATAGATAATTGTGATCGAACTTTCACCCGAATCGCAAAACAGATAGCGATCGAAACCCCATAATATTCTAATTATCATGACTGGCGTGACATATCTGGAGCTTGGCCCGGAATCGATCGATCTAATCAAACCCCTATGGGAGCAACTGAATGAGCATCACCTGGTACGCTCCACCAATTTTCGCCAGCACTACGAGCATATGACCTTCGACACCCGAAAGACAGATCTCCTCAAAAAGGAGCGTCTACACGTCATCTTGGCCATTTTAAACTCCGCCCCGGTAGGCTACTGTGTCTGCACCATCACCGGGGATACGGGCGAGATCGACTCCATCTTCGTCCATAATACGTACCGCCACAGCGGCATCGGAGAGGGGCTGATGCTCAGGGCGATAGGACGGTTGAGAGCTGACGGGACTAAAAAGAAGATCGTGGCAGTGGCGGCTGGCAACGAGGCAGCGATCCCATTCTATGAGTCGTTTGGCTTCCTACCTCGAATGACCATCCTACAGCTGGCAGAGGACGATCAATAATTGTGACCGCTCCCACAGCTAAACTCGTGGGTTTTCTCTCGATCTCCACTCGATTGATCATAAATAAGTGCTACCACCTCAGCTGAAGTCGGCCGGGCATGAAACTATTTATCCGTCCGACATCTAATCGGCATCTAATGCTCATTGAAATGCTTCCCTCATGGCTGGCCATCCTGATGGTCCTTGCATTCATCGGGGCCGACCTGCTTCTCATCTCAGCCATTGCCGTCATCGTCGCCCTATTCATCGGATTTCTCGGCGTTAGCGCGTTCAGGGGCTACATTGAGGGTCTGATCAATGAACTCATCAGAGACATCCTAGCAGAGCTGCAGGGCTACATCACGACAAAACAGGGCAAAGCTGCGGACTATACTTCTGCCGGGTTGGGACTGGCCAGAAAGATCTACTCGCTCATTTACGGTTGCTATAACCTCTTTCACACCGCCCTTCTAATCCTTGTCATGCTGGGAGTCGGCATGATCGTTATAGCGCTGCTCGCTGTGCTGGCAACAATTAACACTATGCTGGTATACATCGTAGCCTATATACTGTGACTTGTGCCGATGTGCGAGAAATTTGTGGATAAAGACGCCCTACCATTCTCGTTCGAGAGAACGGCAAGCGCCATCCAATGAAACCGGAAGCCACGCCCTTCAGAGTATGGTAGTTCACCGTTCATACATTGCTGTCAAGCCCCTTCATTCAGATCGTCGGGCTTCATGCAATTTCGATATTCGGGCTTCTCTATAGTCGGGCGCTCTTCGGATCTGCTCTCCGAAAGGGTTTTAAGCTGGCGATTCTCAATGGCGATGCCTATCTGCACCCCTGCACTGACCAGCATTGCCTGTATATCTTTGTCGATCTCCATTTTTCCAGCGGAATATAGCATGATAATGCCGATCAAAGCATCCACCATGATTGGCACAACTACCCCCTCCCCCGCGTCCTCATCGAAGATGCCTGTGACGGCTGTGGATATTGTCCCTGGGTTAGCCTGTAGGTCGTGAAGCACCTGCCGGTGTTGGACCGCCATTCCAGCATCTGTCCTGGCTGCAGCTACAGCGAACTGTAAACTGCGCGGGTCATCCTGCCCGTAGAGGTAAACGGCTCCTGCATCAGCTTGGAGCAGCTCAAGCAAGCCATTCAGGAAATCGTTCATCATTCCCTCCAGGCTATCCGCTCGGTTGATGGATGATATGATTGCAGTATAATCCGTCATGATGCGGGTTTTTCGTGTCAGCACCTCTTCAAAACGCTTACGCTCGGTGATATCATTGAAGATGATCACGACCCCGACGGTCCTGTCTTCTTCGTCCTTGATCGGCGAAGAACATACGAGTATTGGTATTTTCCGGCCGTCTCTGGATAGCAGCATGCCGGTGGATGGCCATGAGAATGGGTTTTGCGGCTTTACTGGATCTTCATCGGCTGTCACGAATACGTCTTTCAGGTCATGGTTCAGGGCGTCCTCCCGGGCCCATCCCGTAAGCATTTCGGCGACATGATTCGTGAATTTGATCACGCCCCTGTCACTTGTGGCGATCACTCCGGCGCCTATGCTCTTCAAAGTGTTCGACAGCCAGCGCTCGCTTTCCCTGACCTGAGAGTCCATACGGTGTTTATAGAGCGCCATCTCGATATTTGTTAGGATCTCCCGCTCCTCGAACGGCTTCAGGATATACCCGAACGGCTCGGTCACCTTGGCTCGCTGGAGCGTGCGAGCATCCGCGTAGGCTGTGATATAGATAACGGGGATATTATAGAGCTCTTTGATCTTGGCGCCGGCTTCGATTCCATCCATCTCTCCGCCTAAGGATATGTCCATGAGGATCAGGTCGGGCTGCATCAGACTTGCCTTCTCGATCGCTTCCTTGCCTGAAGATGCGATCCCGGGCACATCATAATCAAGGCTGGTCAGCCTATTTTGCAAGTCCATTGCTACGATATACTCATCCTCGACAACTAGGATCTTCACCATACGCTCATCCTTATTTCTCTATACTATCATTTACTATCTCTTTAAAGGATAATTTACTATCTCTTTAAAGGATATCTTAAATATTATCCCCTTCCCTTGAATCGTCTCGATGGTGCCTTCGATTTGTTCTACGAGGGTGTTGACTAGTTGTAGTCCTAGGGAGGTGGTGTTGTGGAAGTCGATGGTTGGGGGGAGTCCTGTTCCGTTGTCGCTGACTATGAGG
>DATHCY010000176.1:0-35664 GCA_035319305.1 Methanocella sp.
ATGTACGAACATAACGCCCTCGGCACCTACACGCACGCGTATTTTACCAGAGAGATGGCCGAAGCACTAGCGGGCGCTGCACGCAGGCACAGGAGAACATAGGCTTTTCGATCTATCGGTTATTACAGGGCTCGAGAAGGACACCGGGAAGCGCTAGCCCATATTCAACAGGGTAAACTCCGAATTGATGGTAATCAATGCAAAGGGCATGGTTCAAAGTTGAACCAGCCCACGTCGCATGTAAGAACTTAACGTGGCACCTTGCTTACCGCTTTTCTCACCATCAGACCGACTGGCAACGAGATCAGCACATATAGCAGCACCCAGTAAGGTACGATGAAAAACTGGTCCGTTAGCGCATGGTTCCCCAGTATCAGGAAGTTCATCACTAGCGTCGGCTGGTTCGCCAAGTACCAGCCCATCCACAGCCACAGCGGCACCGTCACCAGCGCGGCATAGCCGGATGATTTTAGCTGCTGCATATTGATCCGGGACTGGTCCTGGAGCAGCAATGCCCTCTCCTCATCGATCCTCTTCAGCGCTTCCTTATCCCCCGAAAGCCGCGCCTCTCTGAGGTTTCTCATAATGGTCCGGTTCTTTTCGGCGACGAGCTTCAGGAGGCTTTGATCGACCTTGTACCGTTGAACCAGGGCGTAACACGTGGTCATTACCAGGCTGATACCGGCCAGCGTCACGTAAAATGGCACATGTGAAGCTATGGGGGATAACAGCATGTTGACGAAGATCGCAATCAGGTTCTTAAGCGCCAGGGGAAGAAACATGGTCCCGATGATCAGGAAAAACCCCAGCATCATCAAGGCATTATCAATGATACCCGTTAGTGTTGACACACCAGTCTAATGTACATTTTATCGGGATAAACCTGGCGGTTATAACATAACGGGTCGCTTAGCCTTCGCCTTTGTATTTCCGCCTGGTCGCAGCCTTGATCTCTTTTACGTCAGACTCGGGATGCTTCGCCAGGTATTCCACTGCTTCGCGGTGGTGCAGCAGCATGCAGTCCTTACAACCCCATACGGGATACCCTTTGCCGGTCATGACCCATTCCCCGAGCCCTTTATCCTCGCAGGGATATAGGGGGCAGAAGCAGTGGGTGCAGATCTGGCCTTTGACATGGCACGGGTAGTAGGGGCACGGGCCATTCTTCTCCGAGGGGTATTCGATCCAGTACTGTCCATCTTTGCCTTCGGCCAGCACGAACAGTCTACTCTTATGGTTGATGCCATCGATCCTGTGCTGCCGTTTGATGCCTTCGATCACCCCTTTTTTGACGCACCGGTATATGCTGCGACCGATCTCAGTGCAGGTGCCGGAGTATTCGTATGTCGGGGGCTCCGCGATGCCGGTTTCTCGGGGCTCTGTCAGCACTGCGACTGCGTCTGTGGTGGTACCGGTGAAGTCGAAGCCCATCTCAAAGAGCGCTTTGGTCTTGGCCTCGGTGGCAGTGATGATCGCGCCGGCCAGCGCGCCTTCTTCCATCCGGCCATGGACTATAATCAGGATGTTGATGGTGCCCGGTACTCCCGGATCGTGGCATGGGTTGCTGATGCCCGCGGTGATGAACGCGGTGAGTAATGGGTCTCTGACTATGCACAGGTTCTTCATATGTACGGCGGTCATAAAGCCAAAATACGGGCGGTCGGCGTTTAGCGCGTCCGCTATCTCGTTCATGTATTGGGTTGGGTGTGGGTGGTTGAAGTCTTTGCCTACCTCGTGGTTGATGGCTGATCGTACTTTTTCTCTGCCGCCGTTGATGCCGGTGCTGATACCATCGAAGTTGCCTTTGATAACTAGGGTATTGTCTTTTACGTAATACCTCACTTTCATCACCCGGAGAGCACTTACGTCTCGTAATTTTCGTTATGTGTGTACGCGGGTTTAAATATTTAACTCGAGGGGCATAGGGTTACACAATAATCTTATATATGCGATGGGCTATACGATAGGCCTAGCACAAAAAAAATTGATTTAACTTAAGTTAATTTTAGGTGGTTGTCTGATGAAGATACAATACGCACTAATTATAATGATTCTTTTGACGCTGATCGTGGTCTTAAGCGGCTGCATCAACACCAGTACACAGACTCAGAACGCTACATCCGCTCCATCTGCGATTCCGGCGGCGTCGAAGTACCCTATCAATGTTACTGATAGCTTTGGGAAGACGACGACGATCACCCGGATGCCGGAGCGTATCGTCTCTTTATCCCCGGCTAATACGGAGATCCTCTTTGATCTGGGCTTGGGAAGCAAGATCGTCGGCAATACGGATTATGACGATTACCCGGCAGAGGCTAAGAATATCACCCATGTCAGCGGCTACAGCACGGTTAGTTATGAGAAGATCATTGCTGTCAACCCTGATGTGATCTTCGCCGAGGATATCACTGGCGAGGAGGCGTCAAATAACCTGCGGGACAAGGGGTATAATGTTGTGGAGCTCAAGAACAGTAACATGTCGATGATCATCAAGAATATCGGGCTGGTAGGTAATGTGACATCCACGGAGAGCAACGCGACCGCGCTGATCAGTGACATTAATGGGCGCCTTGACAGCATTGGCAAGAAGACGGCCGGGTTGAACGCCAGCCAGAAGCCGACGGTGCTGATGTTCGCGGGGTACGTGAAGGATTCGGATATTTATGTCTACGGCAATAACACCTACGGGAATGATATGATAATCCTTGATGGGGGCGTTAACGCGGCCGGGAACATCTCCGAGTACAAGGTCATGAGCAAGGAAGCCATCATCCAGGCAGATCCGGATTACATCATCGTCCCGGTGGATGGTACCATGACCACTCAGGCGGACTTCGACGGGCTTAAGAATGGCAGTGTTTCCTGGATGAAAGACCTCAAGGCGATCAAGAATGGTCATGTGGTCATGGTGGACGGTAACTTGATGATGCATCCCGGGCCCCGTATGCCTGATGCGGCGCTCGCCATGGCTAAAGCAATTCACCCGGAGCTTTTTGCATAGACGGCATGCATTAGAAGCATGCTCTTTTTTTCCTTTCGATGTCATGGTAAATGTTATTTACTAGTTACCACTATCTACAATGGTCAATAATGATAGATTTCCTGAAGTGGAAATATTGAATATAATATAAAAATAAAAATCTGTTACAGGGATGCGGTGTTCCATGTTGGATAAAATGTTTTACCCGGCAAGTGTTGCAGTAATAGGAGCGTCACAGGAGAAAGGAAAAGTCGGCAGAGACGTCCTCGATAACCTGATCGGAGAGTTTAACGGGAAGATCTATCCGATCAACCCCAAAGCAGCCGAGATCGAGGGAGTGAAATGCTACAAAAGCGTGCTCGAAGCGCCCGGCAGCATCGACCTAGCCGTGATCGTCATCCCGGCCAAGTTCGTCTCGCAGGCGGTCAAAGAGTGCGGAGAGAAGGGAATCAAGAACGTGATCATCATCTCAGCGGGCTTCAAGGAAGTAGGCGTGGAAGGCGCCCGCCTGGAGAACGAAGTCAAGGAAATAGCCAAGAGCTACGGCATCCGCATCGTAGGGCCGAACTGCCTGGGTGTCATTAACACATACTCGAAGTGCAACGCGTCCTTCGCCAAAAAAATGCCGCCCCAAGGACACATGTCGATCATCTCCCAGTCCGGCGCGCTAGGCACAGCCATCCTAGACTGGTCCGAGAAGACCGACATCGGCTTCGCCAACTTCGTGAGCTTCGGCAACAAGGCCGACCTCAACGAGATCGACTTCATTCAAGCCTGGAAGGACGATAAGGAAACCAACATCATCCTCGCCTACCTAGAGAGCATCACCGACGGCCAACGATTCATCAACGTAGCCAGAGACGTCTCCAGAGAAAAGCCCATAGTAGTCATCAAAAGCGGCAGAACGAGCGCGGGCGCCAAAGCCGCCTCCTCGCACACAGGCAGCCTCGCCGGCGCGGACGCCGCCTACGACTCAGCTTTCGCCCAGTGCGGCGTCATCCGAGCCGAGACAATGGACGAATTCTTCGACTTAGCGGGCGGCTTCTCCAACCAGCCCATCCCGAAGGGCGACCGAGTCGCCATCGTGACCAACGCGGGCGGCCCAGGCATCATCGCCACCGACGCCTGCGAAAGATACGGCCTAAAGGTAGCCACCCTATCCGAAGAGACCGTTAAGAAGCTGAAGACCACCCTACCCGCCGAAGCCAACTTCTACAACCCCATCGACGTACTCGGCAACGCATCGGCCAAGATGTACGACTTCGCCCTAAGCACCGTACTCGCCGACGATGGAGTAGACGGCGTGATCGTCCTCGCCACCCCACAATCCATGACCGACCCGACCGGCATCGCCGAAGTCATCGCAAAAGCGAGAAAGACCACAGACAAGCCAATTTTACCCTGCTTCGTCGGCGGCATTGTCATGGACAACGGAGTTCAACAGCTAAAGAAGTACAAGATGCTCAATTACGCGGCCCCGGAGCGAGCGGCGTACACCATGCGCATGCTAACCAAATACAACAACATCCGCAACCGAGTATTCGAGAAACCCCGACAATTCGACGTAGACAAGGCGACCGTCCGCAAGGTCATCGCCGACGCCCGAGCCATAGGAATCTCAGTACTAGGCCTGGAGGCGCTGCCAGTTCTCGAAGCGTACGGCATACCGACACTGAAATACCGCATCGTAGACAGCGCGGACAAAGCAGTAGCCACCGCAAAGGAGTTCGGCTACCCAGTAGTCATGAAGATCGTCTCCCCCCAAATCATACACAAATCCGACGTAGGCGGAGTCCGAGTAGGCCTGGATAACGACGAAGCAGTCATGAACGCATACAACAAAATGATGAAAGACGTCAAGTCAGCAGTACCACACTGCCAAATCAGCGGCGTCCTCATCCAACAGATGGCCACCGGCGGCAAGGAAGTCATCTTAGGCGTAAACCGAGATCCCCAATTCGGCCCGCTCCTCATGTTCGGCCTGGGCGGCATCTACGTAGAAGTACTCAAAGACGTCCAGTTCAGAGTAGCCCCCCTCTCAGAGCACGACGCCCTTGGCATGATCTACGGCATCAAAGCACACCAATTGCTAGAAGGCGTCAGAGGCGAAAAACCCGCGGACATCGAGAAACTAGTCGAATTCCTACAAAGACTATCCCAACTAGTCACCGACTTCCCCGAGATCCTAGAACTGGACATCAACCCAGTCAAGGTATACGAGAAAGGCGCGGGATGCCTGGCGCTGGACGCCAGAATGACCATATCCTGACCGTAGATGACCGTAGATGACTGTAGATGAGTAGATCTCAAAGGCTGCACGCACAACGGTTACGCTGCAGCCTCACGTTTGTTTTACCAGATGATCAGAAACATCGATCTGGTCATGACCGACCATCTCCTCACCATTGATATCATCGCCGGCCGACCCCCCGATAAAGATAAGGTCTGTCAATCAATGCAGCGTTGATGTAAAATTGGCTTTTTCCTCAATTTAAGCTCGTTGGATTGGCATCATCAATACTTATATTAAATAGTTGATATCCTCCCGGTAATGCTGAACTGGCCGCTCACGCGATCCGACTGAAGGATAAATATAAATGTGATACCAGTCCCTTTACCAATAAGCGCAGGAGCTGGTGCGTATTGCAGTCCCCAATCCAAAAGCAGGCAGATCGGCCAGACATCGCCCTCTTATATAGGCTTATCCTGCTGATAGTCGTCCTGGCGGCCTCGTACCTGGTGGATCTAAACAGTGCGCTCGTGGGCACGGCTCTGCCCCTGATTAGCGAACAATACAACATCAACATCTCGACATCGCAGTGGGCGACTTTTGCTTATCTTCTGGCAATGTCAGGCTTGTTTATCGTATTCGGCCAGATCGCCGAGTCGGTGGGGAGGATCAAGCTCTTTACGGCGGGCCTCGCCGTATTCACCCTAGGCTCTCTCGCCTGTGGATTGCCGGGCAGTGCGGAACAATTCATCCTGTTTCTCATCATCCAAGGCATAGGCGCCTCCGCGATGTCCGGCGTCGGTGTCGCCGTGCTCTTCGATGCCTTTTCCCCAAAGTGGAGAGGGACCGCCTTGGGGTGCGTCGTGGCCGTGTCCGGCGTCAGCGGCGCCTCCGGAACCATTCTGAGCAGCATCATAGTAGAAGCTTTTGGCTGGCCTGCGACGGCCTTACTTTCGGCCGTGCCGGCTGCCCTGTTGTTGCTTTGCGGCGGATTCATCTGCCTCAAAGTGCCCGAGGCCCGATCGAACCGCCCGGCCGATTGGGTGGGCGCCCTGCTGCTCACTGCATCGTTCGCGCTGGCGGTGGTGCTCGGCCTGTCGGGGTCGTCGAGTCCTCAGATTAGCCCGTCGAGTCCTCAGATTAGCCTATTGTCTATAGGTTCCTTAGCCATGTTCGTCGTGCTTCTCGCCGCTTTCGTCGTCTGGGAATTGACACGTCCGGATGCGCCTCGCGGACTTCGGGTGCTTGGCGACAAAAAGTTCCTGCTGTCCATGGCGAGCATGATGCTGCTCTCTGTGGCGACCGGCGGCATATTTACCCTCATACTCTCCTGCCTGTTGGCCTATGGGTATAACCCGGCCGAGATCGGGGTAGTGCTCATACTGCTGCCTCTGTCATCGATCGTCCCTGCGCTGGCCGGCGGGCTGCTGTATGATCTGCTGCGCTGGAAGTACCTGACGGCAGCCGGCTTACTGATCGTCGCAGCGGGGTGCCTGTTGCTCGGCCTTGCCTTGCAGGCGTCCGACTTAAGCCTCACAGCCTGTGCCTTAATAGCTGTTGGCGCCGGAAGCGGCCTCTTCAGAGGCCCGAACTTGGTTAATGCGCTCAGCGCGCTGCCGCCGGAGCGGTCCGCCACGGCTTCCAGCGTTATGGCTGCTGCTGGGAGTATCGCCTCGTCTTTTGGCCTGTTCCTAGTTGGCGCCCTTATGGCCGTGCAGGCGAACTCGACGGGTTATAGTGGGTCGGTGGCAGCGGGGAGCCAGTCGCTCTGGAGGAGCTCCCTATCTATTGCCGTTGTCATAGCCATATTGCTCTGTATTGTCGCAGCGGCTTTTTCTGTGCTGAGGAACACCTACCGAACGGGATGAACCCTTTCCCAGCTAAACCTTTATATACAGTCAAACTCACCATTGACTGCTAAGTCTTTTATTAGCGGTCATATACAAGTCCCGGGTGAAAAACGATGTCCGTATCGGAGTGGAAGGCAAGAGAAAAGGAGCAACGGCGTAACGATATCATTGACGCAGCGGAGAAGCTGTTTTTTTCGAGGGGCTTTGATAACGTCTCCATGGATGATATCGCGAAGGCGATCAGTCTTAATAAGGCTACACTCTATCGCTACTTCATGAGCAAGGAGGCGCTATTCTTCACCGTGGTGCTGCGCGGGATCCGGATCAATTATGAGATGCTGAAGTATGCCAAAAATTCGGGCACTGGCATGGATCGGCTGTTGGCGATCGGTAGCGTTAACTGCGATTTCTTCAAGCAGTACCCGGATTATCATCGCCTTATCACCTACTTTTCATCTGGGCGGTTCGACCTGTGCAAGCTAGTGAGAAGCGATGATGTGGCTTGTCTGCCTTCGGAGGAGTACGTCCATTCTGTCAAGCTCCCGGAGGCGGTTGACGGGAAAATCGCCAGCGAGGTGAGCAGGCTGATCGCCAGCGGGGACGTGGCTTCCCTCCCTTCTAACGATCAGCGTCGGTGGGTTAAACTAGCGGAGACAACGGAGAGCGAAGTTGTCCAGGAGATCTCCAGACTGCGATGGGAGATGTTTGACATGTCAAGGGCTGCAGTCAAAGTCGGCCAGGAAGATGGGTCGATCTACACGAGTATGGGCTCGTCGGAACTATCTATTTTGATTGGTGTCATTTCGACTGGCTTGGTTAATATAAGTCCTGACTATTTGTCTTTGATGGATTATTTGAAGATCGATCGGGATCGGTTTTTACTGGATTCCAGGAAATTCCTCAGGCATGCCATTTCGATGGGTTGCAATGGCGAGTTGTGATTGGACTACTAGCTACTTTTAATCGCTTGCATATAGTTCGCTTTGTTTGTTTTTGGGCTTGGCTAGTAACTCTTTTCTCGCCTTAACCAAACCTTTATATACCAACTCAACTATCGGTATGTATTGTAACTGTTAGTTACAATATATATCATTGGTTACGTAGGTAACCTGTTGTTACTTATTTGGAGGGCTTAGAATTCAGCAGTCAACACAAAAACTGGCAGACTTACAAGAAACAGTCCATAAAAACCGGTATAAGATTTTAGCCATCATCCTGATGGGGGTCTTCATGGGAATGCTGGACGGCTCGATGGTCAGCATTGCTCTGCCGACCATCACCACCCACTTCAATGTCAACCTGGCCCAGTCACAGTGGGCGATCACCGGCTATATGCTGGCGATGACCGGCCTGTTCATCTTCTTCGGTAAGATCGCGGACTTCACCGGCAAGACAAGGCTGTTCCTGACCGGATGGGCGCTATTTACAGTCAGCTCGCTGGCCTGCGGGCTGTCCACAAATTTGGAGCAGCTGGTCCTTTTCCGGATCTTCCAGGGCATAGGCGGCTCGATGGTGACCGCTGTGGCCGGCGCCCTCATCTTCGAGATCTTTCCCCAGGAAGAAAGGGGCAAAGCCATGGGCTTCTTCGGGATCGTCTTCGGCGCCGGCACAATGATCGGACCGGGCCTGGGCGGCTTCATCGTCGACCATTTCGGCTGGGAATACATCTTCATAATCAACGTGCCGCTCGGCATCGTGCTGCTGGCGCTCGCGGCGATCTACCTCAAAGTGCCGGAAAAGAAATCCGGACGGTTTGAGATAGACTGGATCGGCGCAGCCTCGCTATGCATCGCGGTAGTGACACTGATGCTGGCCTGCACCGAGATCGCGACGGACTTAAAAGTAACGGCCGAGCTCGCCATTTACGCCGCAGCATGCCTGGCATCGACCACCGTGTTTTTGGCACGGGAGTCCAGGATTGCAAAGCCTTTGCTAGATCTCTCGATCTTCCGGAACCGGAAGTTCACCCTGCCCTTGCTGAGCACGATGTTCATGTTCATACCTATTTCCGTGGTAAGCACACTCTCGCCGTTCTACTTCCAGGGCGTCATGGGCTATACGCCCTCGCAGGTGGGGCTGATCTTCATGGTGATACCACTGTTCATGATGTTCGCAGCCCCTGCCAGCGGCGCCCTATATGATAAGCGTCACTGGCGGTTCCAGGCCGCGGCCGGCATGCTGGTCTCGGCGGCCTCGTTCGCCCTGCTGGCTTACGCGTTCCTGATTGGAAACATATGGCTGGTGCTTGCGGCTTTCGTGATCCGCGGCGTGGGCGGAGGTTTCTTCATGAGCCCGAATAGCGTCGAGACCATGAGCTCGGTGCCCCGGGAGAAGACTGCCATAGCGTCCAGCGCCTCGTCCACGATCACCTACCTGGCGGTCATGCTCGGCGTCGCCCTCTCAACCGTGTTCCTGACAGCCTACCTAAACATGGCCGGCTACGCCGGACCCACGTTCTTAGCGGGGGCCGCGCTCCTCTCGGATGCGATGGCTGCCATCACGCTCGTGGCTGGGGCGTTCTGCATCCTGTCGGCGGCGACTGCAGCGCTGAGAAACATCTGAAAGATAGGGGAACTAATCGTGGAATTATCAGACTATCATCCATTTGTGTCTGCAGAGGCAAAAGCAGAGTACTCGCGGATGTACGATAAGAAGGCGAAGCAGTGGCCCGTACCCTACGAAGTCCGGATGGTGGACACGTCCTACGGGAAGACCTTCGTGCGGATCAGCGGGCCGATTAATGGAGAACCGCTGGTGCTGCTGCACCCGACGCGAGACGATTCTCTGTTCTGGATACCGAATGCCAGAGCGCTGGCCGGGCAGTTCAAGATCTTCGCGGTGGACACCATCGGAGAGTGCAACTGCAGCATCTATACTCAGGACCTGCCGGACATCTCCGCCTACGTTAGCTGGCTGGACGAGCTCCTCACCGGTCTCAATCTTGGGGCCGGGATCAACATGATGGGGCTGTCCTATGGCGGCATGCTGGTCAGCCAGTACGCGCTCCGGCACCCGGAAAGGCTGGGTGGGATAGTGCTGGTGGCGCCCGCTGCCACGGTACTGCCCCTACGCCCGGAGTTCACATTACGTGCGCTTCTCTGTGCGCTGCGGGCCCGCTACTTCGCCTCCAGCTTTTTCTTCTGGCTCTGCGAGGACTATCTCCTCCAGGATCCCTCTAACCGGCAGATTATGGAGGCTTACGTGAGCGAAAAGCTTCTGGGCGTAAGGTGTTTCAAAATCTCTCGTCACATCCCATCACCGGTCCTCACAGACGAGCAGCTGCGGAGCATCAGGGTACCGGCGCTGTTCGTCGTTGGGGAGCACGAGAAGATGTACTCCGCCGGGAGAGCGGTCGAGCGGCTGAACCGGCTCGCGCCGCAGATACAGGCCAGGATCGTGCCGGGCGCCGGTCACGATATCAACAAAGCGCAGCCGGAAACGGTCAGTCGGCTGGCGCTGGAATTTCTGATAGCTAAGTACCGCCAGCACGGCAAACCTTTAATATCCTAATTGACCACAAGTAAATTGTCGACCAAAAGTCAAAATTTTACTTGTAGTCAAAATAATGGTGGGGGTAAACTATGTCACTCACAGACCGGAAAAAAACCGGAAAAAACGAGAGAAAGAGCAGAGACGAAATACCATCATTAACGCGGCGGAGAACATCTTCTTCGCCAAGGACTATGATAACGTGTCCATGGACGACATCGCAAAGGATGCCGAGCTTAGCAAAGCCCTGCTATACTATTACTTCAGAGACAAGGAAGCGCTCTTCTACGCAGTAGCCCGGCGAAGCATGGACATCCTGGGCATGCTGGTCAGGAAACGGTTCAGCAGCGACAACTCCGGCGCGAGAAACCTCAACGCCCTGGGCCGGGCCTACGCAGAGTTCGCGACAGAACACCCCGGCCACTTCCGAGCCTACGGTTACCTCCTGTCCGGCCGATTCGACCTACGGAACCCAACAAACAACGAAGACCTGAAAGAGTTTCTGGATCGACGGCACACATCGGTCGATCTCACCTGCCGCATGATCGAGACCGGCATCCGAGACGGATCGATCCGGCCCAGCGTGAGCCCGGTGGAAGTGGCGACACTGCTAGAACTGATCTGCGACAGCTTCCCCAGGCTGACACCCCAACAGATCGAGAGGCTGGAAGCCGGCGAGATCAACAAAGAGCAATTCATACAGGACACAGTCGGCCTCATAGGCCGCATGTTCGTCAACGAGCACTGTAAATGAACGACTAACCCAGAGGCACATCGTTTCCACTGAAACATCGAGATCGAAACGATTGGAGAATCTCAAATGAGAGAACCAAGCGTTGATTTAAACCCCTTTACCTTCAAAGCGGACGATAAGTACACGGAGAGCACCAGACCAACCAAAACCGCCGAGATGATGGCGATGGTAAGAGCGAGAGAGTCGATAAGCCCCGAAGGCGAGCGTATATGCTCGACCCTTATGCCACCGCTTCGTCAGCCAGAGACGCTCGCCTTCGCCGCCCGAGAGCCAGAAAAATTTAGGCAGCCGACCGATCAGACTGAACGACTGATACCGGGACATGCAAACTCCGTCGCCGCCCGAGCGAGATATATCGACGACACCATGACGTCCTCAGCGAACTCCGTTAGACAACCCGTCCTTATCGAGGCAAGATACGATACAAGGGCTTACCGAATCGAGGGAGCGAAAAAACTCAAGGTCTTCAAGGTGGATCACCCGAATACTCAGAAGCTGAAAAAGAGGAAGATCAAGGAGATCTTCGGCTCGCTACCCACACACATCACCTACGTTCCAACCAATCTCGAGATCGAATACCTAGAGGAGCGGCTCAGGGCAGGAGGATACAACCCGTCACTGCCGACTCTATTTGTCATGGAAGGACTCTAATGTACCTCCCTCCGGAGACAGTGGACAAGCTACTGGCCTTCATGGTGAAAAATTCGACAAGAGACAGCGCAACAGTCTTCGATTACCTACCTCAGTCCGTCATGAACGGCACCTGTGAAGAGCACGGAAGAAATATGCGGAAAAACGTGACCGACGCAGGAGAACCCTTAAGGTTCACCTCAGAGAAGGAACACTGGAACAACTCCTCAGAGAGAAGCTTCACGAAGATCAAGAATGCGACCAGCGAAGATTATAGAAAGCTATACTTCCACGGCAAGAACGAAGGCAAACTGCTGAACCCCCCACTCCTCTTCGCATACGCAGAGGTCGCATAAGCGCAACGCATAAGCGGCAACAGATCAAGGAAGTGGTTGATATGGAAAGTAATATCGGTTTTAATCCTAATCTTTTTAGAGAATGGGCTGGCGCTATAGATAGGGTATCGTTGTTCATGGAGTTCGAAGCGCATGGATCCGGAGGGGGTATCTAAGTATGGATGCCAACCCGATCATCTCTCCGACAGGCGAAAATTTCGCCGAGGGCGGCCGACCGAGCAAGACAGCGGAGCTCATCGCGATGATGAGGTTCAGGGAGTCGAGAAGGCCGGAGGACGAGCGGATCTGTTATGATCCCTATGCCGTCCGTTTCATCAGCCCTGAGGTGTTGGATTTCATCGTTCGGGAGCCGGAGAAGTATAAAGCGTTGAGCGAGAAGGTAGAGCGCTCCCAGCCCGGGCATACAAATTCCATTATTGCTCGGGTGAGGTTTATCGATGATATGGTGGCGTCTTCCGTCAGGGATGGCGTCAGGCAGGTTGTCATCCTCGGGGCCGGCTACGACACCCGGGCCTACAGGATCGAGGGCGTGGCACAGGTCAGGATCTTCGAGGTGGATCATCCCAACACCCAGCGGCTGAAAAAGGAGAAGATCAGGGAGATCTTCGGCTCGCTGCCCGGACACGTGACCTACGTGCCGCTCGATCTCGCCGTCCACAATCTCGGGGAGCAGCTCCGGGCCGCGGGGTACGATCCCTCGGTGAGGTCGCTGTTCGTCATGGAGGGGATCCTGGTCTACCTTCCTCCGGAGGCGGTGGACGAGCTGCTGACCTTCGTCGCGAACAATTCCTGCAGGGGCAGCGCCATAGTCTTTGACTACATTCCCCAGTCAGTGGTCGACGGCACCTGCAAGCTGGAGGCAGGGAAGAACATGGCGAAGAACGTAGCGGCTGTAGGGGAGCCTTTCCGGTTCGGCCTCAAGGAGGGGACGCTCGAAGAGTACCTCTCCAAGAGAGGCTTCATCAAGATCCGGAACGTGACGAGCGAAGACTATCGAAGGATGTACTTCCACGGCAAGAACGCGGACAGGCTGCTGAATCCCCTGCTCTTCTTCGCCTATGCGGAGGCTCAGTGAGAGATCGGGGGGCGATATGGAGAAACCGTTAGCTAACAAGGATCCAGCTCACAGTTCCAGAAGCGAGAAGCCCAGTACCATGGCTGAGAGAGTGGCGATTATTAGGGCGTTAGAATCTCTGAAGCCGGAGGGCGAGCGGATCTGTTACGATCCGTATGCCGCCTGCTTCATCGATCAGGCGATGATCGGCTATGTCTCCGGAATCCCGGGCGGCGCGAAGGCGATCCTGGATCGGGTGAACGCCCGCCTGCCCGGCATCCCCGGCTCCCTTGTAGCCAGGGTCAGGTACTTCGACGATTTCGTAAAGGCCTCGATCTCTGGCGGAATTGAACAGCTGGTCATCTTGGGCGCCGGGTACGATACTCGGGCATACAGGATCGAGGAGTTGAAGAAACTTAGGGTCTTTGAGGTGGACCATCCGGGCACCCAGCCCGCTAAAGTACAGAAGATCAGGGAGATCTTCGGCTCGCTCCCGGGCCACGTAGCCTATGTCCCGATGGACTTCGAGGTCGATGACCTCGGGCAGAAACTTATGGCCCAGGGCTACTCCCGATCGAAAAAGACTCTGTTCGTTTTAGAAGGGCTGGTCATGTACCTCCTGCCGAAGGTGGTGGACGAGACGCTATCATTTATCGCCCACAATTCCGCCGGCGGCAGCACTGTCATCTTCGACTACGGCTACGCGCACGCGAACGGAGCCGGCTCCGGCAAGGCTGCGCAGAATCTCCACGACTACGTAGCTGATCAGGGAGAGCCGATCAAGTTCGGCATCCCGAAGGGCACCACCGAGGCCTTCCTGACGCAGAGAGGCTTCACCAAAGTCAGGAACGTGACCCGAGAGAATTACCGGCAGCTCTACTTCCACGGGAAAAACGAGGGCCGGAAGATCACCGGCCTGTGCTTTGTCAGCGCAGAAGTCCCGGCGAACCTTCTCACCTTTTCCCCTTAACAGTCCGTCCGAACCCTCCACGATTATATTATCATCGTAATTTTTTGTTCAACACTATCTTAGGGTTTTCCTCAACGATTAGTGTACATTCTGCGGGTGGACTGGCGGTCTGATCAGAGTTTTCAGCGCCCGTGGGATGTCAGTCAGGCGGTCCCGTTTTTATCCGCTCGTGTTACTACTGCTGCTCTACCAGCCGGTACCCAAATTTTATATACATAGGCTCTCTAAGTATACTGTGAAAACTGAGTATTAAGTTATTAAAAATCAGCCGGTGTTCAACATGGGCGCTTCCCTGAACAAGTTCGAAACTGAAGTGAAAAGAGGTTCCCTGCAGATCGTCATACTCTACCTCCTCGAGGAGGAGCGGTACGGGTACGACATCATCAAGAACCTCAAGGAAGAGGGGTTTATCGTCGAAGAGGGCACATTGTACCCGATTCTGAAACGCCTCGAGGATGAGAAGATGCTCACCAGCAGGTGGGATGTCACCGGCCAGAGGCCCAGGAAGTACTTCGTCGTCACCGACTACGGCAAGTTCGTCAGACAGAAGCTGTTCGAGTCGCTGAAGCACATCACTGGCACAGTGGAGAAGATGGAATCCCGGATCAACGAGGGACCGTAGATGTATGATAAGTTGATTGATGGTTATACGAATGCTGCCACCAGGGGCCTGGATCGGAAGCAGCGGGAAGAGGTGAAGCGGGAGCTGAAGGCCCACATATGGGACAGCTCAGAGGCTCTCGCTGCAGAGCGCAAGATGCCCGTCGACGAGTCGATCGTGAGAGAAGTCATCGAGCGGATGGGGCCGCCCGGGGATATAGCCGCGGAATATCCGCAGGCCAGGAAGACGATCCTGTCCGACCGGCTGATCCTAGGCTGCTTTGCCGTCATCGTGATACTGGGGATCCTGCTGGCCGCCATCGGCGGCGCCTACGGCCTGCTCTGGGCCTTCGCCCCTTCCGAGCACCGGGAAGACAACACCTCCCACCCAGGGGCGGAGAAGATCAGTCTGGACGTGAGCACGTTCGGTAACGTCAACGTTATCGAGTCCGAGACCGGCGACGTCCAGGTCATATACACTATCAACGCAAGGCACGGCCACCTGAATGATACGGTAACAAACACGACCTATACCGTGGACGGCAACACCCTATCCGTCAAGTCCGAGGCTCGGCATACAAATACCCTGAGCGGCCTCATCAGCATAGACGACACGCCCCCGAGCGTGGTTATCAAGGTGCCCAAAAACTCGCAGTACGACCTGCACCTCAAAACTTCCTACGGGAGCGTGACGCTGACACCCCTCAACGGCAGCCGCGCACTCGTCGACAGCGGCAGCGGCAACATCGTCATCAATGGCGGCAGGTACGATGATCTGGAAGCCACATCCGAATACGGCTCTATCACGGCAACCTACGAGGCTAATACCTCGACCTTCGACAGCGGTAGCGGCAACCTGGATCTGGCCTCTTCAGAGCCTGCGGACAGTCTGACCGCAACCACCAATTACGGGGCTATCAAGGCGAAGTACAACGCTACCCAGGCGCAGTTCTCGAGCGCCAGCGGCAACCTGGACCTGGACTCCTCAGGGCCCGCGGACAACCTGACAGCTTCCACATCATACGGCTCGATCACCGCCCGGTACAATGCCAGGACTGCCAAATTCACAAGCGGCAGCGGCAACCTTGACCTCAGTTCAGATCAGGCTGCCGACAGCCTCAGCGCCACCACGAGTTATGGTCGCATCCAGGCGAAGTACAACGCCACTCAGGCGACGTTTAAGAGCGGCAGCGGCGACCTGGATCTCGACTCGGCTCAGACGTCCGGAAGCCTCAGCGCTTCCTCGGACTACGGCCACATCCGTGTCACCCTGCCGGCCGGAGTCCTGTTCTCTGCCGACGCGAGCACTTCGTACGGCAAGATCAGGCACGAAGCTATCCAGCTGGTGATGACCGAAGCCAGCGATAATCACCTGATCGGGTACACGGAAGGCGGCCAGGGCGCACTGAGCCTGAAACTGCACAGCGACAGCGGTAACATCGAGATGAGCTACTGAGCTTATCTCCCCCCTTTTTTTCTACTCTGTCGGCCTTTTACTAGCAAGCTAACATACATAGCACATATAATTACTAGAAAAAATTTGATACATAGCAACACTATGTATAATTGTAATGCATGCTAAGTCGCCGAGCCGACAATATATAATCATGGTCAGTACCGCATTCATAACCGCGTTACACAAAACTTTAAATGAAATCCAGAATAAGTATTACCAAGTATAGATGTCCATTGACAAGCATAAAAAGCTGTAAAGATCACTACCATAGTATGTTGAATTTTGTTTTAGTACCACGATACTGATGTGCAACCACATCAGCTTTGTTTAGATACTATAACTTTTTCAATTACTATAATCCTGCCACTAGTAGGATCGTCCTATTAAAAATACAAGAGTGGGAAGCTCACAATGACTTTAGCGCATAACTGCATTATAAAAACTAATTCGATGAAGCCAATAACAGAGTACGCTTTATCGGTAATCGGGCAGATGTTTGTCTTCAGCTAGAAGTCCGGCAGAGCATTTTGAGATGCGGAAGCGGCTTAAAGGGTTTTAGATTGGGGGAGGAAACATGAAAAAGTATTTTGAATTCGCGGATGGAAACTCCGTTAAATTTTGGGAAATAAAAACAGACGGAAACAAGGTTATTACCCGTTACGGCAAAAGTGGATCAGCAGGGCGAACGAGCGAAAAATCTTTTGCCGACAGTACCGCCGCCCAAAAGGAACATGACAAACTTGTAAGGGAAAAGATCAAAAAAGGTTATGCTGAGGCAGGCGACACAGCAGCGGGAGAAAAAGAGGATCCCATAGTAAAAGCCTCAGCATCTACCCCTAAAATCATCACGGAAAATGAAGCGGAAAAACGATTCCAATTTTATAGGTACATAAATGGTGGTTGTGGCGATAAAGGGAGATACTATTATTTTGAAGGTGACACGGTAATAGAAGGGGATCTCAATACTGGAGAGTTTTGTGACGAAGAAAGTGAAGATGATCATCCTATACTCGGCATTATTGTGAATGGAGACCTGACTGTCACCGGACAAATTTGTCAGGAGGAGTGCGATTTCGGGGAAACGCTGCTCGTGCTCGGTAACTTGAAAGCAAAACATATTGACAAAGGCGGCGCGGAGTTTTACATAACTGGTGATTGTAAAGTAGCAGGGGCTATCTATGGTTATTACAACCACGGTATGCTCACGGTAGAAGGGGAAACAACGGCCAAATTTATTATTAAAGACGACCACGAATTTGATTTTGGTTACATCAATAAAGAAAGTATCACCGTTAATAATTATTCCGACTACGGGGAGTGTGATTATTACGCGCCTGATCTAGTTGAGAACTTCGTTAAAGAAGTGCTGAACATGGATGAAGAAGAGCCAGACATCAATATAAAACGATTTATCAAGCGGCTTGACGAAGGCAAATCGGTTCTGAAAAAAGGCGCAAAGTCAACTCGGCAAAAAACGGAAGAATTAATCGCGAAATCAGCCAGGCAAGGTAAATATATCGTAGAGTTCGACCTATCGGACAAAAAATTAGACTCGTTCCCTCTGAATTTACTCGAAATTAAGACCCTAAAAAAATTGGATTTAAGCGAAAACCCAATTGGTAATATTCCTGAAGAAATTGGAGAACTGGAAAATCTAGAAGAGTTATATTTGAAAGAATGTTGCCTGAGTGAATTACCAGTAAATATCAGCAGACTCAAAAATCTAAAAATATTAGACATTTGCAGCAACGATATTATTTTGCCCGAAAGCATAGGGGAATTAAAAAATTTGACAGTGCTGAGAATGGGGCGCAACCAACCGCTTTCTCTGCCAAAATCCATTGTTGAATTGCAGAATCTGAAAGAATTAGATATCTGTCAATGCAGTGAAGCCAGCCCGATTGATTTTCCGGAAGAAATTACTAAACTCAAAAATCTGGAAAAACTTGACCTTAGTTCCAACTCGTTCAAAACGATCCCTGCAAGTATTGCTGAGTTAAAGAAATTAGAGGAATTAAACCTCGGAAGCAGTCTGTGTTATCTTGACACCATCCCTGATTTGTCACCGCTTGCGAATTTAAAAGTCGTTAAGGCAGACGGTTTAATTTCTTATACTACACGCCCCTACCCCAATCAAGACTTAATAAAATCCTTTTTTAACGTTACCAGTTTAGAAGAACTCTATATTGACAGGCACGGTAGAGAGAAGGAAACAATAGGAGAAGAAACATTTGGAGAACTGCTCGCCAACCTCGCCTATAACCCTAGAAGACAAGCTGAACTGAAAACTATTTTCAGCGATACGGGCGCTAAATCCGGGGAATGTACTCTTCGTGAAAATCTTAAACCGGACCATATAAACGGTATATCCAATCTTAAGAATTTAAAAATAGTGGATCTGTCGTTTAATGATCTGGAATCTCTTCCGGAAGAATTTTATTTGCTCGAGAATTTGCGGGAAATAAATTTAAGGTATAATCATCTGCCGAAAGCCGAGCGGGAAAAAATTGTCCGGGCATTTCCAAAAGCTAAAATTGACCTGCGTAATAACACGGTTGATAACGATGATGACACCGAAGAACGCAAAAAGATGGTGAAATTGATACAAGCGGCAAATGCTTTACGAGGATACGTGTATACGGATAATCTTAAAGCGTTAAATAAATATGACCAAGCCTTATCCTATATAACTTCCGGCAAAGTTTCTGACGAATATAACCAGATTTACTGTCATTACTCTAAAATGTGGATTTATGGGCAGTTAGCTTATCGCGTTGATAGTTTAACTGATGATAAGAAAAAAGAATACGAGATAGCTGGAAACAAAGAAGCCGAAATTTGTTTGAGTTTAGTGCCGAACAATACTATGGTCTGGCATTTTACTGACGAAGGACAATTTCATGAAGAAGTAATCCGTTATGCGAGCAATTTCATCGCATGGGGTCTTTATGTCAGAAATGATGATGATGCATCATTGCAAAAAGCTCTGGAAATTATCGACAGAGGCTGCGCTTATTCAGACGAGCCGAATTATTTTTATCTTTGGGATACCAAGGTAAGAATACTATTGAAAATTGGGAGAATTGACGAGGCTTATCGTATCGTTGATAGAATACTTACTATTTCGCCTGAGTTCAGCGATTTTCAGGAATTTAAAAAACATCGAGATTTTTTAGAATGGCGAAAAAATAGTATGCAATGTAAATCAGTTTCAGCGAAAAAAAGTTTATGATCAAGCCGAGTGGAGAGCGAGCGAAACCCACGAGTTTAGTCGTGAGATCTAAAAAGCACGTACCCACCGGATAACACTTAGAGAGATGATATGACTTGTACGCTATGAACGATCTGGTGATCAATGCTGACCGTCCGGGAAGCAGCCCTGCGATGGGCAAATATAGGGGGTTTTCCCAGTGAAATCTCCTCTCTACTGGTCCGGCGGACTCTACAGCGCCGGCATCGGGATGATGCACGGTCAGGCCCTCCGGAAGCGCTACCGGCATATTGCCAGCTTGGCAGGCGAGAGGGTGTTAGATGTAGGCTGCGGGACCGCCTTGCTCGCGGACTACCTTTCTGAGGAGGACTCCTACCTCGGGATCGATCTGAACGAGGATTTTCTCCGGCACGCGAAAAGACGAGGCAGAAATGTGCTGAAGCAGGACGCCCTCGCATTCGACCGGTTTTCCGAGTTCGACGTCTGCGTGATCATGGACCTGCTCCATCACTTGAACCCCCGTCATGGCGAGTTCCTGGAGCGAGTTCTGAGGGACGTAAGGAAGCGTGTGATAATCTGCGAGCCCTTTGAAGTGCCCGGCCGACACCCGCTCACAAAGAACCTCGTCCGTATCGCTGATGCCGATGGCATCAACAGGCCGGAGGAGTGGATGGATAAGGCTGCACTCTGGAGTTTTTACGAGTCCTTCGGCCCCATTGGCATCGAAGAGATAGGCCAAGCCCTGATCGCCGTCTACGATAAAAGCTGTGTGTCGGAAAGCTTCCAGGACCGATCTGATCCTACACCAGTCCGGACAGGATCGGATCAGTCATAGCGCGATCAAAGAGGGAGATGGCACGGGTTTCCTCCATGCGTAGGTCCATCCCGGGCGTCCGGAGCGAGGCGTGACGAACGACGGGAAAATTCCAGTTTCCTCCATACGCGAATTTTAAGCAGCGTGCCACCGCTTTTCATTCTTTTAACTGAGCAGATCGGCGGATGCCAAAAAAGTTATAAATTACCAGCATCTCCTATCCTAGTCAGGCGAATTCAGATCATGGACGCCGTTGATTTCCTCCTGCTGAAGAAACTGACAGCGAACTCCAGGGCTACCTTCCGGGAGCTCGCCGTCGAAACCGGCCTCTCCGCGAGCTCTGTCCACAAGCGGGTCCGGGTAATGACGGATCTCGGCATCATCCGGCGATTCACGGCCTCGCCCACACCGAAAGCTGTGCCCCACGTCTGCGTCTGCGTCTGCGGCACCTCGGAGGCGGCGGTGCCAGAGGAGGCGGCAGAGCGGATCGGGGCCAGCCCGCTCACCTTCCGGGCCATGGTCGCCAGCGGAAATTACCTGTGCGTAAAAGGCATCTTACGTGACATCTCCGAGATGAGCCGGTACGTCGGCTTCGTCATCAGGGAGGGCAGCATGAAAAACCCGATCTACGGCCTGATGGATCCTGTATATACCGGGCCGGCAGCTCCGCTGAGCAGGATCGATTACCGGATTCTCGCCTCTCTACAATACGACAGCAGAAAAGACATCGCCGACGTGGCGATAGAGCTGGGCATCTCCGCCCAGACCGCCAGGCGACGGCTCGGGCAGATGGAGAAGAGCGGGCTGGTCAACTACAGTATCAACTATGATCTCACTCCTTCGGGCGACATCTTCGCCAAGATGAGCCTGTTCGTCAAAAGCAAGCTGGACCGGGACGCGGTCGCCTCGCAGATGCTGGAAAGATACTCCGACCACGTCCTGTACCTGACCACCTATGGCACCATCTCCAGCCTGATCACCATCTTCATCTGGACGAAGACGATGGCCAGCCTGAGGGACCTTCAGGATTCCCTCTACTCAGAGGACCTTTTTGAAAAGCTGGTGCTCGACACGCCCTATAAAATCTACTACTTCGATACTTGGCTAGAGGCACATGTCAGTGCCAGAGCTGTCCAACCCAGCCCGGCCCGCAGCCAGTGACAGCTGATACTTCCATTCGCCTGCCGCCTGATAAAACGACTATCCCACGGCCGAAAATCGACCGTTTTTTGGGAGGGATCCTGACATAAGCCTATCTCTCATGAGGACGAACGTTACGATCTACAGGGGCTGCTGAGGAGCGAGGCCTGGCAGCCCCCCCTTGTACCGAGGACTCTCTGGCCTGGCCAGGATAGCGATACCATGATCTTTCCCCAATGCAGATTCGTCGGCGTCAACGCCGGCTTCCTGAAAAACGGGCGACCTTCGACCGATCTCATCCACGCTGCGACGCAATACGTGATCGTTCCTGGCGAGCCAGGAATATTCGAGATCTACGAGATCAGCAGCCCCGGCACCGGTGCCATGCTGAAGGAGATCGGAGCCGTCAAAAAGATCGCGACTGCCGGCCACACCGTTATCTATGAAGGGCAGGTCGACCTGTACAACAGGGCCGCTGTAGTCCACAAGGCTCTTCAGCTCTGCCGTGAGCCAGTCAACACCGTAGTTTTCCAGGGCTTTGACCAGCACTACTCATTCGTGCAGGATCCTTCCCTCACCGAGCTGACCGTGGTAGACGTGTACGATACGGTTCCTCCGGAGCCGGCGAAGCTCGCATACAATTTAAAAAAGATGGAGGAGATCGGAATGTTCGGCGACCTATCACTAGCGTTCAAGTACCATCTCATTGATCTCAGGCAGCACGAAGACCCCTCGAGGACGACGATCTTCCCCTGTAATGTTTCCGGCCTGAAAGGCGAGTTCATGAGCTGCCTCCAGGCCGAGCCGCAGGGCGACATAAAACTGGTCGGGTGCGAGGCGACGAAGAAGGCCTTCGAAGCCCGGTTCCCGGGGAAGGCGTACGAGCACGTCAACATCTGTCCCATCGCCCGGGTAAAGCCCTCCCGCCCCTTCCTCCTGCGGTGCGATCAACAGGATCGACTCGGCCCAATCGAGATCGATGGCGTGCCGGGCGCCGTCGTCCGCTTTACCGCCAACCCGCCCGAGATCTACGAGGCAGTGACGCAGCTGGCGGCGAGCCTGAAGGATAAATCCCCGGACAGGTAGACCGGGGTGCACCGGATGCCCGGGCACGCACCGCCTATATTCACCACCGCCATCCTTTTTACTTCCCCCGGCATACCTGGAGATATAAGCGGAGATGACCACTGTGGACCACATCCAGATACGCCCGGAGAAAGACGGTGATTGCGCAGCGATCTACGAGGTGAACCGACTCGCTTTCGGCCGGGAGAGCGAGGCCCGCCTGGTCGATGTGCTCCGGGCATCGGAGCATTACGTGCCCGGGCTTTCGCTGGTCGCCCTGAAAGGGAATGAGATCGTAGGGCACATCCTTTTCACGAAGCTCTGCGTAAAATCAAAATCGGGCGATTTTATCGCGCTTGCGCTTGCCCCGGTGGCAGTAAGACCGGACCTGCAAAAACGGGGCATCGGCTCAGGCCTGATCGTCGAGGGGCTGAAGGCGTGTAAAGCGCTGGGGTATAAAGCGGTCATCGTGGTGGGCCATCCCGGATATTATCCGCGCTTCGGCTTTTCCTCGGCGAGGGCAAAAGGGTTGAAAACGACGCTGCCGGTGCATGACGAGGCGTTCATGGCGCTCGAACTGGCTCCGGGATATCTGGATGGCACCGGAGGGCTGGTCATATATCCCTCGGAGTTCGACGAAGCCTAAGGACGCCCACCTTCGAACCCGCTGCTGTCGGTAAAGGCGAGGCTGGCAGGGTTCATCAGGCCCTAGAGAACACAGGGCTCGGGCAGGCGATCGTTCTTTTTCAACAGATCCATGTGCTCGACGGTAAACTGATTGATCAGCTTCATCAGCTTCATCAGAGCTTTGCCGTAGTCCGTGAGGGAATATTCCACCCTCTGCGGCACCTCAGCGTAGATCTTTCGCTGGACTATACCATCCTTTTCCAGAGCCCTGAGCTGCCGGGTGAGCACCCGCGGGTTAGCATCCGGGATGAGGCGCTCGAGCTCGCTCATCCTCACCGCCCCGCTCTTCAGGTTATAGAGCAGCTCGAATTTCCATTTTCCGCTCACATGATCCATCAGGCAACCCTGGCAATTTTTTGCGCTCATGTAAATCAATCCCTTGACATGTGATCTCTTATTCGCCGTAATCCTACATATCCATATAGGCCGGCGAGCCGTCTGACCCCGACAAAATTGTCCCATAGGGACAACAATGTCACCGGGAGACCCGGGTGTCCGTATCAATATTAATATTTGCAGGTATTATTTTCCCTTATGGGATAATAGGTAGTCCCCCTTACGATTGTAGGGGCTCCTGCTGCCCTTCATACGGAGGTACATTATGGAAAAAGTGATGATAGGAAAGGTCCCGGCTGCCATGTGTCCGACAGTCATCGCGGGGGCCATGGTGAACGGGAAGCCTAACTATAACACCCTCGGCTGCTTTGGGTTGATCACTCCCCAGCCGCCCACGGTCTACATCAAATCGATCAAGCCGCACTACACAAACCTTGGCATCAGAGAGACCGGCTACTACAGCGTAAACTTCCCCTCCCCTGCTCTGGTTCGGAAGACAGATTACTTGGGCCTCGTTTCCGGGAAGGACGTCGATAAATCAACCGTGTTCAAGTCCTTTTTCGGCAGCGTAGACAAGGCCCCGATGATCGAAGAGTGCCCTGTCAATATGCTGTGCAAGGTCATCCAGACCGTCGAGATACCCTCCCAGCCTCTCTGCGAGATCTTCATCGGCGAGATCGAGGAAACCTACGTTAACCAAGACTGTATCGCCAATGGCAAGCCCGATATGGCTAAGCTCTGGCCGCTAGTGATGCACGGCCTGCAGTACTGGGAGATCACAGGCCGCCCAGTAGGCACGCCATGGAGCGAAGGCAAAGCGCTGATTAAAAATGAGGTTATTGCCAAGTGAAGCCCGGCCTCCCATTTTCTCTTTTTTCTACACTGTCTCGCAACTTCCGGTAACCCGCATACGCACCAGCGAATAAAGCTATATACCGCTAAGCCAACCATTGACTGCGCAGCAACACGCCAGTTAAATCCCCCGGCAGCCAGCGCAGATGAACACCCGGAGGGATGGGTGCGAGTGTGCAAAAGATGGAAGCTCACAGGCTTTGCCGTGGGAGTAGTTCACAATTCAGGAGGATTATTGACGAAAGTGAAGTGGGAAAATCTGGCGTTCCCAACGCCCATCTGCATCGTGGGCTCGCTGGTGAAGGGCAGGATCAACTACGCGACCTACGGGTCGTTCGGGCTTCTCTCGCCCAGGCCAAAGATCTACGTGTATATAGGCTCCCAGGGGCCACGCTATACGAACGTCGGCATCGAGGAGAACGGCTACTTCAGCGTAAACATGCCTTCCTCAGAGCAGGCGCAGAAGACGGACTACGTAGGGCTCGTTTCCGGGCGCAATACCGACAAGTCAGCCGTGTTCGAATCGTTCTTTGGCTCGGTGGATAAGGCGCCCATGATCGAGGAGTGCCCCGTCAACATGCTCTGTAAGGTCATACAGACAGCCGAACTCCCGGACAGACACATCTACTTCGGCGAAGTATTGGAGACATACGTAGACGAGGAGTGTGTAGCAGATGATGCACTGGACTTCACGAAGATCGACCCGTTGCTCTACACGGTCAGCAAGGCAGGCGATTCTTCGTACAGAAGACTCGGGAAAGTGGTCGGCACCGCATTCAAAGATGGAAGGACTCTGATCAAGTCTCGATAAATGTTAGCGCTTCCTCTACACGACGAAGGCCACCATGCAGAAATCAACTATCGTTTCGCATGCGAGGGTAAACTTCCGAAGCCGCAAAAAAGAAGCGAAAACTTTTTTGCGTGTAACAATTCCCTTCTTAATCCCATTTCTTGCCCTCTACTCCAAATATTTAATACATAGCTTAACCTAGTGTTTTAGATATTCATGGTTTACGATATCCGTGCTTTTCCGCATCAAACTACAAATTTCCAAGAAGTTAGAGTTAGATCATACTAAATCTTGGTCTGGACTTTGACAAATTCAGGATTATGAACATCAAATATCCACTTGTCCCCGACATTTGAATAGGCAATAACCTTTGAATGTTTCCATTCTACTTTGATCATTGGATTGGAATATTCAAAAAAGGCGATCCACATTAGCTCATCATCATGTGAAACAGCGACGAATCCATCCCCACCTAAGCCAGCACCGCCACAATAAATTTTTAAGTTCATCACATCAACATTAATACACTCACATTCGATCAGGTAAGTGAAATCAACTTCTCTTGTTTCTGACAATTTCTTAATGGTTGTAATTCCCGAATACTCAGGAATACGTTTGAATCCATCGACATATTTCGGATTCAGAAGTTTAACACTGCCATTAGGGTATATTATTCCATTTACTATCGGGCACTTTTCAGCTTTCCAAAGTGATTCAATACTCGTTTCCATAAATGAACACAACATTCGCATATTTTTCTTTTTCCAAGTATTAGAAGTCCTACTATGCCCCTCCGCGCTCCCATTCAGATAAAGAATGTCAGAAGAAAAAAAATTAGTTAACCCTCATCCTCTTCATCATCCGTATCTTCCCAATCTTTCGAAGGTTTGAAATAACGTTTATATTCCCTTTGGGCATCTTCAGAAATACTGTAAAACCATTTTCCATACTTCATAATGTAGTCTTCGCCTGTGCCCATTCGCCAAAATATATCATAGGGGTGAACATCAGGATACGCTAACCACTGTGGGAGATAAAAAGTACCAGTATAATCTGGCAAACTATTTCTAACCTTCATCAGAATAGTACCGAGCATATTTTTGCCGCTATCATTACCATTATCCGCCCAATATGGATCATTTGAAGCATGTTTGATTAGTGTACAGTTACCGGTTGAAAGTAGAATGTCCCTGACCGCTTTGTGTTGTTCAATTTTGGTTCTTATGACTAATGTCATGATTTCATCTTTGACCAGATCCCAGTCGTCCCTTACTGGACGGTTCTTATTCCCACACATCTTAGCAGCCTCCATTGGACTGGATGCCAATCTTATTTCTTCTTCATATGGGGTACCGAGAAACTTTTGAGCCTGAAAAAAATGTTCATTAGTAGGCCACTCTTTATCATTGATAAATATCGGGTACTCTGCAAAATTAGAGAAACAACCATACGTCTCATCAACTTTATCGAATTTTATCTAAATGGGAGTGCAGAGGGGCGTAAGACCCCGGTCTTTAGGCCGGGGATGGATAGCCCCTCGCCTTTCGATATACTATCATAGTAACCGTCAAGTGTTTAAGCGAAGTATTATTAATTAATAATAAGTGCTTGCGTTGACTAATCACTTGCGAATATCAAAGGAGCAAGAAGCGTTAGTTCATACCATATGCAGGCTGTCCAAGAACATGTACAACGTTGGATTGTACAATACAAGGCAATACTTCTTCGAGAATAACAGATTCTTGAAATACGTGGACAACTACGCTATGTCTAAGGAAAACGAGAACTATAAGCTGTTACAGGCGGCAACAGCACAACAGACATTAAAGATGGTCGAGCGTGGCATGTTCAGTTTCTTCGGGCTCCTAAAACTCAAACGAGAGGGGAAAATCGACAAGGTGTCAATGCCCCGCTACCTTCCGAAAGATGGAGTGTATATGGTGGTGTTTCCCAAGAACGCTTTCAGTATTAAAAACGGGGTATTACAACTCGGTGTTTCAAGAGAGTTCGTTAAAAAATATCCGAATGCCCGCGAACTGTTAAGGTTCAAAATACCGGAACCATTACTGAATAAGGCAAAGTACATTCAAGAAGTTCATATCCTGCCAGCTTATGATGGCCGATATTACAGGATTAAATATGTGTACAGGGAATTGAAGAAAATAGCATCCGTTGATGAGTCAAAGTATCTCAGCATTGACCTTGGCAGAGATAACTTCGCTACTTTTGTAGATACCAATGGGACTACGCAGATTATCTGCGGCAGGCATATCAAATCAATCAACCAGTGGTACAACAAGGAAAATGCAAGATTACAGAGCATCAAGGACAAGCAAGGTAACAAAAAGAAGGTTACCAACAGGCAGTGCAATTTTTTACGGCGGCGAAACGCTCGGATAAACGAGTTCATGAACCGTGCGGTCAACCACATCATCAAGCATTGTCTGAAAAACAACATTGGTAATGTGGTAATAGGCGAACTCAAAGAGATCAAACAGAATATCAATCTCGGTCGGAAGACCAACCAAGAGTTCGTCCAGATACCTAATGGCATGTTCAAGCAGAAGCTCGAATCCAAATGCCAGCAATACGGAATCAAGTACCACTTAGAAGACGAAGCTTACACGTCAAGAACCGATGCGTTGGCGCTGGATGCAATCAAAGACCAATCCTATGGCAAGACTCGTAGAGTTAAACGAGGCTTATACCAGAGCGCAACGGGTGTCATTCTCAATGCCGATGTGAATGGAGCTATCAACATACTCCGAAAAGTAGCCGGCGATTCTGTTGTGAGACAGATAGCCGGTAGTGGTCTCGTCAACAGACCAGAGCGAATAAGGCTCGGTTGGGAACAGCCGAGCAACCTTCTCTCAAATCAAATTGTCAAAGCCGCGGCAATGACAAGCCCCGTCCTTTAGGGCGGGGTAGTTGACTTTTGGGATATGATCGCCTCTTTAAAAATGAAAAATGTCTTTTATTGGTGTTCTGAAAATTTCCATGGTATTTTATTGGATTTTATCATCAGGCTGTCGGTGTGGCTAGGAACTGTGTGGATCAGGGTTTTTTAGCAATAATATACACTGGATTTCTGGTGAGTATCAGGCCTTTCGGAGTCATTATTTTTTCCAGTCCGTCCTCTATGTCTTTTCGGATCTCTTCCAGAATCGAGTCGGATAGGTATTTCCGGTAGGGACCGAAAGAGCTGGCGTCCATAAACTCTACGAATTCGGCTGCCGTAGCCCATGTAATTCTCTGGACCGAGGCTTGGATATCTACACTCTGAAAGCCCGTCATCCTCAATATTTGTCCGATCTCCTCGCTGCTCGCCGGCTTCCTAATATCGCTCATTGATTTTTTGATATCCTTGATATCACCGAACTGGCCAGCGTAAGGCTCCCGGGTAAGCCGTTGATATATGGCCTGTTCGATGGGTAATTCATTTTTTCCATCCTCTGAGACGATGCCGATCCTGCCTCCCGGCTTCAGAATACGGAAAAGCTCTCTGATCGTCGTATTCTTATCGGGTATCCAGTTTAAAACTGAGGACAGATAGGCTACATGGAACTGGTCTCTGGCAAAACCCTCTAAGTCATCGCTGCCTCTCACGTTAAACTCGATATTTGTAGGGCTTCGTGAGGCCAGCTTTTTCCTTGCGATCTCAATGCGCGGGGGCGCGGGATCGATTCCCACCACTTTGCCGGCGGGGCCGACTTTCCCGGCAGCATAGAGGGTGAGACGGCCCGTACCGCATCCCAGATCCAAGACTCGGTCGCCCTCACTCAGCCCGAGCATATCGACCAGTTTTACCCCGCTCTTATATTGGGGATCGCTTAAAGCATCGTACTTTTCAGCCAACTCCGGCGTGTCATATTCAACGCTACTCATATTACCAACACCCATTAAGATACTGTCGCACTTGCCAGGATCGTTTGCAGACCACGCCCACCTACGCACTTCGATCGCCGGAGAGCGGGTGTATTGGTCCGGGCCATATAGGTTCGATTGTTTTACCCGTGCAACAGCTAATATAGGTATAGCAATGGGCAAATATATAATGGTATATTTTCCATGGTATTAGTGACTACCCCACGGCTAAAGCCGGCTTCTACAGGTTTAACCGACAGACTGCAGCCCAGTCTGAGAATATATCTAGCGGCGTCTTAGCACAAATGGGTCTTCGCTTAACCGATCGGTGTGCGGGGCATGCTTCACCCATGACTTTAGTCGTGGGGTTTCGCTATCCCTGCGTCCTGTCTATCATAAAAACTGATTATTTTATGATGGTTGCTATTCGAGCAATGTAGAATCTTGCCCGCGAACGATAGTTTTTAGTCAGCGCTCGGCATATTCTCTTACAGGTACCGGGGGGTTTGGTATGGATAGTGTCGGCGTCTTTTTGTTCAATGATGTAGAGCTCTTGGATTTTGCCGGGCCGTACGAAGTATTTTCTAAGGCCTCAGATTCGGGCGGCCGTCGCCTGTTCAACGTCTTTACTGTGTCGCAAGTTGGGGGAGAGGTTCGATCGGCGAACGGTCTGCGCGTTAACTCGGATCACAGTTTTGCCGTTCATCCCGCTATCGATATTCTTGTGATCCCTGGCGGTGTAGGTACCAGGAGTGAGGTGGCGAATGCCGAGACTCTCGCGTGGGTAGGGGGGGTCTACGAGTCCTCGAAGTTGACGATGACTGTCTGTTCGGGCGCGCTGCTGCCCGCGAAGTTGGGCTTGCTGAACGGCCTGGAATCGACTACTCACCATGATGTGATCGCTTATCTGAGGGCCGTCGCGCCTCACACTATTGTACGTGGTGATAAGCGCTTTGTCGATAACGGAAAGATTATGACGGCTGGCGGTATCTCGGCAGGCATCGACCTCGCGCTTCATGTCGTGGGGAAACTACACGGTAGGAGCACCGCTGATAATGCGAGGATCTACATGGAATACGGCAACTGGAGGGATGCAGTTCCTGAAGGGGACTAGAGTGGTGCCCCGGTTGCCATTTGTCACAATTTCTGTGTTATTTCCTGGTGACCGATTGAGTTAAATATGAAGTGTTACCAACAGTAACTATGTTACCAGTAGTAACAAATGTGTTGATAGTGACAGATCTGATCAAGGAAATGCAACATCAGCGTATTATCGCTGGTGATAGGTCGTGGTCACAATGTCTCAGTCCAGAAGAGCACGTGAGCGGGAACAGCGCACTAACGACATCATGAATGTCGCCCTGAAGCACTTCGTGGCGAAAGGCTACGAGAATGCATCGCTGGACGATATGGCAGCAGAGCTGGAACTGTCCAAGCCGGCCATCTACCGGTACTTCGACAGCAAGGAAGATCTCTTTAACGCAGTGAGGGTTAGAGGCATGTACCTGCGGGACACGATGATAACCGAGGCGGTCGCATCTGGAAAAACCGGACTGGACAAAGTGTACCGTATCGGCGTCGTCTACTACGAGTTCTGGAAACTGTATCCGGATCATTACCGGTTGCATTCGATCAGCAGAGGCCTGGCGAGAACTAACCCGGAAAGTAAGAATTACCAGTTGATACTGGACTACAGGCGCCGCTTTCTGAAGGTCGTGTGCGGTGCCATCGAAGAAGGTAAAAATGACGGCTCGATCAGGCCAGACATCGACACTTTGATGACCGCGGTATTCGCCAGGGATGCCATGATGGCTGTAATCGAGGCTTCAGACGAATATATGCGGGTTATGGAGTCCTCGGGCCGGACCAGGGACGAGTTCGTCAAACATTCGATGAACCTGTTGCTGCATTCCATAAAAGCGTGAAGAAGGTCTTACGATGAACGTTCATGATGAAATGGCTTCAGTAAATCCCGGTAAAAACGGCATCGCATACAAGTGGATCGCGCTCTCCAACGTATTCATCGCCACGCTGATGGCCTTTATTAACACCAATATCATCCTAATATCGTTACCGGCCATATTCAACGGTATTCACATCAACCCGCTGACCTCCTTCCAGTACCTGCTCTGGATGATGATGGGCTATGGAGTCGTCATGGCAACACTACTGTTAACCTTCGGCAGGCTGTCTGATATGTTCGGCAGAGTCCGGATATTCAAGCTGGGCTTTCTGGTATTCACCGTGGGCTCTGTGCTCCTGTTCCTGACACCGGGCACCGGGGATGAGGGGGCGCTGGAACTGATCTTCTTCCGATTGCTGCAGGGCGTGGGCGCCGCGATGATCGTGTCGAATAGCTCTGCCATCCTGACCGACGCGTTCCCTCCCGACGAGCGGGGAAAAGCTCTCGGACTGAATATGGTCGCTGTGCTAGCCGGCCAGGTAATCGGGCTGGTGCTGGGCGGCATTCTCTCCATCTATGACTGGAGGCTGGTGTTCTTGGTGAGCATACCCTTCGCCGCCCTCGGCACCATCTGGTCGTACCTCCAGCTGAAGGAGCCGACGTTCAAGCCCAGGGCCGGGAAGATCGACCTCTGGGGCAACCTCACCTTCGTCGCCGGTCTGACAATCCTCCTTATCGGGATGACCTATGGCCTAATGCCATATGGCGACAATACGATGGGCTGGGGTAGCCCGTGGGTGATCGCGGCATTGACGATCGGCGTGTTGCTGCTGGTTGCTTTTATCGTCATCGAGAGCCGGGTCAAATCGCCGATGTTCCGGCTGGAGCTGTTCAGTATCAGGGCGTTCTCTCTGGGGAACTTCGCCGGCTTCTTCAGCTCCGCGGCGATGATGGGCACCATGATCGTGTTGATCCTGCTGCTGCAGGGTATCTGGCTGCCGCTACACGGCTATAGATACGATGAGACTCCCCTATGGGCGGGGATTTACATGATGCCAATGATGCTGGGCATCATCCTCATGGGCCCGATCTCCGGCATATTATCAGACCGTCACGGCCCCCGATGGATCGCCACGGGCGGCATGCTGCTGGTGGTGGTATCCCTTCTGCTTATGGCGTGGCTGCCCTCGGACTTCGCGTACTTGGAGCTCGCGATAGCCCTCTTTCTGATGGGTTTAGGATTCGGCATGTTCATGTCACCTAACAGCTCGTCGATCATGAACTCGGTGCCCCCGGAGGACCGGGGCGTCGCCTCGGGCATGATGGCCACCATGCGAAATACCGCAAATACGCTGGGGCTGGTCGTCTTCTTCACCATTGTCCTGATAGGCATTAATAGCTCGTTCCCTGACGCCGTGACCAGCTCGCTGTCTGATATCGGCGCCTCGAGCTTGGCGCCTCTGGTAAAGAATATACCGCCCAGCGGAGCTTTGTTCGCCGCCTTCCTGGGCTATAACCCTGTCACTGCCATGATGGCGAACATCCCCTCGAACGTTCAGGGCATGATATCGCCGCAAACGCTGGAAACCCTAAAGAGCAGTACTTGGTTCCCATCAATGTTGTCCAGGGCGTTCATGCCCTCGCTCCGGACATCGTTCCTGATCGGAGCGCTGCTTTGCATCATCGCAGGGGTGCTGTCAGCCTTACGGGGAAAACGCTATGTACACGAAATCCATGCTGACAGGCTGACCACGCTCATGGCCGACGGGGGCTCGGAGGCGGACGAAACGATCAAATGATCGGCTCTTTCTCTCTGCAATTCCACCGCCGCCCGAACCGGGCCTGTACCAATTATCGGCTAAAGTTTTATATATCGTGAAAAGAACCATTGGCTACGTAATAATCTTTAGCGGCAGGTCCAGAGGGGCAGCGCAGGTGAAAACGATTGTCGATCGCAGACAGAAAAGCACGGGAAAAGGAGAGGCGGCGTACAGACATCCTCAACGCCGCCGAGAAGCATTTCTTCTCCAAGGGCTACGATAACGTCTCCTTCGAGGACATCGCCCAGGAGGTGGAGCTCAACCGTGCCACCATCTATCTCTATTTTAAAAATAAGGAGTCTCTGTACCTGGCCATCGTACTGCGGGCAGTACGGCAGCTGCTATCGGTGACTAAAGAGAGGCTCGCGAACTGTGGGGATAGCTACCACAAGATCGATGCGATGGGCTATTCTTACCTCTACTATGCCCGGGTTTACCCCGACTATTTCAAAGCGTACCGGGAGTTTCAGACCGGCAGGTTCGACGCAGTGGGCGCCATCGATGCAGCGGAAGACTTCGCTGAGATTGCCAGCGCCCAAAAAGAGTACTTCAACCTCTGGTTTGACACCTTCGCCTCCGGGAAGTTCGCCGGTGCTATCAAGTCTAATGTCGATCCCCAGTTTGCAGCCGTCCTGATGATGTCCGCTATAGAGAACGTTGCAGAGATGCGCCCGGCGCTGATGGGGGCGCTCGAAGCCCGTGGCGTGAATTCCCATGCCTTTGTCTGGGCTGACTTCCGATCCTTCATATACGACCTGATAGGCCATCCGGAAAAGAGTCAAGCGTTCAAGCCTTTCTGAGCGCGAGCGCTCGATCTACTGTGATGGACTTTTCCACCCGGCGAATGCCATCTATTTATCACGTTTATTTCATGATTATTTCGTGACCATCGATTCCTTCTCTGTACCAAACGCTTATATATCTAAATAACATATTGTTAAAAAATAACAATATGTTATCTAATAACTAAATGATACAAAATTACAATTTGTTATAATATTGCAAATTGTGGACAAGGTTCGAATCAAAGAAATAAATACTCCCGGAGGTCCGATGATGGAAGCCGTGAAGAGCGCGAAATTTACCGCCTCAATCATCCTGGGCTTTAACCCCAAGGACTTCTCGGTCAAAGGCAGGATGAAGATGCTGACGGAGGGCGATGCAGGGCAGACCAGAGGCATGCTCCCGCTGGGGCAGGAACTGGGCATTACTCGGCCGCTCATCGATGTGGCAGCTACGCCGCCGGGCAGTGGCTCTGGGGCAATGTACCGGTCGATCTTCGCGGTGAAATCCATCCTGGGCGAGCCGGTGGGCGGCGGCTATCACAACATCACCTCGGCCTGGCCGTGGCTCAAGAAGTTCAAGAAGCAGCCGGGCAAGGAGAGCGCCTACATGCCCTCAGATGTGGGCACCAACCTGCTGGCCATCGCCTATGGCTGCAACTACTGCCTGTACGGACCCATAGAGCACGCCGTAGAGGTCTTCCCGGCGGCGGCAATGAGCGATATCATCGTCGCTGATGGGGCGAGGGACCTGGGTACCGAGATCGAGGCAGGCGATCACCCGCTGCTCAAGCTGACGTGAACTGAAGATATCAATGGATGTGAACTTTATGCCAACAATAAAAGTCAACCGCATCAACGTGTACTACGAGATCGTAGGCCAAGGCGAGCCGCTGGTGCTCATCAGCGGTCTGGGGATAGAGATCTCGGGGCTGGTCGAGCACCAGAACCCCGACGTAGTCAAAAAGTATCGGACAGTGCTCATCGACAACCGTGGCGTTGGCCGGACCGACAAGCCGAACGAGCCCTACACCCTGGAGATGATGGCCGAAGACGTGGTCGGGGTCATGGACGCGCTGAAGATCAAACGCGCCCACCTGCTAGGCATCTCCATGGGCTCCAGGATCGCGCTCACTATAGCAGCAAAATACCCGGAACGGGTGAACGGACTGGTGTTGTGGGTGGCAGGCACCCGCCTTCCCCCCGGACTGAAACTCATGACCTTCATGCTAACCCACATACCCGGCTACAGCAAGACGCTTAACAAGACCGCAAAGTTCATCTTCGACCAGAAGTACCCCCCGACGCAGGAATCCTTCCTCCGGCAGGTAGCCGCGAACGCACAGTTCGACGGGAGGCAGATGCTTCCAAAGATCAAAGCGCCCACGCTGATAATTAACGGCACAAAGGACCAGCTGGCGCCGGTGAAATACGGCAGGGAGTTGACGGAGGGCATCGCTGGCGCTCAGATGATCCTGGTGGAAGGCGGAGATCACATAACCATCCCGACCGATCCGGAGCTTTCCGTCAGGCCCATGCTGAAGTTCCTCGCGGAAGTCGAGGCCAGGGGTGTAACGATGTCGGCGCCTGCAGACAAGAAGCCGACTATGGCCGCGAAGCTGCCGGCAAAATAAAAATCGGAGGCTGAAGATGTTGGACGAAGACATGGAGGAGCTGCGCCAGCTCTACACCGAGTTGGCGAAACTGGAGAAGAAGGGCGAGCTGGGAGAGGCGCTGGCCGACTACGTAGAGCGGATCTCGATCTACGACCTAGCGATGCTGTGCACCAGCATCATGCGTACCGATGATTTCATCCCCGGTCCCTACGGCAAGAAGCTGGGGCTGAGCATGCGAGATAAGATCTACGACGGCTACCAACGGATGCTTACCATGAAAAGCGCCGGAGCTTTCAAAAAGATGACCGGCGACGTCCGGGACAAAGCAACGCTGAAAGGCTTCTGCGGGGAGATGATCAAAGTCAGCGGTCCGCTGCTGGAAAGCGCCAAGATATACGGGGACCTAGGGAAAGCC
>DATHCY010000177.1:0-3838 GCA_035319305.1 Methanocella sp.
CAGAAATTAGTCGACTGAACTTAATTGTGCTCAGGTGTCGGCGACCGGTACCATCATCGGCGTAAACCCAATTCGTTCAGCGGTGCCGCTATGGAAAGCCTATAGCTCGAACAACCATTGCACGTCGATCCCGTACTCCGCCGGATCCATACCCATGGCACGTCTGTCGTCATGGTGATCCGAGGCCATGGTTAGCTTAAGGCCGTGCTTTCTGGCCTGACCTATAGTCCACAAGTTCATCTCCCGCTCTCGTTTGATAAGATCGTCGGGGGAGAGCCCGGAGAGGGCGTTGGACCTGACCTTGTACCGATATTTGCAGAGTTCGATCGCCTCGCCGCCGGCCTTCAGGAATCGCTTGAGGAGAAACGCTGCATCGTTGCTGAAGTCAAAGGGATGAGCCAGAACAGGCACTCCGCCCCACCGCTTGATGTGCTCCACCACTTGATCGACTGTCAGCTCTAGCGAGATGGGAACCCAGAGATCCTTATTCAGGATGACGTCCATCATCTCCTTTTCCGTGATATTCAGGCCGATCGTTTTCGCACTCTCGATCGTGTTGACGAAGACGCTCGGATAGATGCTGGTCACCGGCTGCCAGCCGGGATATCTACGGGCCATGAATACGTTCATGTTTTCCATAAACCCCCTGTTTGACTCCTCCTGCGCCCGTACGATCTGTTCGAGGACTGAGGAGACCTCTCGGCCTGTCCCGATGCCCAGCCCCACGATATGCATAATGGAGAAACCCGGCTCATCCATGGTGGACATTTCCACCCCAGGCACCACCCGTACTCCGCAGGCCTCGCCCAGTCTGGTCGCCTCAGGATAAGCCAGGACGCGATCGTGGTCAGTGACGCTGATTAGCCCGATACCGCCTTCGGCGGCCAAGCTAACGACCGTTTCCAGGCTTTCAAGGCCGTCACTGAGGCTGGTGTGGACGTGGGTATCGATCATCATATCAATCAAAGGTATTATCGGAGTTTTAGGCCGGGGGACGAAAAACATTGCGGTTCCGCGCCCTCGATCTATAAGATCCGCCATGAGCCTGACTGCCCAGCGTAAAAAGTTCGACGTATATAAGTACATCCGGTGGCGTGGGAAACTGTGCAGGGCAGGTTAGAACTCGAACTCGACGCCCCTGCCCGCTTTGATCGCCCGATCGTATACCATCCGGGCGACTGCCATGTCTTGTATGCTGAGCCCGGTTGAATCGAAGATCGTGATCTCGTCGCCGATCCTGCCCCTGTTCTTGCCCGCGATCACCTCGCCTAGTGTGCCGGCCAGCTTGTCCCGGGTCAGAAGATTTTCGCCCCAGGGCACGTTGATCTCCCCCGAATGCGAGGCTTGCTCGACCGAGTCCACGAAGACCCTGGACTTCATAGTAAGATCGGTGAATAGTTCTTGCTTGCCAGGGGCGTCGGCCCCAATGGCGTTGATATGAGTGCCTGGCCGGATCCATCCGGGCTCCACTACGGGCTCCCGGGCCGGCGTCACCGTCGCCACGATGCCAGCATCCGCCGCCTCTCTGGCCGTTCTGCATGCCCGGACATCGTACCCGAGATACATTTCTATCTTGCGGGCCAGAGATTCAGAGTGTTCTATGTGCCGGCTGTAGATCTTCACCAACCTAATACGGTCCAGAAACACGCTATGGTAGGCCAGCATCTGGGTCCAGGCTTGATGGCCGCTGCCGATCATCCCAACCACAGAAACGTCCTTCGCTAGGTATTTTGCAGCGATGCCGCCGGCGGCACCCGTGCGCATATCTGTAATGTAGGTACCGTCCATGATCGATAGGATTCTGCCCGTCTCGGGGTCATTGACTAGGATCGTCGCCATCACCGTAGGTGTGCCACGCTGAGGGTTGTCGGGGTGTACGTTGACCCATTTGATGCCCGCGGTGTTGATTGAGGGCATATATGCGGGCATCGCCCGGAAATCGCCACGGCCAGGAATATCGAGGTAGATCTTCGCCGGCATGATCACTCGGCCTTCTGCATATTCGATAAACGCGTGCTCTACCGCCGATATGATTTCATCCATGGTAACCGTCGCCTCAACATCAGATCCAGATAAAAGCCTTACCATTAATTAGCCCGTCTCCTCCATTAACAATCGGGGAACGTGCCTATAAAACTTTTCTTGAAATATGTATACCGGCGACTAAACCGAGAGAAGAATTTAAGATACAAGCCAGGAAATCCACGGCTATTAAAGCCGTGGGATCAGGTCATCTATGCTCGTACCTTTTTCATTACGTGTCCGGCGTCCACGCTGGCGCCCCTGACTTTTTCATCATACATCCTGGGTGTGATCGTCATATTACAGCCCTTTGCTTCGAAGTATGCCATGGTGAACTTCTTAACGGTCTCAGGTTCGAAGTCGGCACATGAGAACACGTCGATGTAAGCCGAATTATCGGACTCAGAGAAGTGGCCGCTGATGCAGCTGGTCTCGATGAACTGGAATAGCGAGTAGCCCGCCAGCGGAGTACCAGCCTCACCAAAAAGCTCAGTATGGCAGGGCCCGTAGCGCTTCATGTGGATCACATTGTCGCATAGTTCTACGACATAGTCGTTTAGCGCTTTACTATCCTTGATCTTATTATTGCACCCGAATAGGTCGAGGCTGACGAGCAGCCCCCACGCCTGGCCCGAAGGAGAATATCTACAATTCATTGAAGTCCCATTTTATTATGGTTGAATATTTAAATCTTTTGGATGGCTTTTGGACGATGGCCGCACAGTCCTTTAAAAGCAACAATGCGTTACGTCTCACCGGTTTCGGTCCGATTTCTCAGATTTCAGGTAACTTGATAATACGATCGCTGATAGCTTGATTGCCAGTATTCCTGTGCTTGGGTGGTCATGCTACCCTACGGGAAACCCGGTAAGGGGAGATCGCACGACCATCGCAGGCATAACCACCAACGCAACAAGTACGTGAGTACTGGAAATCTATAATGACCATGCGGGAAGCTCCGGAGCGTGTCTACTGGGCGACTACCTTATTGGGGGCTTACGGCCTTCCATAGCCCATGGAGATTGCAGTACTCCCTGACTGTAGTCTGATCGGTCTGGATACAGAATTCGGCCTCAGGCTTGTCGCCGGGCTTTAGGAACTTTTTGTAGGACACGCCATCGGCTATGACCTCGATCATTTCGATGTAGTGCTTCTCCTCCATCGGGTGCGGAACGGCGCCGATCTTGACTCTGACCCCGGCGGGGGTCTTCTCAATCACAGGGACGTGCTTCTCCCTGCTCGCGTCCACCGTGTTCTCCTGCTGTCTAACCATCGGCTGGCCATGGCATGTCAGCGTGCCAGAGCCAGGGTTAATGACTTCGATGATTCGGCTGCATATAACGCACTTGTATATATCGTTCAGTTCGGTCATTGTATGTCACCTCAATCAATATTGTTCGCAAATCTTTTGGTAATACGAACGCTCGTGGTCACATGATGGACATTTTTCGGGAGCTTCAGTGCCATAATGCATATATCCACACTTGCGACACATCCAGTAGACTGGCTCTTTTTTCTTAAATATCGTGCCCGCCTCCACCTCTTTCAGAAGTTTGGCGTATCTCTCCTCATGGTGTTTTTCTGCCATGGTTATGGCCTTGATGCGTTTTGCGACGTCAGGATAACCCTCGGTTTCGGCCACTCTAGCAAACTCCGGGTACAGCGTCGAGTTTTCCATGTGCTCTCCGGAGATCGCTGCCTTAAGGTTGTCCGCTGTCCGGCCCCATGCTGTCGGCATCTCTGCGTCGACCTTCACCGGATCGAGCTTGTCGCCGGTCTGTACCATGACCTGTTTTAGCATCTTAAAGAACCACTC
>DATHCY010000178.1:0-2716 GCA_035319305.1 Methanocella sp.
CCTATTTTTCCTTACCGTGAAATATCCCGGTAAATACATATCCAACGATCCCGCCAATGATTGCGAGCACTATCCCCGAGACCAAGATCACAGGCCCTGCCACAACAATGTTGAAAATCACGTTGATAACCGCGGAAAACGTGTCACCAAAGCCAATCACGTCGTTGTCCAGAAGGATATCTTGATAGATCTTTAGATCAAAGCCACACGTCATCATCACGACAACGGCGGTTTCGATGATCGGTCGGGCCACCCAGAGGACGTTGTAAGCGACAGCCCCAAAGATACCGGCAACAAGCCCAGAAATTGCAGATAAGAGGCAGGCGTCCCACACATCCCCGATGTAAGGTTTAACTCTGTGTACCACGACGAACCCTGTTGCCAAAAAGACGAACACCAATGGCGGGTATTCTAGGTAACCCCTATCATGAACTATAGCCATGAGACTGGGAAAATTCGCGAGTCCGGGAAAATAAACGTATTCGATTACGGGCTGTACCCAGCTTGCGATATGCATTATATCCCAAAGCGCCAATACGATTATAAAAGCTATACCGCCGAGGATCCCGACTTTAAGAGCTTTATTGTATTCCAGTTTCACTTGGACTCCAAATAGATCAACATACACTATAAATTTATATTAATATCAAGCCTTGCCCATACCAGTGCAAAAATTTCGTCGGTCAGCATTGAGTTGATCCTCACCGCCCGACTCTCGGCGGCCATGCTCACCAGGCAGCCTTGTCCGGTAGCCCCATCGCTACGATCCCTATAGTACCCCTTTCCGCCGGCTCGATGTCAGTCGTATCGAAATTCGATGCTGCTGAACCGGTTCAGGCCTTGAACCAGCAGCGCAACGTTGATGCCGGCTGCCAGTAGATATGGTACGGTCTGATTCTCGTGGATGACAGGATATCGGCGATCATCGTTGGGGTGCCGTTCAGCGTTGCGAACGCCGTCGTGACCATCTACCTCGGCATGAAAACAGGCTTAGCTGAAGGCATTGTCATACTACTTCTCTTCTTATCCGCCTCCGTTTTCACCCTCGCCCGGAGTCTGCGGCCCCGGACGTTCGTCTACCTCATGGCCGTCGTGACCAGCTCGACGGCAGCGGTGATCGCCTACACCGATGGCATGGGCGCCATCATCCTCTCGGGCGAGGCGTTGCCAGCGCCGGATTACGCCATGATGGCATTGCTGGGCGTTTCCGGCATTATCGGAATGCTAATGTCCTTCTACTTCACAGACTACTTTCTCAAGAGAGACTTTCCCTGGCCCCAATCTAGGGTTTACGCCTCGATCATCGCCATGCTGTCTAAGGAGCGGAAGGACCTACAGTTCAAAACTTCGGCCGTTCGCATGCTGACCTCGGGCGCCCTGGCCGGAGCCGTCTCTTTCGCCAAGGGCACAGGCGCCATACCAGAAGTAATCGGCCTCGACGTCGCCGGTATTGGGTTATCCCCTATGCTGATCGGCATCGGCATGCTGATCGGTTTCCGAGCCTGCCTGCAGATCGCCATCGGCACCTCGGCCTCTCTGGCGATCTTCCTCTTCCTGGAAAGCCCGGGCACCGACTACGTCACCCATATGCGCAGCCCCTGGATCTTCTCGACGGCCCTATCCATGATGATCACCACGGCGCTCATCACCCTATACATCATCCTGAAACCTGCTGCCGTCAAGGCACTTCGAAAGACGAGCTCTCCGCTCGATCAGGCGGTTGTCCGCGATGGGGGCACCCAAGTCCGACAGCGCTCCAACGGCACGACGCTGCTTCTGGCGGCCATCGTCACCATCACCGCTCCCGTTTTAGAGTATCTCATCAGCATCCCTGCCTGGATCTTCCTCCTATGCATTCCGATATCCGTCCTGTTTCAGGTGATCGAGTCTCGGGGCAAGGCTGAGACGGGCATGAGCGTGGGCGTCTCCTCCTTCGCCGTCCTCCTGCTCATAGGCCTGGCGTTCGCCGATATAGTGCCACTGCTCGTCCTCGAGGGGTTCGTCGTCGCCATGATTCTGAGCTTCGTTCTAACACTGTCCACGCTTAAAATTGCTGGATACAGCGACGTCAGCACCGCCGAGTTGCCGCTGCCGCTGGCCGTCGGATCGATCACGGGCGGCATCATCTGCATTCCGATCATACGCATCCTCAACGTCGTCTACGGCATTGGCACCGAAGCTCTGCCAGCGCCGTGGAGCGTCATGTGGCTGGAGATGGCCCGATCCGCCGTGACCCACACCATGTCGCCCTCGATCAACCTATACCTGATCCTTGCCGGCATCGCCCTCGCGCTGCTCCTGCACCGCTACAAAATATCGGCGATCACCGTGGCCCTAGGACTGATCCTACCCTTTTCGGTCAACGCGACGGTTTTCGCCGGCGGAGCCATCGCCTGGTACATCGGAAAGAAAAACTGGCTGAAAGACGACAACGGCATCACGGCCTCCGGCCTGATCGCCGGCGACATCATAGTCGAAGTAGCCACATCACTACTATCTCTGCTATAGAACAAATTTCACATTTCGTCACTCAAACCCTTGACTAACAAATAGATACCCAAACACGGTTTGAGTAACAAATCGATACCACTACTACGCTCTGTCTGTGCAAAACGTCGTCGCCACGGCCGGTACAGAGCGGGGCCTGGATACGGCATGGGTCATCCGCAGCAGCGCCTCAGCCAGCCTGTTTCACCCTGAGAATGGTAACAGGTTT
>DATHCY010000179.1:0-11961 GCA_035319305.1 Methanocella sp.
GGCCAGGTGCTGAACGACTTCAACCTGCGGTTGCAGGGCGCGAAGCCGGTGATGACCGCCACACCCCACGACGTGGCCACCGCCAGCATCAGCTACCTCCAGTTCCTCCTTCCAGGTATCATCGGCCTGTCCATCATGTCCTCGTCCCTGATGAGCACCGTGGGGCTGAGCGCCGGTAACAGGTCTAAGGGGATCTTCAGAAAACTAGCTACGACGCCGATCTCCTCTCTCGAGTGGAACGCTGCGAAGATCCTGTACCAAGTCATCATTATGGTCATCATCGTGGCGCTCTGTCTGCTGGTCGGCTGGCTAGTCTTCGGGATACACCCCGAGTTCAACCTCTGGACCCCGGCATTCGTCATAGCGGGTGCGGTGGCCTTTGCAGGGCTGGGCATGATCATCGCCAGCTTCGTGAAGGACGAGGAGATGGCTGGCAACGCGGCGAGCATCGTCTCCTTCCCCATGATGTTCCTATCCGGCTCCCTCTTCCCGGTAGACCAAATGCCCTGGTTCCTGCAGATCGTGGCCAAAATATTGCCGCTGACATACCTGAACGACGGCCTCAGGGCCTCCATGATCACCAACAATGGCTCCGTAATGCTAACCAGCATTGCCATCGTCGCAGGGCTAGCCATAGTGTTCTTCGGCGTCGGTATCCTGACCCTGAAGTGGAAGGAGGACTGAAAAAGAGTTGTTTGCTTAACATACCGTTCAACTGCCATGCCAGCATAAAAACTTAAGATCCCCGACTTCTAATCTCGGGGCGTGGTCCTGCGATCCGAATCGATCGCTATTTTTCCCCCTCCCTATCTCACTTCTCGTTTTTATGGATAACGACCTGAATACTAACCGTATTTTTAAGCCACTTCCTGAACTTCAGATATTCGACGAGTAATAAAAACAAGATTACAAGAAATATCACCGTTCCAAACATCTCACGCGGCAGGTAGAACCATGAGAAGACCAGAATTAAGATAATACTGATCGTTGATAGGGCATTGATCATATCTCCGGATTTAATATCAAAAGCCATTATTATCATGGTGGTTAATATCCATGGGCTTCTTAAACATATCGCTCCCGAATCATTCGCATCAGCTGGCAATAATCAAACCCGTATGATGGCTACTCCAACAGCTTCTTATATTTGCCGTACCCCTCTTTTTCTAGGTTCTCTTTCGGAATGAACCGCAGCGCCGCCGAGTTGATACAGTACCTCAGCCCCGAAGGCCCCGGACCATCGTTGAACACGTGGCCCAGGTGCGAGTTTGCATCCTTGCCGCGGACCTCTGTCCTGACCATACCACAGCTGGTATCGCGCTTTTCCTCGATCTTACCCTCGTCCACCGGCCTGGTAAAGCTCGGCCAGCCGCAGCCCGAGTCGAACTTGTCCTTAGAACTAAACAGCACCTCGCCGGATACGACGTCCACATATATGCCCTCCCGGTGCTCGTTCCAGAACTCGTTGCGGAACGGTGGCTCGGTCGCGTTTTCCTGGGTGACCTCATACTGCATGGGCGTCAGCTTTTTCTTGAGCTCTTCTCTAGATGGCTTCGATGACATCATAGTACACTGCTTATGTAATATGTCTAAAAGGGTAAGGCTATATGCCCAGGTTTGCAGCGGAAATCCTGATGTGCAGCCCGTTTAATGGCCGGGAGATAAAATAGCAGGGTAGAGCGGTAGCATGGCAGTTTACAGTTCGGGCATTTGCAGCCTGTAATCTAATTCAGGCGGTTCTCAAGGATCTTACCGCGGATTAGGTGAGCTGTTGCATGCGCAGGCAAACAAAGGATCTCTATCTCACCCTTTATATCTTTCTACTCCCAAGCGTCCAGGTAAACAGGGATCAGCAAGCCTTTAAGCCACTTTTTGCCGGTCATGGCAAAAATATTTTCTCTGGTGAAACTATATCATGTCAGCCATTCTATTATGATAAGGGAAGTAAAAATTTGAAATATTTTTCAATCGCAGCACGCAACAGAGAATTAGTCGTGATTAACGATATGGACGTGTTCGCACACTATTTTTGCTACACGACAAAACAGAAAAAAGGGCAGGTGCCGGAAAGCAGGGATGCCGAAACCCATGGGGACTATGAAGAAGCCGCTCCGGTTCCTGTATATGAGATAGAGGAGTCGACCGTTTCAGATGACGATGATCTCTGAACGATCTCTTTCGGCACAGATTCTTTCGGCACAGAGGCCGCTCCGCTCAATTCATATGCGCTGGCTGATCATGCATGATACCGTCACGAATGTCCATCGGATCATCGCTATAAAATAATCATTCGATTCCGCCCTGATCGCAATTAAAACCATAAAAATGACATAGTTATAAATAGTATTTCCGGGATTAGTATACTACAGAAGATATTCTGTATGAGTAATTAAAATGAGTGAATATGGATTCAGCGGCCGAAGAAACTTTGGTCCAAGGGAAATGCACAAGGCGACTTGTGCTGACTGTAAACAGGAATGTGAAGTGCCCTTCCAGCCTACGGAAGGCAGGCCAGTTTATTGTCAGGAGTGCTTCCCGAAACACAGGAAGCCGAGATATTAAGTGAAAATCGGTTAGCGTCTGCTAGCCGGCAAATACGGAGAAAACCTCTTCGTATTATATTTTATACGAGGAGGGATATCTACCATTAGTTTCAATTGTAGCTTATTATGGAAAGCCGTCGAATTCGGTAAAATGGCCGGCCATACATGCTATTTTTGTCACATAAACAGGATTGTTTAGCCGTATAAGAAGATAAAAATTGAAAGGAGACGTTGATATATTGAACAGACAAAACTATAACCGAAGTGGCAGGAAACCGACCGACGGGGGCGGGGAAGTGGTACGTGTCCGGACGCCGAGACGCGACCTGAGGGAAGTGCTGGGCACCGTGACAGGAATGCTGGGCGGAAGCAGGGTGACCGTGCTCTGCATGGATAGCACGACAAGGATGTGCCGCATCAGAGGCAAAATGAAGAAAAGGACTTGGGTGCGCGAAGGCGACACTGTCATAGTAGTACCCTGGGAGATCCAGGACTCGAAGGGCGATGTTGTATGGAGATATACGGGCCCGCAAACGGACTGGCTCCAGAAAAAAGGATATTTCAATAATGGATAACGATCATCCGCTACCCGTACAAAGATCGATACAGAGATAGATGGTAGTAGTCGGCTCCGGCTCGCCATTGTATCCTATCTTATTTCGGCCAGGACTACCCATTTGCCGGGCCGATCCCCCGTTTTTACCGGTGCAGAAATAACCGCGCACTGCTGATGTTATAGGATAACGGGCACGGAGTGATAGAAAACCCGGTTGCTTTAGCGCCGAGTGGATCGGGTCTCGTTGGCTCATCAGATGTTTAACGTTTAACCGCTTGTATACCATCAGGTTACAATGACGGGTTGAAACGTTATTTCGCAAGGGCTGAAAGTTATGGCGGTTGTAATATTGAATGGGCTGAGAACCGGCCTTAGCCTGAAGAGAAGATTACGCCTCTACCACCAAAAAAATTGGTGGCAAGCCTTTTTCTATGAAACAGGAAGCCATAGCCCTTCAGAGTATGGTATCACTATTCGATATGAGGCAGAACGGAAGTCGAGTATGCCTTTACACAGCAGAAGCATTTTTCCACAGAGCGGAGCCATGGCTGATATCAGCCGGCTAGGATGGCGAAAGTGCATATTTTTCAATCTCTTTTTACCGCCGAACCCGGTAACAAATTTCCAAAACGATATATCTATAAAAAAACACGTATAGATCAGGCATACGCGCGGACTTTTACCTACGGGCGATGAACAAAGGGCGTTTTTATGCTACCAATCGGCTACTTGATGATCGAGCACAGGCTAATCGATCGCATGATCGACATGATGAAGGACGAGATGGACCGCATCGGGCAATACGGCAGGGTCGACACGGTATTCATCGAGGCTGCGGTCTACTTCACTCACTCCTACACGGATGTCTGCCACCACGGCAAGGAGGAGGCGATCTACTTCAAGGCCCTGGACAGCAAGCCACTGAGCGCCGAGCACCGGAAGATCATGAACGACCTGATCCAGGAGCACGTGTTTGTGAGAAAGACTGTCGACGACATCGAGCATGCCAAGGACAGTTACGTGAGAGGAGAGAAAGACTCCATGGCGAACGTCATCTCCGCCCTGAACATCATCACGATCTTCTATCCGCAGCACCTGGAGAAGGAGGAAAAGCACTTTTTTTACCCGTCTATGGAGTACTTTACCAAAGAGGAAAAGGACAGGATGTTGGTGGACTTCGCCGAGTTCGACGGCAAGCTGTTCCACGCTGAGCACCAGAAGATCATCGAGGATTTAGAGAAGAAGCGTGGAGTCAGCAGGTCCGGATCGTCGACCGAGGCCAAGGCCTGATTTCGACCATATAATTGGCTAAACAGTCGCATACAAATGTATTTTTACCGGGACGCCTATCTCCAGGCAATGAATCAGCCTTCTGAAAAGTGTTCCCAGGTAGTCGAGGCCTTGAGTGGCCTGGAAGTGCCTACAGAAGTGATGGTAGAGGAGATCATGGACCGCCGGGGTAGGCCCGCAGCCCGTTCTGCCCTGCTGATCAAGGCATTGCTAATGGATTTCGGAGTTACCAGCGATCTGGACGTCATTCAGGCAGTCTATAGAATGAACATGCAGTGTGGACAGTATCGACTGGGCCATATGCATCAGGATCAGTGAATTGTACGGCGAATCGGACCTGGACTATGCCAACTCGACGATCGATGTCTTTCACCAGATCCTGTGGTGGTGCAGGGGCTTTTCGACCGACTGGAAGTACGGCGATGACGAGGTGGAAGCGTGGATGAACGAAGCGCGCCTTCTGGGGAAATACGGGCTCTCGATCGCGTTTAGCCCCCACAAATGGCTCGAGCCGTTCGGCATCGCCCTAAGTGATCTGAGAGACGGCTCCGTCATCGAGAGGCAGCACTTTACATTTAGCGCCGATCGCCATGAGATGCGGGAGCTCATCGGTGCGATCAACCAGCTGCTGAAATGCAGGGGGCTGGCCTTCATCGACGCTGACGAAGGGGCGGACAGCTACGTCTTCATCCTCTTCGAGGCTGCAGAGCTGGAGCGCCTGAATAAAAAATACGGCGACGTGAGCAAGCTTATTGATAGCAAGAAGCGCGTCGACAAGGTAAACGGCAGATATAGGGACACGATGCACACTATGGACCTTTCCGGGCACAACGATTGGTTCGGAGTGAGAGATTCCCTGTTTGCCGAATCGGTGAAGCTCTTTTCCCGGGATGATCTGGAAGGCTCGATGGGCGTTCTCAAGACACTGGAGCACGGGTGTCGGGAGCAGGACGACCTGGATGGTTTGCAACGGGCTCTGGCCTGCCAGGCGATCATCTTGAGGAGATGGGAGGACTGGGGCGCCGCCCTGAAAGTCCTGAAGGAGGATGAATGCCTGTGCAGGGGGCAAGGCAAAGCGGGAGAGCGGTGCCTTCAAGGCAACCTCGCCCAGCAGGCATGGGTGCTGTACGAGACGAGGGATCTGAACGGGGCGTTGAAAGCCCGGCGAGAGGAAGAGCGCATGTGCAGGGAGTATAGGGATAAAAAGCCGTTGCAGGACTGTCTGAGCCACCAGGTCGTAATATTGAGCGATAAGGGCGACCAAGGGGGCATGTCGAAGGTTCTGGACGAACTCATCGATATATGCAGAGTAAGGGGGGATGAGCCGCCCCTAGAAGGATTTCTCGGCACCCAGGCGATAATCCTCATGGACCAAGGCGGCCCTGACCGTGCCCTGGAATCCCTGATGGAGCAGGAGCGAATATGCAGGAAGATCGGCAACGATCAACACCTGCAGGCATCCCTGAGCCTGCAGGCGACCATTCTTCAGGAGGCGGGGGATCACGATGGAGCTATGTCACGCCTCAGCGAGGCAGAGGCCCTGTGCCGGCGGCATAATGACCGGGAAGAACTTCAGAACATCCTGGGCAAGCGTGCCCTGATTCTCTATGAAAATAGTGATCTGAGCGGAGCCCTGGCATTGAACGAGGAGCGCGAGGCCCTCTGCAGAGCGTTGGACCTCAGGGCGGAGCTGGCCAGGGCGCTGTTGAACCGTGCCCTGGTGTTGTCAGACTTGGACAGAGCTCAGGAGGCGGTACCGCTCATAAACGAGGCACGGGCAATCGCCGAGACGTCGGGAGATCACGAAAGCATCACTGCCGTGAAGATGGTGGAAGAAGTGGTTTATCGTATCTGATCCCAAGAATAGCGGGAGAATGGTAGCAGGTAATAGTGGCGGCTATGGGCACCGCCACGAATTCATCTATCGCCTTTAAATAATGTACTCTTCTCCTATCTTCGGCGCATAAGCGTTCACGTCGAACTCCTGCTTGATCCACTCAGCGAACTCCACCGTGTGGTCCCCGTGTACGCAGAACACGTGCTCCGTGCCCTTGTCGACCATGTACTTCACGATCGCTTTTAGCTCCGCGTCGCCGCTATGGGCGCTGAAGCTGTACTGTTCCAGCTGGCAGCGGAGCTTGACGATCTCCCCGTCTAGGTCGATGGTGCCAGTGGTCAGGGCGTTCCGGCCGTTGGTGTTCTCCACCTGGTAGCCGGTGAGGATGACCTTGTGCTTGGGGTTGTCGTAGATCTTCTTCAGGTAGCTCAGGGCGGGGCCGCCGTTCAACATGCCGGCGGTGGTTACGATCACGCATGGCTCGTCCAGCAGGGACCTGCGCATGCTGCCTTTGACCGTGGTAGAATAGCCGTAGGCTGCCTTGAGCCGGCCGGGGTCGCGCAGGTACTCGGGGTCCTTCAGAAAGATATCGGTGACTTCCCGGCCCATTCCATCGACGTAGGAGCGGATGCCATGCTCCTTGAGGATGAGCAAGATCTCCTGGGTCCTGCCGATGGCAAAGCTGGGGATGACCACACTGCCGCCGATGTCTATGGTATGGCGGATCGACTCGATAAACTTCCGCTCGAGCTGGCCTCTGTCCTGGTGGTCCTTGCCGAAGTAGGTGCTCTCCAGCAGGAGCGCTGTGGCCTCGGGGTAGTGGATCTTCGATCCCCGGATCAGCCTGGTATCAGAGTTCTTGATATCGCCTGTATAGAGCAGCGATGTCTCCCCGTTTTCTACCAGGACCAGCGAACTACCGGGTATATGGCCGGCATCAAATAACGTGATCGTATGGTCATTCCGTTCGATGGAGTCGAGATAGTCCAGCTCCCGGGTCAGGCGCATCAATTGGCTGATGTCGACTGGATCGAAGGGAGCGATCGAAGATGATGACTCGGCGATCTCCATGGTATCTTCGGCCAGCAGCTTGGTCAGATGCTTGGTCGGGGGAGTGGCGATCACCGCGGGCTGCAGGTCCATTAGGTTCGGCACCACGCCGCAGTGATCCAGATGTCCATGTGATATCACTATGGTCTCCGGCCTTGCGCTGCCCTGCGGATATTCGGGCGGATCTGTCGGCTTGATGCCGTAATCCAGCATGATTTTTTCGTCGATCAAAAAGGCGGATCTGCCGACCTCTCGGCCCGCTCCCATAACACCGATCTGAATTTCTATTACCTCCGTTATAAAAGGGAAAAGCCGAATCCGGGCGCTGCGTCCCAGATTCAAAATATGACTTTCCTCTCGTATGGTATTTAACCATTTCTGTCATCTCATTATATAAATACGAGATAATTGCCTGTCCCTGATATTACCTAGCACGCAAATAAATATCGCCTTATCCGTCCAATAAGTACATAGAAAACTATAAATCCTAGATGTACCATTTATAGTGCCGTCAAATAATAAGTTCTATGACTGTATGGTGAGTGCCGCGATACATCCCATCGATCGATCATCGACCAATCTATCGATGTCGTTAGTATTTAGTATAAAAACGCATTACAAAGTTGCATCATCCTGAGAGGGCTCATAGCTCAGTTAGGTAGAGCGCCTGGCTTTTAACCAGGCGGCCTGGGGTTCAAATCCCCATGAGCCCGCTCACCCTATATATTATAGAGCTTTTATCGCGCAATTCGCCACACAGTTTTAAGGAGGAAGGCAGGTTTGACTAAAAAATTTAACGTCATGGAACACGAGCTCGTGCCGGAGCACATTTTGCTTGGTGAAGACGAAACGGAAGAATTACTGAAGCAATACAACATTTCTAAAGGTCAGTTGCCAAAAATCAAAACCTCCGACGTGGTCGTCAAGCAGATCAACGCGAAGCCGGGCGATGTCATCAAGATCATCAGGAACAGCCTGACAGCAGGCAGGGCAGTTGCCTACAGGCTTGTCATCGAATGAGGGGATCCAACCGTGTTAGACCGAACCGTACTAAGCAAGGCATACTTCACCCGAAAGAAGATCGCACAGCACCATATAGACTCTTTTAACGTATTTCTCGGACAGGGCCTGCAGAAAGTCATTGACGAGCAGGGCTACATCGAGACGGATATCGAGGATATTGAGCATAACATCGAGCCGGTGAAGGTGAAGCTCGGCAAGATCAGGGTAGGAAACCCGGTGGTCAGGGAGGCCGATGGCTCTGTGGAGCCACTCTACCCTACTGAGGCGCGGCTCAGGAATATCACATACGCGGCAGAGATCTTCCTGGAAATGGCCATCGTTCGCGGCGAGATCGAGGGCGACTTCATCGAGGTCAACATCGGCCAGATGCCTATAATGATCGGCTGCGATAAGTGCAACCTTGCCAGGCTCAGCCCCGAAGACTGGGTGAAAAATGGCGAGGACCCGGTCGACCCGGGCGGATATTTCATTGTGAACGGCACGGAGCGGGTCATAATGACCCTTGAAGACCTGGCACCGAACAAGATCATGGTCGAGTTCGACGATCGATATGGCGATCAGATTGAGGTTGCCAAGGTATTCTCCCAACGGAGAGGCTACCGGGCGCTGGTTATCGTGGAGCGGGGTCGTAAGTCGATCCTGGAAGTATCGTTCCCGTCCATATCAGGCCGGCTGAACTTGGTCATGCTGATAAGGGCGCTGGGCCTGGAGACCGACCAGGAGATAGTCAACGCCGTCTCCGACGATCCGGAGATACAAAAGTTCATGCTGGAAAACTTGGACGAGGCCGAGGCTGACACCTCCGAGTCGGCCATGGAGAAGATCGGCAAGCGAGTCGCCGCAGGGCAGGCGAAGGACTACCAGCGCAAGCGGGCGTTCTATGTCATCGATCGGTATCTGTTGCCCCACTTAAACCCGGAGAACTTCGAGCGCCTCGGACCCGAGGACCCCCGGCTTGGCGAATCACGGATCACCAAGGCGTACTTCCTAGGCAGGATGGCCGAGGCCTGTTGCGAGTTGGCGCTGCGTCGCAGGGCTCCGGACGACAAGGACCACTACTCAAACAAGCGGCTCAAGCTGGCTGGCGATCTTATGGAGGACCTGTTCAGGGTTTCGTTCAACCGACTCACCCGGGACATCAAGTACCAGCTGGAGCGGGCCAATATGCGTAACAGGGAACTGTATATGATCACCGCCGTCAGGGCCGACGTGCTGACCGAGCGGCTCATCCACCCGCTGGCCACGGGCAACTGGGTCGGAGGCAGGACAGGTGTGTCGCAGCTACTGGACCGGATCGATTACATGGCCATGCTATCCCATTTACGTCGCGTCATCTCCCCGCTGTCGCGCGCCCAGCCACATTTCGAGGCCCGTGATCTGCACGCTACTCAGTGGGGCCGCATATGCCCGTCAGAGACCCCGGAAGGGCCGAACTGCGGCCTGGTGAAGAACTTTGCGATGTCGGTGGAACTATCGACCGGCGTCGAGGACAACGAGACGATCAAAAAGATCATGCTTGAAGCTGGGGTACAGCCCTTAAGGAGGGGTATCATTGAATAAGGCTAGGGTGTTTGTCAACGGTGCGCTAGTAGGCACTCACGATAATCCTGTTGAGCTGGTCGAGAGCATCAGGGAGAAGCGGAGGCAGGGCCTCATCTCAAATCAGATTAATATCGCACACCACAAGCTCACCAATGAGGTCATCATCAACACAGATATGGGCAGGGCCAGAAGGCCCCTGATCATCGTCAAGGACGGCAAGGCTCTGGCTACCCCGGAGGATATCGAACAGCTTAGGCGGGGCGAGATCCAGTTCGACGAGCTGGTTAGACGGGGCATGATCGAGTACATCGATGCCGAAGAGGAGGAAAACACTTTCATCGCCATCGATGAGACGCACATGATCAAGGAGCACACCCATATGGAACTGAACCCGTCGTTAGTCCTGGGCATCGCCGCGGGTATGATCCCGTACCCTGAGCATAACGCGTCCCCGAGGGTGACAATGGGAGCAGGCATGATTAAACAGTGTTTGGGCATGAGCACATCCAACCAGAAGCTCAGGCCGGACACCAGGGGACACTTCCTGCATTACCCTCAGCGGGCCATTGTCAACACCCAGACCGCCGAGGCGGTCAGCTTCAACGAGCGGCCCGCGGGACAGAACTTCGTCGTGGCTGTCCTTTCATTTGAAGGCTATAACATCGAGGACGCGCTGGTCTTCAACAAGGGCTCCATCGACCGGGGCCTGGGCCGTTCCCACTTCTTCAGGACGACCGAGGGCGAGGAGCGCAGGTACCCCGGCGGCCAGGAGGACACCTTCGAGGTGCCAGACGCGGAGGTTCGCGGCGCCAGGGAGTCAGAATTCTATTCACAGCTGGACGAGGACGGCCTAGTCAACCCGGAGACTGTCGTCGGCCCGAACGATGTATTGATCGGCAAGACCAGCCCACCCAGGTTCCTGGAGGAGCCTACTGATCTGGGCGGCATCACCCCGCTCAAGCGACGGGAGACTTCGGTCACGATGCGCAGCAACGAAAAGGGCATCGTCGACACCGTCATTCTTACGGCCACTCAGAACGGCAGCAGGCTCGCAAAAGTCAGGACCAGAGACCAGCGAGTTCCAGAGTTGGGCGATAAATTCGCGTCCAGACATGGTCAGAAGGGCGTCATTGGCCTAATCGCGCAGCAGGAGGATATGCCATTCGCCGAGAACGGGCTGGTCCCGGATCTCGTTATCAATCCCCACGCGATCCCGTCCCGTATGACCATCGGGCATGTGCTAGAAACCATCGGTGGCAAGATCGGCAGCCTGGAAGGCAGGTTCGTCGACGGCACCCCGTTCAACAATGAAGATGAGAATACCATGCGGATGGCGCTGAAGAAGTTCGGCTTCTCCCACTCGGGCAAAGAGGTGTTCTACAGCGGCACCACTGGAGAGCACATTGTCGCCGACGTGTTCGTGGGCGTCATCATGTACCAGAAGCTGTACCATATGGTCAGCTCCAAGATGCATGCCAGGTCCCGCGGGCCGGTGCAGGTGCTTACCAGGCAGCCGACGGAAGGCAGAGCCAGGGAAGGCGGCCTTAGGTTTGGCGAGATGGAGCGCGATGTCATGATCGGCCACGGGGCCGCCATGGCGTTAAAAGAGAGACTGCTGGACGAGTCCGACAAGGTGTTCGAGTATGTCTGCAACAACTGCGGCATGGTCGCGACCGAGGACAAAAAACGGAAAGTTATATACTGTCCGAACTGCGGGGCGGACACTAATATTTACAAGATCGAGATGAGCTACGCGTTTAAGCTATTACTGGACGAGATGAAGGCGCTCGGCATCGCGCCGAGGCTGGAACTCGAGGACGCGGTGTAATTAAGGAGGAAGAAAACAGATGACCAGCCCCAAGAGAATCAAGAAAATACGCTTCGGCCTGCTCTCCCCGGCGGAAATCAGAAAGATGAGCGTCACCAAGATCATCACCGCAGATACGTATGATGATGACGGCTACCCGATCGATATGGGCCTTATGGATCCCCGGCTGGGCGTCATCGACCCCGGCCTGCGTTGTCGCACCTGCGGCGGCCGCCCGGGCGAATGCCCCGGCCACTTCGGCCATATCGAGCTTGCAGCCCCCGTCATCCACGTCGGGTTCGCCCGCCTCCTG
>DATHCY010000180.1:0-19199 GCA_035319305.1 Methanocella sp.
TCTATGATTCAAATGATGCTATTCTACTATTCGACTTGAATGGTAACATCCAAGCGTGGAATCATGGGGCGGAACAAATTTACCGTTATAGCGAGGCCGATGCGCTTGACATGAACGTTCTTGATATCGTGTTGGAGGCGGATCGGGATGAGTTCAAAGATGTCATGGGTAAGTTGGCTCGAGGGGGGCGGATTGATTCTTTTGAGACTCGGAGAAAAACAAAAGACGGGCGTGTCTTGAATGTTTGGTTGACTATCACTGTGCTTAAGGATGAAACCGGTAAGCCGTATGCGATTTCGACGACTGAAAGGGATATCACGCAGATAAAAGAAACTGAAGAGGGGTTAAGGGGTAGTAACGAAGAACTAACTGTGTTTAACGAAGAGATGTCTGCTTCTGAAGAACAATTGAGGACCAGTTTAGAAGAATTGCAGGTTAGCGAGGAGCGTTATGGGCATCTCATCGAAACGGCCGAAGAGGGTGTTTTATTATTGGATACGAGTGCTAATATCATACTCGTCAATCCTAAGATGGGTAATATGCTCGGCTATCCCCAGAAAAGTTTGATGGCAAATTCTGTGTTGATGTTTGTCTCGGATAAATCCCGAGATCTATTGTTACAAAATCTGGAGGCTAATCGTAGAGGCGAAAAACGCCAATATGAAATTGCGTTGAAACGTTGGGATGATACAGACCAGTGGGTCATTGCAAGTACCAGTCCTGTCATAGGTCAGGGTGGTGGATACTCTGGAACATTGATCATGTGTACTGATATTAGCAGGCGTAAGAGGGCTGAGGATGTAAGGTCGTTTTTGGTATCGCTCGTCGAATCGTCTATTGAGCCGATAATTAGTGTTACGCCTGACGGGATCATTACAAGTTGGAATAGTGGAGCTGAGAAAAAATATGGTTATTCAAAAGACGAGGCGATAGGCCGTTATATCACGATTAATGTTCCCCATGATAAGTTGGACGAGATGAAAACCATTATAAAACGGGTTATCTCCGGCGAATCTATTAGTAATTTCGAGACGGTCCGCACGGATAAGGCTGGTAACAGGATGGATATGCTCCTTGCGGTTAACCCTATTCTAAGCGATGGAGTTATCATCGGTGCCGCATGGGCGTCGCGCGATGTATCTGAGATTAAACGTGTTGAGAGGGAGCGCGAAGGTCTGTTAAAACAATTGTCTACGGCTAACAGGGAGTTGTGGGCCTTAACTCGTGTCACTGCTGAGGCTATTAACACGCTTGATCTCCAGAATCTTATGAGGGGACTGCTAAAACGTATAGTTGAGACGATTGGCGCGGATACATCTACGATCTTGCTGAAGAGGGAAAACCTGTTGCACGCTAGCGCCAGCGTAGGCCTTGAGAACGAGGTGAAATCGGAGTTTTCCGTGGGTGTCGGGCATGGTTTCGCGGGTACTATCGCCGCGACAGGCAAGCCATTATACATTGTGGATGCCCAGAGAGACGCGCTAATCATCAGCCCCTACGTTATAAAACGTGGTATCCGTACTATGCTGGGGGTTCCCCTAAAACAGGGGAATGAGGTTATAGGAGTTCTCCACGTGGACTGGACGCAGGTGCACCCGAAGATTGATAGCGAGATTCGGTTACTCGAAGTATTAGGCGAACGGTGCTCGGCGATGATCACAAACGCTCTATTATATAAGCAAACGAAGGAATTGAAGGAGCAGGCCGAATTATATGTTGATCTGATGAGCCACGACATAAACAACATGAACCAGGTTGCACGCGGCTTCATAGAAATCTCAATCCAAAATTTTAACCCCGGCCCAGACGAGAAGGAATACCTAGAGAACGCCGTGTCCTCCCTGACAACAGTCTCACGACTGATCGAAAACGTTAGCAAACTGAAAACTCAGCGCGAAGGCGGACTGGTTAACCGGTCCGTCGACATCTGCGAAATTCTGAAAACCGTCATAGCAAGTTTTTCCAACATACCCGATCGAGAGGTTACAATCCATTTCGAACCGGTTCCCCAATGTTACATCACGGCAAACGACCTGGTCGGAGACGTGTTTTCCAACCTCATAGGAAACTCTATTAAACACTCGGACCCCGACAAACCATTGAAGATCGACATCAAAATAGAAAAGACCAGCGAAGAAAACCGTGATTACCACAAGATCATCGTAGAGGACAACGGCACCGGCATACCCGACAATATGAAAGCCAGATTGTTCGCCAAACATGAACGAGGAATGGGTAAAGCAACCGGAAAGGGTCTAGGACTCTATCTCGTTAAAACGCTAGTAGAGGATTATAACGGAAAAATCTGGGTCGAAGACCGGGTGCCCGGAGACCACACAAAAGGCACAAAATTCGTGATCACACTACCAACTATTAAAGACTAACAAATTTTTTATTCAGACTTCAAGCATAGGCTTGTAGTACAATAAATAGCTAACCGATAAAATTTAAACTCGTTGAGGTACAAGATAGACGTGCTGGACGCACATCACCAGCGCAAAATCTTGTGAGGTACGGTTACATAGAAATGAGACATAGCCGCAATGTCGGGCGAAAGGTAGCCAAGTGGACTACGGCGGCAGCCTTGAGAGCTGTTGAGGCGCAAGTATCGCGCGGGTTCGAATCCCCCCTCATCGCTTTTCCCCATAACTTCGACCAAGTCTTATTTTTTATGAAATCGCCTTAAATTACAAATATATGCAACACACAAGGTCTTTAATTTGGCTTAGAAAATATGTTGACAATCGATCTGGCTGGTGAGGTGCACGCCGCAAAACAGGTGTAAACTATTCTACGAAACCAGAAAAATCGTAACGCCCACCCGGGCAACCGGTCTTATTAGACGTCGGGCCTGATATCGAGGAGCAACGCTTGTTCCTTAACAAGTATTGCGGCAGGTTAATAAAAGACTGACTGTTTGTATATTGTTGTGTGGATCGTCTATTTGGATTCTACAGTCGAATTTTATTAGAATAAGAAACAGCTTGATGTTATACGATAGTAACGTCGGGTGTAATCTAAGCGATAGTATCTGTGATCTGCAAAATAATGGCCTCCAAATTTGGCCATACAGCAACGTTTGTAATTGAGTTGATTAGAATCTTAAATCTGCGAGTACGGTGTTTATCTTCATTTCAATATTATTTTTATATTCATTTTCCGACATTATTATATGATCTAAGCGATAACTACAATCGTATGAATTTGAGCCGTATGCGGGGGCATGGCGGCAAAATCAGGGTCCAACAAAAAACCGGTTAGGGTTCGTAGTATGGATGTCAGAGATAAGGATAAGCTTAAAAATCGTATCGCCATTCTGGAGGATGAACTCATATTAAACGTGAGAGATGCAAGCTCAACAGGTGTCGCCGATCGCAAGCGGGCCGAGGAGGCGTTACTAGAGAGCGAGACGAGGTTCAGATCGGTTCTCGAAAACTCGGTCGATTGCGTTTACCGTTTTAATGTGCAAACGGGGCGCTATGAGTATATTAGTCCGTCATGTAAAGATATTGTGGGTTATACGCCCGGGGAGTTGATGGCGCTGGACCTGGCCGGATCACTGGCCATGCTCCATCCTGAAGACGTGTCCAAGTTGCGGCTTGCCCAGGCGAAGTGTGTTGAAACGGGCAAAGCGAGGGTTGAATACCGCCAGCAGGATAAGAGCGGGGATTATCGTTGGATTTCAAACCATATGTCCCTGATCCGTGATGGTGAGGGGATGCCGCTGTACCGGGACGGCAACCTACGCGACATAACCGAGCGCATATGGGCAGATGAGGTGTTGCGTGAGAGTGATCGTAGGTTCAGGGCGATCTTTGACCAGACTCTGCAATTCATCGGTTTGCTGGCCGTGGATGGCGTGTTGCTGGAGGCTAATGATGCAGCCCTGGCGTTTATCGGAGCGGCTGCTGAGTCGGAGGTCGTTGGCAAGCTGTTCTGGGACACGCCCTGGTGGATACATTCTCCTGAGATACAGGCGCGTCTGCAGCAAGCCGTGAAGAAAGCCGCGAACGGAGAGATCGATCGGTTCGAAGCCACCCACCGGGCTCATGATGGCCGTTTGTCCTACTTCGACTTTTCTCTCAAGCCAGTCGTGGACGAGAATGGCAACGTTATCCTGCTGATCCCAGAAGGCCGGGATATCACCGAACGCAGGCGGTCAGAAGAGGCGTTGCGGAGAAGCGAGGAGAAGTTTCGGAGTTTTGTTGATGAGTCGGTCGATGGTATTGTTATATTTAGTGGCGAGGGCCGGATACTCGAGTCTAATCGTGGGTACGAGTCGATCCTGGGCATCTCCAAGGGCGACCTCGTCGATCGTTATATCTGGGATGTACAGTTCGAGTTAATGGTTCCGGAGCGGCGAGATATGATAAATATGGAAACGTTGAAGCGCGGAATGCAGGGAATACTGGCCAGTGATGACCCCGAGCGTTGGAAGCAGGGCGGTGAATATACTATTTTAAGGCCTGATGGTCAGCTGCGAACTATCCAGATGAACTCGTTCCCTGTTGGCACTTCAGCGGGCCGTCTGATGGGCGCCATAGTCCGCGATGTCACCGAACGCAGACGGGCCGAGGAGGCGCTACGGGAGAGCGAGGAGCGCCGGAATGTCGCCGAAGCCGTCGAGGTGGAGCTGGAAAAATACCGGAAGCACCTCGAGGATCTGGTACAGCAACGGACACAGGATCTGGAAGAGGCCAAAGCGCAGGCAGAGTTGTATCTCGATCTGATGGGCCATGATATCAATAACATGCATCAGATCTCGATGGGTTATCTAGAGGTGGCACGAGGCATGCCCGAGCGCAGACTGCAAGAGGAGATGATCGATAAGTCCATCGAGGTATTGCAGCGGAGCACCCAGCTGATCCAGAACGTTCGGAAGCTGCAAATGGTCCACGAGGGCGTGTTCAAGAGCCAGGATATCGACGTGGTCAAGGTGCTTGCCGACGTGCAACGGGAGTTCGGAGTGGTGCCCTACAAGGCTGTCACACTGCGCTTGAACGGACGTGATAGCTATCACGTCCAAGCCAACGAACTGCTGCACGACGTGATAGTGAATCTAGTGAGCAACGCGATCAAGCATACTGGTGACAAGGCCGACATCGGGATCAGCCTCGACACTGTGGACGATGAAAGCTGTCACTACTGCCAGGTCAGTGTCGAGGATAACGGGCCAGGCGTCCCCAATGACTCCAAGGAGAGGATATTCAACCGGATGCGCAAGGGCACAGCTAGAGGTATGGGCCTCGGACTATACATAGTAAAAACGCTCGTGGAGAGCTACAGTGGCCGGGTATGGGTCGAGGACCGGGTGCCCGGAGACCACACAAAAGGCGCCAAGTTCGTGGTCATGCTACCAACCATTAAAGGGTAACGAATTTTGGATGAAAAAACCCATTGTACGGTTTCATGCAGAACGACATCGTATTAAATTGGGTTTTTCTATTGCCAGCAGTCACACTACCGTTCAGATCAATATGTTTTTACCGAAGCCGACCCCTTTAAACCGGCGTTTTTACGCTTTCGGGTAGTGCTATTAAGCATATTATCGAATGTCAAAGGAAGTTCATTTCGCAGCACCTTTACTCCTTCCTCGGTGCTGCCGCCTTTTGTAGCTACCCTGGAAATAACATCGTCCAAGCTCATGCCCCGTTCAGACAGAAGTTTTGCCGTCCCGTAGAGTGTGGCGATTAGCATTTGTTCAGCTTCTTCGTCTGTGAGGGTACTATGGCGCACGCCCGCCTTTGCGTATTCCTGCAGCATAGCTACGATAAGTCCCGGCGCAGTACTCGTCAGGTCCACAACCGTATCAAGATCGCTTTCCCTGACGATTTTCATGGTGCCTATGGCGCCGAACATTCTATCAATACGTCGAACATCATCGGCCGTTACACGATTATTATGGCAGGCAAGCGCAATGCCCTGTCCGACTTCAGCCATTATGCTCGGGATCAACCTCGTTACCTTCCCCGGGAATAAGCTCTCTAGATCCCGAACGGTAACGCCGCCGGCTATCGAGATAAGATGTGCATCATTATGTATATACGGGATAATTTCATCCAATAGAGGTTTAAAATCCGAAGGCTTGACTGCAATAAGCACCATCTTAGAATTCATCGCCAAAGCACGATTACCTTTCGCAACGGTCACACCCGGCCAACCTGCTAATAGAGGTGTCAATTTATCTTTTGTACGAGTCGAAACAATAACATGTTCAGGCCTCAATACTCCTGCCATAAGGAAATTATTTAACAGCATGCTTCCCATGCTTCCATAACCTATGAGCCCCAACTCAAACATGGTCATCCTATTAGCGATACTACAGTATTTAATAAAATAAGTTCCGGTATTGTGGACTTTACTCCTAAAATCTAAAGCTAATAAAGCCGGTCAAAAATCGGACTTTAGGCGCGACGTCCAACAGGCGACAATCCGGTATTTCCGGCTCACACCTTCACGCTCAAACCCGTCCTCACCATTATATATCCTGCCTTGGAAATAAGATCGGGTGTATAAATTATGGCAAAGGAAAAGAAAGGCGAGGCTTGCGAAACTACCACATGCCATACTTGTGGCGCATCTGTAATAGAGAACGAGTGCTCCGGGTGTCACCGGGACCCCGATGCATGCGTCTGCGACAAGGACGTCACCAGTTCTACTTATCCAATGTAAGTAGATCTGTCAAGCTGATTGACAAACTCCGGGGACAAACAAACAGGACAAACAAGTAAAAAACAGGACAAACAAGTAAACTCCAGTAGAATGGGCGTATGATAATATTTATCGTAGATCTGCGCCCATATCTATTGAGCGAACTGCCAATGACTTAAGCCATTGGTATATCATTAAATTTCATATCCACTGAAGAAGGTGAGTGAGGTTCCCCCGTGAGCAGCAAGAGCCTTTTATATTTATTGGCAATAGCAACAGCAGCATGTCTATTATCTTTTCTCCTATCAGCGCCGGCATATGCTTATCCAGCGACCGCGAGTGGTACTCCCGTGCCGGACGTTAAGGAGGTCGAACTGGGCAACGTTACCGGCGCAATCGTGACCCTTTATTACTACGATCCATCGACCGGGGGCAAGGGGGATATAGTCAAAATACCTGAGAACCCGCAGCATGTGCAGTGGAATGAGAGCGTGGCTGCCCCGGGCACGTACACGTTTACCCACGTTCCCGAAGGCACCCATTATATCGAGGCGGTACACGATAACAGGACCTGGTTCGCCATCGCCAGCTTGAACCAGGGCACGACGACGGCCAACGTGGCCATACCACCGCAGTCGAACTGGAATGAAATGACAACACAATCCTCGACGCCCCCTGTACTGGCCGCTCCAGCTAATGGATCCCCTCCGGCGTCCTCGGACGGCGTCCAGACAGCGTCGCAGCTTCCTACACCGGCTAAAGGCACCCCTCAAACATCCGGAGCGGGGATTGTAGCTTCGCTGGTGATATTCGGCCTCGTTGTATTATACATACTAAAAAAGTAGCTATGTTAATTAAAGTGGTAAACAAGAGGCTGTTTCATGATATCATGCGAGAAACCCGATAAAGGGAAAATCAAAACCCAGCAAACACACGCGCTGAAGATGCTGGATTTCAGGATACCACAGATAGACACAAATTATTCGAGGTATAATTGATGGAGTTCGCTCATCCAAAGAAAGGTCGTCGATCAAGGAACAATGCGACGTCGCTGTTAAGCCATCCAAGTGGGTCGGAGAATCTGAACGGAAGATGTACCAGGTTGAGCTTATTCAGCGCCAGGACTAGGACCAGGACGATCAGGATGATAAGCACTGCGATGATTACGTAATCCATCAACATGGCCTTTTTCTTTTCCGCCTCTACCATCCTCTTATCCCCCTTTGCCTTAGTCCCGGGTTTATCTATCGAAGGTTTTTGCGTGGCCATCGTTGCAGGACTAAGGTTTTTAAGAAGCTGATCCATCACGGTTTCGACTTGGGGGATCCCATTCTTACCGATCATCAAGATCTTGACGTATAGCTCTGACTTCTCATCCATAGAGGTTTTCATATGATTGACAATGTTCTTAAGGCACGATTCGACGACTCGGTAGTCGTTCTCCTGGATGCCAGTGTCCATTTTGGCCAGTTCGGTCGATAGTCGCAGTGCCTGTGCAGCAGAATCGGTCTCTTCAGCTACCTCGAATCGTTCGATCAGGGTATTGATCTTCCTCTGGGCGGTCTCTATATCCTCATGGAGTTTGGCGCTCTCTTTCTGGCTGAGCTGCTTCCTATCCTTTTCTCGAGGGCCTTCGTCAATCGGCATAAACCGCTCGATCGAGGCGCAGGCCTCCATATACTCCATGAATCTGCCCGGAAAGTCGTAGCCCCGGTCGGCATAGGCTTTGCGGAGTATCGATAGCACGTCGCTGATGGATAGCATGATTCCCCTCTTATTGTTAGCCTTCTCCGCGTCCTTCTTAAGGTCAATGAAGTCGCGCTCTATATTACCTATGATCTCCTGGGATCTGGTGACGGAGGCCATAAGCTTGATGTACGAGCCGTAAAACAGCCGGTATGCCTTCGCCAGGAACGTCTCGCTTTCGATAATAGACAGATCGAAGCACTTGATGGCCAGCGTCAGATTCGTGGCAAATAGGTCTGTAGCGGAGGGCTGGAGGGCTTTGATCACGTAAATCTTTCCCAGCTTGAACAACGTACCGCCTTCCAGGGTCATATGAGGCTTGAGCTGATCTCCCAGCGAGTCCATGAAATCATCTACGATCTTTTTATCTACGATCTCCCTGTAGTTTCGGGCGGTGATGCTGGCTAGGCTGATCGTGGACCATGCCCTGACGCTGTCGTCCCTAGTTGTCTGATGGATGGAGTGTAATGGTAAAAATGAGTCGGCAGTGCCCGCATTGCCCAGCGCATAGATAACCTCCTCGGACGGTTCGTCGCCACGCGCTTTGAGCGCGCTCATCAGTCCGGGCTCGGCTACGGGGCCGATCTTGCCCAGCGCATATGCGGCGATCCACTTGATGTCTCGGTCGTTATGCTCGAGCAACTTGATCAGGTCGGGCACTCCCGGCGGCCCGATCCTGATCAGCGCGTCGCTGATGCGGGACCGAACCTCGGTGCCCGATGATGCCAAGCGGTCGATCAAAGGAATTACTGCACGGCCATCGCCGATCTTGCCCAGTGTATAGATGGCGTTGATCTGGACCCGCATATCCTCATCGTCGAGGCACTTGATCAGCGGATCGATGGTAATGCCGCCTATCTCATACAGCGCGTTCGCCGCCCGGATATCCAAGTCGAACGGCACATATATCCCTTGGCTCTGGAACCGCTGCAGGATTATCTCGATCGCCTTAACATCATTCTTTTGCCGGATCTCGTTGGCCGCGAACCGTATCACGCGGTTATTGTCGGCGGTCAGCAACTCGATCAGCTGCTGTGACGCCCCTAAATAGTCCATCTGTCGATAGGCCCAGAGCGCGTACGACCGAACTTCCTCATCATGATCGATGACTGCGTGGCGGATGAGCGGAATTACTGCAATGGGGTTTCGGACTCGTCCTAGGGCGATGGCCGCGTTGGTGCGCACAAGCCTATCGGAGTCCTCCAGTACGGTGATAAGCTGCTGGACATGCTCATCTCCATGGGGAGACCTCTGAAGCACCCTGATCGCGCTAATCTTTATCAAGGTATCAGGGCTCTTCAATGCATCATCCAATTTTTGCCGGCTCCAGTTTGCGTTTGCAAATTCCGCCATATCATCACCACATAACTATAGTGGGCCGATAAAATGCCATCCAATCCAATGTGATTACCTATATCTAGTTGTACGACTGAAGTGACAAATATTTTGTCGTTTTTTAGACTTTTGAAGGCTATGGAGGACATGTATCCGATAGATCACCGCAAAAAGCTGCGCTTTGCATCTGTAAGTTAGAAAAAGACGTCCAATCAAAGTGTAATGGGATGGATATGACAATCAGGACAATCAACGACCTCGACGTTACTTCAAAAAGGGCGCTGGTGCGTGTCGACTTTAATGTGCCAATGGACAAGGGCGGCGCCATCCGAGATGATACCCGGATACGAGTATGCCTGCCGACGATCCAATACCTGATCGATCACCGGGCCCGGGTCATCCTCTGCTCTCATTTAGGACGGCCTAAAGGAAAAGTGGATGAGGCGCAGAGGCTGACACCAGTGGCGAAGCGCTTATCAGAGTTGCTGAACAGACCGGTGAAAGCGCTCAAGGAATGTATCGGCCCCGACGTAAAAAAAGAGATAGCTTCCATGCGAGATGGGGATGTGATGCTGCTGGAGAACCTACGGTTTTACCCTGGAGAGGAAAAGAACGATCCAGCCTTCGCTAAAGACCTGGCACGGCTGGCGGACATATATGTCAATGACGCGTTCAGCGCTAGCCATCGTGCGCATGCTTCGGTAGTGGGGGTGACCGAATACCTCCCGTCAGTGGCCGGCTTCCTTATGGAAAAAGAGCTTGACTCTCTGGGAGGACTTCTTGAAGAACCCTCACATCCATTCGCCGCGGTGATCGGCGGGGCGAAGGTGAGCGATAAGCTGGAGGTGTTGGATAATATCGTCAAGCGGGTGAACATGTTCATCATCGGCGGAGGCATGACCGCGACGTTTTTTAAGAGCAAAGGCCTAGGGGTAGGAAAGTCAATGGTAGAAGAGGATAAGCTGCAATACGTCCGGAACCTGTCGGAAAAGGCCAGGCTGATGGGCGTCAGACTACTGCTGCCCACCGATGTGGTCATCACCGAAAACCTCGACGGCAGCTCTCCGGTCCGAACGGTAACGACCGGCGACATACCGGATGGCTGGTCGATCGCAGATATCGGTCCGCAGACGGTTGAAAACTATACCCGGGCACTCAAGGAATGCAGGACCGTCTTCTGGAACGGTCCGATGGGTGTATTCGAAGTGCCGAAGTTTGCCAGCGGAACCAAGGAAATTGCCAATGCGATATCGAACCTTAAAGTGGTCAAAGTCGTCGGCGGAGGTTCCACAGTAGAGGCCGTGACCAAAATTGGCGTAGCAGATAAGATGACCCATGTATCCACCGGCGGTGGCGCCACACTAGAGTTCCTTTCCGGTATACAACTCCCTGGAGTACAGGCGCTTATAGAAAACCATCTGAAAGCGCCGGTCGCCCTGTAATGCAATCATATGGCTGTAGGATACTCGTACCCGACCCAATGAAAAATGAATGCTCCTCGGGCCAGGACTTTCCGGCGAGTATCCCGAGGGAGCATAAACACGGTTGAAGCAATGCCCATCTTACCAAGATATCTTTTTGACCCGCTGTATCGAAACTCGCTCATGTTAATGCTTAACACCGGAACGACTACCTTTTTTACCTACCTGTTCTGGCTCATTGCCGGCCATATGACTTCGACCACCTGTATCGGGCTGACCACAGAAGCCATCTCTGCAGCGGCGATGATCGTCGCGGTGTCCAGGCTTGGCATGGACGACAGCCTTACCCGGTTCTACCCTCAGTCAAAGGACCCGGACGGCTTTTACAACGCGTTGATCGTGATCATGCTGGCGGTGACGATCATAACATTCACCGGATTTACCGTCATGCTGCCCTACATTTCACCTTCACTTCTGTTCCTGAATACATGGCAATATTCGCTGCTATTTATCGGCTATATTTTTCTCACGTCCATCTGCGATATGCAGGGCACCGCCTTGGTAGCGATCAGAAGGGCAGACCTGGCATTCCTGCAATACAGTATACTGATCCTGAGGATACCACTGCTCCTTGTTATGGGATCGCTCGGCATCACAGGCATTTTTCTAGCGCTGGACATCACGTATCTCATCATGACGATCGCCGGCGTCGTTCTGCTGTACAGGATGCGGATATCCCGCAGAGCTCGCGTCGATATCGGCGAGGTCCGGAAAACAGCCGCCTTCTCGCTGGGCAATTATGTTTCGACGATCGTAGCTACCGCCCCAATAACCCTCATCCCGATCGTGATCGTAAACGTCACCGGAGCGGTCCAGGAGGCCTATTTTTACATAGCATATTCCATTGCCACCTTTCTTTTTATGGTGCCGGATGCTGTCGCAGCGTCCATGTTCGTAGAAGGCTCGCATGATCGGCCCCTCAAGGTCACGACCTTCAAGTCGCTCCGGTTTGCCCTGCTTCTCCTGGCCCCGATGGTTCTAGCCGTCGTGGTTTTCGGCGATAAGGTGTTACTACTGTTCAGTCCTGAATACTCCACTGCTGCGTACCAACTGCTTCTGCTGCTCACCCTGTCCAGCCTGTTCTACGCTATCATCGTAATCCACATCACTGTGGTGCAAGTCCAAAAAAACATCGCGATGCTCAACTATATCAGACTGGCTGTCTCTGGTTTAACCATAGGTCTGAGCTTTATCCTGCTGCTGAAGATCGGCCTGATCGGAATCGGCTATGCATGGTTACTGTCAAACATCATCGTATCAGCGGTTTCAGGCTGGATGATACTATCAGGAGCTACCAAGTGCTGACATACCCCACAGCTAAGTAGGTAGGGTTCTACGGTCGTCATCGTTCTTGATGTTATCATTCGGGGCGTATCAGTGCTGCCCTCCGACATATCTCTGTCTTTTTGATAGAAACTCATACCTCACGACCTTCTCGAAAAGAAATTCTTTAAACAGCTTCTCTATATCGCCGGCGAACTTCCCAACCTCACGGTCCCGCAACCGTAAACTCCGGATGATATAATTGCGGGTGATAACCTATCATTTAACACTCGCTGGCGTTAACTTTATTTTGGATAAGCGGCATTGAAGCTTAATCTACAGTGGGTGAGGGTGATCATATGAAAGAGTTCCATATCAGCGAGTCCATCATCCGACTCATCAAAAACCAGAAGCGAGACTATCGGGTCTGCACGTCGTGTGGCGGCGCCATTCTATTGCCTACAGCCATCAAGCGCCCCAAGCCAAGCGATATTAAAATTCCTGTCGGGGACAACTACCTCTATGTTTCGGCCACACAGGCCAGGTATATCGACGTGATCGACGATTCGATGCTCATGTCCTATACATACTGAGCTTATTTATACTGAACCGACTTATTTTCATCTGATCCTATGGACTACGAGTATCTTGAACACACGGCCGATGCCGAATTCATCGCCTACGGGAAAACATTGGATGAGGCGTTCGTCAACGCAGCTCGGGCCACGTTCGCGCTTATCATCGACCCGGCGAGAGTGAAGCAGACTGTTTCGAGGGATGTGCACCTAACCGACGGGTCGCTCGACTACCTGCTCTATGACTGGCTATCGGAGCTGCTATATATCGAAGAGGTCGATAGGATCGTTTTTTCCCGATTCGAGGTCGAAATATCAGGCGACGGCGAATATGTGCTCGATGGCAGGGCGCATGGCGAAAAAATTCGCCCGGAGCACGAGATATCACTGCATATCAAAGCGGTTACATATCACGATCTGCGGGTAGAGAAAAGGGATGATAAGTTTGAAGTCCAGGTACTGCTTGACATCTGAATAAGTAAGGGCGAGTAAGTACGTAAGTAGTAAGTAAATGAACAAATAAGTGAATTTGCGAGGCATGCGATCATGGCCGACTTGGTTAAGATCAAAGATGGAATCTACGAATTACCGGTTAATACGAAACCCGGCATGTTGGTGCCAGGGCGGATTTTTCTCTCCGACAAGCTTATCGGGGATCTGGAGGAGGGCGCAATCAATCAAGTGGCCAATGTGGCCACTCTCCCCGGCATTCAAAAATACTCGATGGCCATGCCTGACGCCCATGTGGGCTACGGTTTCCCCATCGGAGGCGTCGCAGCCTTCGATAAGGAGAAAGGGGTCATCAGCCCTGGGGGTGTGGGATTCGATATCAACTGCGGCGTGCGCCTGCTGCGTAGTCCGCTACGACTGGAGGAGGTAAAGGGCCATACGGATACACTCATCGGGCGCCTCTACGACGAGGTCCCGTCGGGCGTAGGCTCTGAGTCCAAGTTCAGGGCCTCCGATGACATACTCGCCCAGGTATTCGAGTATGGCTCCAGATGGGCGGTGGAAAATGGCTATGGCATAAAATCGGACCTAGACCACTGCGAAGAAAACGGCGAGATGAAGGGCGCCGACGCCACGAAAGTCTCGAAGAAGGCACACGACCGAGGCAAACCCCAGCTAGGTACCTTGGGCAGCGGCAACCACTTCCTGGAGATCCAGCTGATCGAGAAGGTCTACGATGCGGCTGCTGCAAAAGCGTTCGGGCTGGAGGAAGGTGGCATCACTGTCATGATCCACTGTGGATCCCGGGGCGCCGGGCATCAGATATGCACCGACTATGTTAGGACACTGGAGCAGGCTGCACGCAAGTACGGTATCAAGCTCTACGACCGACAGCTGGCATGCGCGCCCCTAACATCAAAGGAGGCGATGGACTACTTTGCCGCCATGGCAGCCGGGGCCAACTACGCTTGGGCCAACCGACAGATGATCTCCCACTGGGTACGGCAGGCGTTCAACAAGCACTACAACAGGGACCTGAAAATGGAACTGGTCTACGACGTCGCCCACAACGTGGCCAAGTTCGAGCAGCATGTCGTCGATGGGGAGAAGAAGCAGCTGTGCGTCCACCGCAAGGGCGCTACTAGGGCTTTCCCCGCAGGTCGGCCGGAGCTGCCACCGGTCTACCGGGATATCGGCCAGCCCGTGATCATCCCGGGCAGCATGGGCAGCGCGTCCTATGTGCTGGTCGGTGCGGAAAACTCGCTTGAGATGACCTTCGGCAGCACCTGCCATGGAGCAGGACGAGTCATGAGCCGCTCCGCGGCCAAGAAAGAGATGCGAGGCAACGAGATCAAAAGGGAGCTGGCCGACAGAGGCATCGTGGTCAAGGCCCCGAACCCGTTGGCCATCGCCGAGGAAGCCCCCGAGGTCTACAAGGACATCGACGAGGTGGTGGAAGTGGTGCACGGGCTGGGAATCTCAAGGAAAGTGGCCAGGCTGGTGCCGCTGGCGGTAGCCAAGGGATAATCGGAACTTACCCAGGGAAACGATAGCTACATAATCACCGGGCATATCCTAATACCGTTTTTCACCCATCGCACACGACACACATCAGATATAAAACCTTTCAGGAACGACTATAAATCATTCAGCCCGGTGAGTTCATGTTCCTGAGACCAGCGACGGAGGAAAAGATAGCCCGTCTCATCTCGAATGCGGCCCAGGCCCCGGTCCCGGCCATCCCGGCATTCTTGCTGATCAACTATTTTTCCACGAGCTTCGATCGGTTCCTACTCATCACCACCATCAGTCTGCTCTTTGCCAGCCTCCTGCCCGTCCTCGTTGTCGAACTCTGGAGCCAAATGAAAGGGCTGGACAGGGACATATCCCGAAGGGAGGAGCGGACTGCGCCACTGCTGATAATCATCGCCGTCTACCTCGCAGGAACGGCGATCTTGTACCTCGTCGGAGCGCCGCTGTTGGCGATCATCCTTATGTTTTGTTATTTTTCCAACACCCTCGTCGTCCTCCTCATCACGCTCTTCTGGAAGATCAGTATCCATTCCATGGGCGTGTCGGGACCGATCACTGCACTGATCTTTGTCTTCGGCGTACCGGGCACTCTCCCGATGCTGATCCTGCCCTTCGTCATGTGGAGCCGGGTGTATCTGAAAAAACATACGGTCGCCCAGGTTTGTGTGGGCGCCCTGCTGGGCTTCGTGCTGACGGCAGCTCAGTTCTACCTGCTATCAGGGCTTTAGATCTTAACAGGTATGACTTAGTAAGCTTTAAAATCGAACTACAACATGGCGTTTTTTTAGTTTTTGGTAGCACGGTGACATAGTGCCTGATACAAAATTAAATGGGCGTCCGTATCCTCATCCGATTTTTTAAAATCACGCCTGTTGTATAGGTAGCCGACATGATGAGGCTGAACGGCAGCCACGTCCCTATGATGCTCCCAAACATCTCTAGGCTTCTGTTGATGATCAATCCTACCAGCAGAAATCGGTGACGATGACAAAGCATGTAAATACGATGGCGGTATGGAATGGGGAATAACCAGGCTTTCGATAGTATGTCGCCGTCACGATCCCGAAGATCAGGGGCGCAGCCGCCGCGTGGATGAGCAGGGCGTTCGGTAGTGTGGTGATGCCATGCCCAGGTCCATAACAGCTGCGCATGCTGTCCAGCCTGAAAACGCATATGCTATCGTTCGGGTGATCCGAATGGGCTGAAGCGCCCGGCTCATGCGTACTCCCCTGATCCTCCCCTGACATCGCCCAGCGCTTCGATTAGAGCTTCCAGGCCCTGCTGCACCAGCTTCCTCTTTCCGGGTGGGATCGCCAAGTAAAGCCGACGGTAATACCCGGCCATGCCTGTCGTGATCTCGCTTTTGGCATCCCGCCCTTTCCAGGTGAGGCTGATGCGCACATACCTCCTGTCGCCCGGATCTACGTTTCGTTCCACCAGGCCCGCTTTCGCCAGTCCGTCGACGGTCCTGCTGGCCGTGCTCTTATCCAGTTCCAGGACTTCTGCCAAGTCGTTAAGCGAGGTCTCACGATCTCCGATCCCCAGAATGGCGTTGCACTGGGCAAACGTGGCCCCACAGCACTTGAGTACATCCTGTTCCAGTATGGCGGTTTCCCGCTCGAGGCATCTCATCGTCTCCATTAGCTTTGAGCAATCATCGGTGGCATCCATCTCATCACCCAATATAGTTGTCATAAGCAACAGTTTTATATGACAACTATATTTAGCTATCGGTCGTTCCTACCAGTCAAGCGATCTACCGGACATCATACGATCAGCATCTCCCGCAAAAGATGGACATGATCGCAAGGCCAAAATGCTAATAGTTAATAATCGTTCGGCGCTTTATATTTTGAAAATTAAACCAGTTTTCCCCTTCTAGTTCTCTCGGCCGGAAATAGCTTTTTTATTGTCTCTCCAACATCCTCGAGCCACTCTCTTCTCTGTTCGGCGGTGCTCGTCACCACGACACAGTAGGTCTTCCTATGGAAATCGCACACTCCACAGAGCCCGAAGATGCAGTTCTTCCAGATGGTCTCCAGGGGGTCTCCAAAGATAGCCCGCTCCCGTTCTTGCTTCGTGTTAGAAGTGTTCAAGACGATCGCTATCTTCGCTCTGAGCAGGCCCACGGGAACGCCTTCCCCAGAATCCCCCTCGACAAACCTATAGGCCTCTCCAGCTCTCAGCACCCGGTCGACCCACCCTTTCAGGATAGCAGGAGGCATGCCCCACCAGTTTGGATGGACGATTATGAATCCGTCCGCCGATGCCACCTCGTCACAGTGACGCCTGATCACAGGGTCCAGTCCAGCATCTCTAGGAATTTCTCCATACGGCAGAATCGGATCGAACCCTTCACTGTATAAATCGTGGTATACGACCGAATGGCCGGCAGCTACCAGCGTATCGACTGCAGTGCAGGCTATAGCGTGGTTGAAGCTCCCTTCCTTTGGGTGGCCCAGAACAACCATTATTTTCATCCTATGCTACATAGCCGCCCGCTTACATAATGCTTCCCAGGCCACTGATGGGTGTCTCAAAGATAGTGAGTTTTCGACTTTTTGCCAGTGAGCAGACTTATTCGTAATTTCTTGGAATAGCGATGCAACGCGGTTTCCAGCCTGACCCTATCTATGTGGTGGCCCTGAGCGTACTTTCCGATGTCCCCTATGCCAAGCTCCATGGCCGCTTCCATCACGCGGGGCGTCGGCTTCGGATCCGCCTTCGACCAGACAGGGCGCATATCCCTCAAAAAGACTGAAACGGTGACCGGTCCGATCCCTTTTCCCAGACCCATGATCCGCTGCTCCAGATCCCGGCTTTCTTTTGATGCATCGTAGAGGCGGCCGAATTTGCCATCGTACTCTTGTAGCAGGTGTCCGAAGATCGTCAGCAGCCGGGTCGAGGTGCTCTCATCGTACCGGGCGTATCCACCTTCGCCCAGCCGCTTGATCAACGTTTCCCGACTTGCATGGGCAATTGTGGTGGCAGTGGTGAGGCCGTGAGCTTCAAAAACATGGTAGGTCCTCGTCGCAGACTCTTCCCGGATAGGCTTCGCATACAGGAAAGCGGCGAGGAACCATTTTGCGTAAGCTCCATCACCCTCGCTAAGGTTGATACCCAGCATGGCCGAGTATGGTTCCCCAAGTTCAGCAACGAATTTTCTCACGTCAGGACACAGGACCATCTACGACAATCATGTCCGAGGGCAAAAAAGCTTATTATTGACTCCTCTGAAAAATGTAAAAGTAACCTATGGATAGATTGGCCGGCAAGGTGTGTCTGCCTCTCGCTTGTATTTAATAGTGTCAATGATTATGAATTCACCTTCATGTGTATAGTTTAACTGGGGTGGATGGTAGATGAGATCAGCTGGTTTAGTACAAATTTTGATCATGCTGGTGACGGGTATCGTTTTGGTGATAGGTATCGTTTGTACTGGTATTGTACAAGCAAGCACGACGGGACTATATGGATATATCGCGAACGGCGGTAGCGGCACCGTTTCTGTCGTTGATACGGGAACAGACAAGGTGGTTTCTACTATAACTATAGGATCTGGAAGTTATCCTTGGGGTAGTGCAGTGAACCCGACGGGAACAACAGCCTATATAGCGGGCTATGGCTCCAGTAAAGTCTATGTGATTGACACGGCCACCAGCACTATAACAAACTCTATAGATGTCGCAAACGGCCCAATGGCTGTCGTGTTAGACCCGACAGGAGCCAAAGCCTACGTGACGCATTATGGTTCCAGTACGGCTGGCAATACAGTTTCTGTGATTGATACCGCAACAAACACCGTGACAGCCACCATCACTGTAGGATCACAGCCTTGCGGGATTGTATTGAACGCGACTGGGGCGACAGCCTACGTAACTCTTTACGGTGATAATAAGGTTGCTGTGATAGATACGGCCACAAACACCGTGACAGCTAAAATACCAGTTGGACCTTCTCCCGCTAATCTTTATATTAATTCGGCGGGAACAACAGTCTATGTAGCGAACTGGGGTGGCAATATAGCTTCCAATACAGTTTCCGTGATTGACACCGCAACAAACACCGTGACAGCCACCATCACTGTAGGATCACAGCCTTGTGCAGTTGCCTTGAACCCTGCAGAAACAAAAGCTTACGTTACTAACTCAGGTAGCAATTCTGT
>DATHCY010000181.1:0-4820 GCA_035319305.1 Methanocella sp.
AGGCCATTGAAGGCTATGAGAAGGCCTACAATACGGGGTCGGTCAGGGACTACCCCCTGGAGATCCGACACCGAGATGGGCACACTATTCCAGTGTTGTACAACGCGTCTGTGTATAAGGATGAGACTGGCAAAGTGGTGGGCGTGTTCGCCGCTGCCCGTGACATTACAGAGCTGAAAAGAGCCGAGGAGAAGGCGCGTAATGCGAGTGCTTATAACCGGAGTCTGATCGAGGTGAGTCTCGACCCGCTGGTCACCATCTCCCCGGAGGGCAAGATCACTGACGTCAACGTAGCCACGGAAAAAGCGACGGGCTATCCCAGGGATAAGTTGATCGACACCGACTTCTCCAACTACTTCACAATACCTGCCAAAGCGAAAGAGGGTTACCTAAAAGTGTTTGAAGTCGGGTTTGTGACCGACTACCCCCTGGAGATCCGACACCGGGATGGGCATACGACACCTGTCCTTTATAACGCGTCTGTGTATAAGGATGAGGCTGGCAAAGTGATCGGCGTGTTCGCCGCCGCCCGCGACATCACAGAGAGGCGCCGGGCTGAGGAAGCAGCTCGTATTGCGAGTGCTTATAACCGGAGTTTGATAGAGGCGAGCCTGGATCCTTTGGTGACCATCTCCCCAGATGGTGTAATCATGGATGTGAATAAGGCCACGGAGAACGTAACAGGCTATACCCGAGAGGATTTGATCGGCACAGATTTCTCTATTTACTTCACTGATCCTGAGAAGGCCCGGGAGGGTTATCGGATAGTGTTCGAGAAGGGGTCGGTCAGGGACTACCCCCTGGAGATCCGGAACAAGAACGGTCGCGTCACGCCAGTTCTTTATAATGCGGCCGTGTACTGGGATGAGACCGGTAAAGTGGTGGGCGTGTTCGCCGCTGCCCGTGATATGACCGAACGTAAAATGGCTGAAGAGAAAATAGATAGGCAGATTATGCTGATAGACCTGAGCCCGGATGCTATTATGGTCCGCAGGTTGGATGGGACGATCACTCTCTGGAGTCGTGGGGCCGAGTCGTTGTATGGGTGGAAAAAAGATGAGGCGATGGGGAAGCAGACGCATGCTCTTTTCCAGACCAGGTTTCCCGAGCCTTTATCGAAGATCAACGAGCAATTGGCGAGGACTGGTAGGTGGTCAGGTGAGCTCGTCCATACTACAAAAGATGGCAGGCAGGTTACCGTACAGAGCTGGTGGCTGGCTAGAGGTGCGAAACCAGGTCAAGTCGATGAGATACTCGAATCGAACATCGACATAACAGAATTGAAGCGTACGCAACTGCTGGCGGAGCAGACTACAAGGTTGCAGGAGCAGGCCCGGATCATTGATCTGGCTCACGTGATCATTCGTGATCCGAAGAGTCATATCATATCCTGGACGAATGGTGATGAACTACTGTATGGGTTTACGAAAGAAGAAGCAGTGGGAATGGTTTCTCACGAACTATTCCAGACGATCTTCACCACATCTAAGGAAGCCATTGACGAAACGTTGGAACATACTGGACACTGGCAAGGCGAACTCGTCCAAACTGCCAAAGACGGCCACAAGGTCATCGTGGCCAGCCATCAGGTACTGTACCGGGAGCATGGTAAGCCTGTGGCTATCCTGGAGGTAAACAACGACATCACGGAGCGAAAGAGAGTCGAAGATGCATTGAAGGAAAGCGAGTCCAACCTGACAAGGGCCCAGCTGATCGCCCGCATCGGCAGTTGGAACTGGGATCTGAAAGATGATAAGATCGTCTGCAGCGATGAGTTCTACCGGATATTCGGCCTGGGCAAACAGGACTATCTGACCTTCGGACAATTTTTAGACATGCTTCACCGGGACGATCGGGAGCGGGTAGACCGGGCAATCGAGGCAGCCATTCATAATCGACAACCGTATAGCATCGATTATCGCATCGTCTTGCCGGACGGTAACGAGCGCTTTATCCATGCGGAAGGAGAGATAAACTACAGTCGGACGGGCGAGCCTCTGCGATTCTTCGGGACTGTCCAGGACATCACGGAGAATAAGATTGCCGAGCAGATGCTTACCAGCGCACGTGACCAGGCAAAAAGGGAAAAAGAGCGTGCGTTGGAGGCAATGCAGCGGGCTGAGCTGTACCTGGACATCATGGGTCACGACATTAACAACCTCAACCAGGCTGCTCTCACTAATCTCGACCTGATCAAAGGCGACGAAAACCTGACCGAAGACCAAAATGAAACACTCGATGATGCTTTGAACTCAGTGAAAGGTAGCGCCGCTATCATAGATAACGTACGGAAGATCCAGGCGATCACCCAGGAGAAGCTCTCGATGCACCCTGAAGACCTGGATTTATTAATTAAAGAGTGCATTGCAGAAGTCTCAAAACCTGCAGAGTATGCCGTTAAAATTAATTATACCCCAAGACCCGGGAGCATGATCATGGGTACAGCCCTGATGAAGGAGGTATTCAATAACATCATCACTAATGCGATCAAGCACGCCGGAAGGGACGTCACCATCGATATCCGAATAAACGAAGCAATACGGTTAGGGAAGAAGTTTTACAATATTTCGATAGCTGACGACGGCCCCGGCATTCCCGATGAGCTAAAGCCGAAGCTGTTCGCCAGGTTCCAGCGGGGCGATACCAAAGCGCACGGCAAGGGCCTTGGGCTGTTTATTGTGAAGAGCCTGGTCGAGACGGCAGGGGGCAATGTCACAGTAGAGGATCGTGTATCGGGGGATTATACGCAGGGAGCCAGGTTTATTGTGTCATTGCCAGTGGCGGAGGAATACAAATGAAAAGGGAATGTCCAGCAATATGCAATGTTGGTATTGCCATCGTGGAGGATGAGAAAGATCTGGTGAAAGTGTACCAAAAAGCCTTTGCCAAGAAGAATATCATGGTGTGCTTTGTAGCCTACGATGGGGTTGAAGCGGTCAAAAAGTATATTGAATGCACCCCGAGGCCCCATGCCGTCCTGATGGATTACCGCATGCCTATCATGAATGGCATCGATGCCATGAGGGAGATCTTGAAGTTCGATTCGGAGGCGAAGATCGTCTTTTTGAGTGCTGACATCTCGGTAAAAGACGAGGCGATGCAAGCAGGGGCATACATCTTTCTGAAAAAGCCTGCCGGACTGAAGGATATTCTCGATGCCGTCCAAAAGGCGGTCGGTAGAGTACCAGCGCCCGCATGATATGGTTACAGTAGACCAAGAAGAACAAGCAATGAGTCGCTCTTGTTTTTATCATATGATAAATACTATTGGCCTGAAAATATTATTATGAGCCTTGGATCCGTCCGCTCGAAAACAGCACTGGTGCTATTATCGGTCTGTACTATTATCGTGCTGTTGCTCGGCGGGCTATGGGTTTATACGACCTATCAGATGTCAAAAGACCATATTAGTACTTCTAACCTCCAGGATGCGAAGCTGTTGTCCGGGTATTTTGGGAGTTTTATTCATGATATTGCTGGTAATGGTATTACGGAGGCGGGCAGTTCCGACACTATCCGGGCGGTCAAACAGGATGATAAGGGTCAGCTCAGGCTGATTGGGGATAACCTGGCCTTAACACCGGATACGGACGTTACCATTATTTTGGATGATCATGGGAATGTGTTATACAATTCTCTCGGGGCGAATAGAACGGATTTTGTAACGCAGGGCTATTATGATATTGCATTGCAAAAGAACGATACGTATGTCACCAACCTATATTATAGCAATTCTTTGCAAAAGTATGTAGTTAGTGTCGCCGATCCGGTCAGGGATAATGGTTCTGTCATTGGTTTGATAGTCTCATCCGTTAGTAGTGATACGATACGTAATATGGTGGATAGTCAGAGGATTGACCCGACGAGGAATATTTTTATTGTGGATAATAAGGGAATCGTCATCGCCACCGATACGAACACTGGTGTTCCTGCGAACACTGATATTTCTCATGTCTCGTCGGCGCAGAGGGCGACAAATGGCTCGGAGGGCGTTGTGGAGACCAGCAACACGTATGATAAGCAGTTTCGTATTGTCGGCTACTCGCCAATCCCAATATCGGGTGGGGGCGCCCTCGTGAGCACGCCCATGAGCATAGTATATTCGCAGATCTTCAACAACCTGATTTACATTGTAGGGTTACTCCTGGGGTTGTTAGGTTTGCTATTCATCGCCAGCTACATCATTTCAGATTACCTGACCAGGCCGGTTGTTGGACTATCGGATACTATGCAAAAAATATCTAAGGGTAATTATAAGGTGCGGGCGAAGGATGTGGGAAAGGATGAGATTGGTGGTTTATCGAGGACTTTTAATTCGATGATGGATGAGTTAGAGCGTAACGTTGAACTCGAGCACGTGGTCGAGTTGACTAAGAGGTATCGTTTGATACTTCAGGGGGCGAGGGACCCAATTTTTTTTGTTGAAATAGACGGTAAGATCATCGATTTTAACGAGGCTACTGTCAAGGCCTATGGGTATACGAATGACGAGCTACGCTCTATGAATATCGCTGACTTAAGGGTGCCAGAGGAGCGGTCGAAATTGAGTGACCAAGTTCAATTGTGCTGTTCGAAGGGGTGCACATACGAAACCGTCCATCATAGAAAAGATGGAAGTGTTTTCCCCGTGGAGGTTAGTTGCAGCGGCACGATAATTGAAAATCGGCAGGTGATCATAGATATTACTCGCGACATTACCGAGCGTAAACGTGCTGAGGAAAACCTTAGAAAATTGTCGCTGGCGGTGGAGCAGAGTACGGCAATCGTTTTAATTACTGATACCGAGGGTAATATCGAGTATGTCAACCAAAAGTTTGTCA
>DATHCY010000182.1:0-6526 GCA_035319305.1 Methanocella sp.
TGATATAATGGCAGATGATATGCATGGTAAGGTGAGGGCGAACATCAGGCTGAACTACATCTACACAGCGTTCATGAACAATGCGCTTGACCGGGCGGTGTGGATGCTATTCCTTGGCTACAGGGGCATGAACCTAGCAGAGATCGGGCTGATCGAGTCTGCATATCAGTTTTCGATGTTATTATTCGGAGTCCCGGCAGGAGCCTTGTCCGACCTATTGGGCCGCAAGACCAGCCTGATACTTTCGGCCATGACGAAGATCGCAGGCTATCTCCTGATCCTGCTGTCCCACGACTTCATCGGTTTCGCCGCCAGCTTTGCATTGAATGCGATCTCAGCAGTACTATACAGCAGTTCTTCCGAGTCATTTACCTATGATAGCTGCAAGCAGGCTGATCAGAGCTGTAATTACAAAAAGGTGTACGGCAACGTACTAGCCGTTACCTTCATCGCAGCGGCACTGGGTATTATCTCCGGCGGGTTTCTGGCCAGCATCTCGTACGAGTGGGTCTACTATGCTTCGATAGGGGCGCTGTTGTGCGCTCTAGTACCCGCTATGCTGTTCACAGAGGCCCGAGACACCGCGATGGAAGCAAAGCGCCCCAGCATCGAGGAACTCCTCTCCAAGTCCATATCCCTGATCACCAGCAACCCTGTGATCATGTACCTGCTCCTAATCTCAATGGCCATCACGACGGTGGACATGACCATCTATATGTACAGCCAGAAATATTTCGAGGCGATGTCCATTCCGGTTTACGCCATCGGCATTATCCTCTGCGCAGACTCGATCTGCGGAGCGGCGGCCGCCCGATACGCGCATATGCTGGAGCGGTTCAGCAACCGTGATATCGTCGTGATAGTGCCGGCCGCCATCCTCTCCATGTACCTCCTGCTAGCGGTCGTAGATTCGCCGATCGCCATCGTTTTTCTCTGGATTGCGACAATTTTCTTGGTAGGCTTCTGGCCCACCCTCAGCGATCTGCTGAACAGGCGGGTTCCTGCCGAAAACCGGGCAACGTTACTCTCCATTAAGGCTCAGATGAACAGTCTCTCAGTCATGATCATGTTCCCCGCCGTGGGCTTCATCGCGGAAAGATCTTCACTATCGTCCGCCTTCATCTGGCTCGTGGCATGCGCCCTACCGCTGATCGCTTATTCAGTTATAAAGATCCGGAAGATCGCCTTCTAAATAGCTGTTATTTTTACTATAAATGCATAGAGACACAAACATGGCTAATAGGCGGCTATCAAATGAACTACCATGGCCTTCTTCGGGCCTCGGTTTCCTGATCTCCATCGCCAACGCTTGCTCTGCCGCCGGCCGGGATCGCTAGTGGCCTTTAAGGAACGATTTTGTTTCCAGCCGCAACCCAATCCCGGATCCCGTGGATGAGGCTGCGGACATCCGAATATCCGTACACTCGCAGGAACATAGTGGCATATGCAGACCGTATGCCGCTGGCGCAGTAAGTGACGATCTTAAGATCTTTGTCTCGCGGCAACTCGATGACGCGCCGGGGCAGCTCCCTGACTGATATGTTGATGGCGCCAGGTATGTGACCGGAGGCAAATTCGTCCCTTTCCCGGACGTCCAGTATGAATAGCTTCTTATCCCTACCGATCTCACTCATCAAACCCTCTGCCGTAACCGTATTCCAGTCCGAAGGGGCGTTCATCATGTATTTTTCCATCTCTTCGCAGATATCGTCTCTTAAGGCCATAGACAGATCAGGTTGTTATAAGCGAATAATGCTTATCCTATACTAACTTAGATGGAGGGACCACGGTGATCAGGCCTATAAAAATAATCGCTGGCCATTAGGCCAGTTTTATACTGGAAGCACTTTTTTTCCAAACGACTCGTTCATGACCTCTGCACACGCGAGGTAAATCGCCGACGCGCCGCAGAGGATGCCCTCATAGCCTGCTATTGTTTTGACCATGGCGATTCCGGTATAATCGGCTATCGCCAGCAGTACAAAGAGGATCGTCAGGGTGCCGAAGACGACCTGCAACGCCAGGTTCTTCTTAAGCGTGGCCACGAACATGTATGCAGTAAATATGCCCCATACCGCGAAGAATAGGGCCATTGAAGTGCCATCCACTGCTTTCGCCCAGCCCATGACGGGGAACACAAGCAACGCCACCACCGCAATCCAGAACATGCCGTAGGAAGTAAATGCTACCATGCCAAACGTGTTTCCCTTCACGAACTCGAGGATGCCAGCGATGACCTGCGCGAGGCCGCCATAAAACAACCCCATAGCGAAGATCATGCCGATACTGGTGCTTGATATGATCCCCGCATTATACAGGTTAAGCAGCACCGTAGTGGCCCCGAAGCCCATCAATCCAAGAGGCGCCGGATTGGCGAGAATGGATGAGCTTTTTTTTGCATTTTCAGCCTGTGAAACTGACATTAAATTGTCACCACCTACCTCATGATTATTCATTACATTTATAGCTTATGTTTAGTTAATAGATCATATCGTTCGTTTGACCTTTACATCTAGATAACATCTATACATGTAGATAAAATCCATCTGTAGAATCCCCTGAAAGCACCCTTACAACCGGATAACAAAGATTATCTTCTGGTACGTTATATCTATTGAAGAATCCAATTCTGGGTGCTGAACGGCATCCGTGTATGGCCAGACAGACTATCATAGGATCTATAACCGGTAAGTGATTTGAATGGTTGACTTACGAGAAAAGGTCGTTCAGGATCGGGGCATCATCGCCAAGATCCAGAGCGTGATCCCGGGTTTCAGTGGGTATCGTGCGACGGAAGATTTGCGAGCTGCGGACAACATGCTCCGCATTCAGGTGGCGGATCGGCTAGCATCGATCAGGGGCGATCTAGAGGCAAGCAGGGCTATCCTAATGGATAATGGCAAGTTCGAGGGCTTGGATAGGATCGGGACGCTTGTCAGCAAGTTCAAGACAATCGAAGGCGAGATCCGGCACGCTGCCCAGGGTTATTCTGGTATTGCTGCGCGTATCCAGGTGGGCGAGAATCAGCTGAACAAGCTGTACGAATATGACCTGAACCTAACAACGCTGCTGACCGAGATCAAGGCGGAAGTGGATCGGATCAAGGCACTAGCTGTGACGGGCGGGCCCGACTTTAAACAGTCGCTAGCGGCACTAGCCATCAAACTAGATGGCTTGCAGGGGACCAACAAGAGACGGATGGCCTTCATCATGGGCGTAGAGGTGTGACAATAATGGGAATTATTAACCAGAATAAGAGGGACAATATCCTCGGGGCGGCGACGATCGTCTGGGATGAGAACGAGAAGCGCGGCAATATCCTGTACCGGGTACCTCGCAACATCAAGTTTAACGATAATATCGTCGTGCGCGAGGACGAGCTGGCCGTCTTCTACAGGGACGGCAAAGCGCTGGATTATATCGACAGGCCAGATCGGTACGCTCTGACCTCCATGAATGCGCCCATAGTAGGCAAGATCGTGGAATTCCTATCCGGCGTCAGGCAGGATGCGGAAGTCTACTACCTCCAGAAGCGGGTCTTCGACGGCAAGTTCGGCAGCAAGCAACCCTACGTCTTCAGGGACAAGGACTTCGGTCTAGTGAATCTGCGAGTATTCGGCGAGTTCAGGTATAAGATCACCGGCGCCATGAACTTCATCAACCAATTCGTGGGTACCTTCAGCTACACCACCTCAGCTGACGTGGAAGAACGCATAAAAGACCAGGCGGTTGTTGTATTGTACGATGTGCTGGGCGACGCCAAGAATGGTGGTATGGGAGTGGCCGATCTTGCCGCCAACCTGACCAACCTCGAGCAGGCGTGGCTGGAGCGCTCCAAGTCACACTTCGAGCCCTACGGCATTACCATGGATAAACTCTCAGGCCTATACATTACCATGCCCGAGGAGGTCCAGAAGGCCGTCGATACCAGGTCATCCATGGGCGTGCTCGGCACCAACTATATGCAGTACCAGACAGGCCAGGCGATGCGGGAAGCCGCCCAGAACCCCTCCGGCGGAGGCGCCGGGACGGGCGTCGGCGTGGGCGCCGGCATAGGCATGGGCTATATGATGATCGATCAGATGCGCCAGGCCTCCGGGCAGCAGCAACCACAACAGCAGCAACCGGCCCAGCAGCAACCGGCCCAGGCGATGCCGTGCGTGAAGTGCGGGGCCGCGGTCCCCTCCGGCGCGAAGTTCTGCCCTGTGTGCGGCGCAAAGCAAGAGACCGTGGCTTGCAGCAAGTGCGGTACAGCCTTGCCGCCCGGCGCTAAGTTCTGTCCAAGCTGTGGTCAGCAGGTAGGCGAGCAGGCGTGCCCAAAATGCGGAGCGAAGATCGCCTCAGGCGCTAAGTTCTGTCCAAGCTGTGGCAATCAGCTAGGGTGAATAGATGGCAGAGATCCGGTGCACCAAGTGTGGTGCACCAATCCCCCTCGACTCGGGGGTCAAGTTCGTCAAATGCAGCCACTGCGGTACCCAGCTGTATATCGATAAAAGCGGCGCAGGGTTTTTCTATATCATGCCCTTCTTCATCCAGAGGGCTGACGCAGAAGGCATTTTCCGGCGATGGACCGCCGGGGCCAAAATGGCGCGAGACCTTGAGCGCGGGGCGAAGATCACTGATTTCAAGCAGCTTTACTTCCCTGTCTACATGTTCCGGAGGGATGTGGACGGCAGCGAGAAGGTGATCATCGAGCCGGCCAAGTCGACGACAATGCCGGGCCTGCACTCGCTGAAAGTCCCGGCGGGCGACCTGAAGATCTTCGATGAGAGCTACAATACCGGCGGCATCGAGCTGACAAAGCCCGATATTGAGATGACAGCTTATCTATCGAATCTCGAGGGCGCTCCCCGAGAACAGGCGCTGGTGTTCTTCCCGATCTGGGCTGTTCAGTACGAGTACCGGGGCAATAAGTACCCGGCAGTGATCGACGGTTCTTCGGGCGAAGTATATACCGGAGAATATCCCACTAGGAAGGCAGCGCCGTATATGTTTATCGCAGGGGCGGCATTTGTCGTTTTCTTCGTCGAGGGGATGGTGGGGCTGCTGCTGTCACTGATCATGGGCGACGCGGGCTTCCTGGCGTGGCTGCTGACCCTCGCCGTGGCTGTGGTGACACTGCCCTTTGTCACAGGTGCGGCATATCTCGTCGTGAGGAGGTTCTGATGGGCATATCGCTATCCATGAACTGCCCCAACTGCGGCGGTGACGTGAGCGTTGAGGAAGGGGTCAGGTACACCTCGTGCAAGTATTGCTCTGCAATCCTCTCCATCGAAGGCGACGAAGGCGTCAACCGGATCACCTTCAGGAACAAGCTGAACCGGGACCGGGCGATCGACGCAGTACGGCAATGGTGGAGGGGAGGGTTCAAGGCCAGGGACTTGCGGCGCCGGGGCGAGATCACAGAGTGCTACCCGATCTATGTGCCCTTCTGGCGTCTCAAAGCCAGGGCTTCTGGGTGGGTTTGCGGCTACAAAGTCGTCCAGAGGGAAAAGCGCACCGAACGGGTGCCGCTGGAAAAGATGGTGACCAGGGACTTCGACTGGAGCCAAGTAGCCAGCGACGCGGGCGATATCGGTATCGAGCACCTGAGGAACTTTGAGGGCGAGGCGATCATCCTGGACGAGGGGAGCATTCCGACCTTTGAGGCCACTACCTCGAGCACTGATGCCAAGGCAAGAGGGATGTCCCAGATCGAGTCAGAAGCGGTATCCTATGCTGGAGTACCCCACGTCACATTCAAAAAGGTGCATGTAATCCCTGTGGGCCTGTCGCTGATCTTCTATCCGGTATGGATGATCCGGTACAAATATGCGGACCGCATGTACTTTGCAACCGTGGATGGTATCACAGGCTACGTACTGTCCGGAAGGGCACCTGGGGATTACCTCTGGCGTAGCATCACCATGGCCGTAGGGATGGCGGTCGGCGGCACCGGAATCGGATTCAGCCTGTGGCTCGGCATCGCCATCCACTCTCAGGGGAGCGTCGCTCTCATGCTATTCCTGATGGCCGCCTGTCTCGCGATAGCAGCCGGATCGTTCGGCTTCTTCCGCTACGGCTCGGAGATGACCACCGGTGATGTCAAGGGCGGCTACAACCTGTTCAAAAACCATAAGGACGCTGAAGATACGGCATTCGAAAAGATCGCGCCAGCGCTGTTCGGGAGATGATCACATGACGAAGATTGTACATATCATCTGTCCAAAGTGTAAGACCCCGATGTTCTCCCGGGAGGTCGACACCGTATTCCTGTGCGAGACCTGCGGCACCATGCATGTGAGGTCCAACGGCCATGTCGAGGAAATCGACTATGAGTTCGGGACGTTCACCAACCGCACCATCGCAGGAGATAGGATCTACCTGCCTTTCTGGGTGCTCGATATCCAGTTCGATATCAGCGACATCAGCATCCAGGGCGGCGGCCTAGGGAACCTGTTCGGCATTCTCGGCGATGGCCAGGCAAGGAGCGGTAAAATCACCATGTACGTGCCGGCCTACGAGATGGATCCGCAGCACTTCAAGG
>DATHCY010000183.1:0-9481 GCA_035319305.1 Methanocella sp.
GACCATGAACCTGGCCCCTTTCGTGTAGTCGCCCGGCACCCGGTCCTCGACCCAGGTTCGGCCGCCACATCTGTCCACGAGCGACTTGACCAGGTACAACCCCAAGCCCATGCCCTTCGCCTTGCTCGGGCCCCTCAACAGCCTGTTAAAAATCCGGGGCTTGAAGTCGTCGGGGATGCCCGGTCCGTCGTCCTCTACGCTGACACGACAATACGTCTGGCCATTATCCGCAACGACATCCATGTCCACGGCAATAACCGCATGGTCCCCCGTGTATTTGATCGCGTTGCTCACCAGATTGGCAAATACGTCATACAGCAACTCATTGGCAAGGATAAAACAGTGGCCGTCACCATTGAAATTCAGCCTGATCTCCTTGCCGGGCACCATTCCAAACTCACGCTTCACCGCATGGAGTACGCTACCCACGTCGACCTCATGCACCTGACCAAGATCCTCGTTAAGCTTTTGCAGCTTCCCCACATTCCGGATGAGCTGTGTGCTCCGCTGCAGCACCTCGATGGACTTCCCGATCATCTCACTCTGTGCCACGCCCGGGGTCATGCCCTGCGCCAGCTCCAGGTAGCCCAGCGTGATCTGATGCATGTTATTAATATCATGGCCCATCAGATCGAGGTATAGTTCCGACTGCTGCTTAGCCTCCTTGAGCGCTGCTTCGATCAGCTTGCGATCGGTGATATCCTGGACGACCCCCAGCATCCGGACGGTCCGCCGCTCTACGCCATCTCCCTCGAAGAAGATACGGGTTTTCGTGTGTATCCAGCGGACCGCGCCATCGGACGCCCGGACGATGCGGTATTCCAGCGTGTAGCCGCCGCGACTCGTCGCCCGTTCCAGCTCAGCCAAGACGACGTCGTCCTGCCGGTCTTCAGGATAAATCATCCCCTTGATTAGATCAAACGTCAGCGGCGTATCTCGCGAGACGCCGTAGATCTCGTAGGTTTCGGGGGACCAGATATGCCGGTCGTTCGCCATATCCCAGTCGAAGATGCCCAGGCTCGCCGTAGCGACGCACAGCCGAAGCCGCTCTTCGTTCTCATGCAGCGCCTTTTCTGCCATCTTTCGCCCTGTGACGTCGATGAACGTACCTATGATTCCATCTACGGTACCATCATCCTTAAGGACGGTCGCCTTGTAAAAGACGACCGTATGCACGACACCTCTGGCATCGGAGATAGCACCTTCATACTGCTGCGTCCCCGGGTGGCTGATCAACCCCTCGTCCGCCTGGTAATAAATTTCAGCCAGAGCGGCTGGCGAGATATCGAACACAGTACTGCTAATGATCTGGCTCCTTGGCTTGCCGATGAACTCTGCGAACGCTTTGTTACAGCCCAGGTATACCCCGTGGGCGTTCTTGTAAAAGACAGGTATCGGGATAGCGTCAAGCAGGGTCTGTGTAAACTTGAATGGCCACCCCAGCACGTCCTTATCATGCCGACGCAGTGCGGTATTAGCATCACGTTGTCGGTCAAGCTCTTCTTCCAAAATAGCGATTCTATCTTTTAGTTCGGCGTTGAGATGGTCCTTCTCATCGGCATCAGTAATATGACCATCGGTACCGGACTTTTTCATGGAATCGACTTTCGTGGCAATACCCCGCAGCCCTGTATGATCAAACGATTGAAGTTTTAGCTCCGAAAGCATATAATAATATCGTGAAACGTATAATGATGTATATAGAGTGATGTATATAGAATGGTGATTTACAAGATCTGCTGATGTGTCAATCATTGATCAGATAAGGGGATAAGGGCAGCATGAAGACGAACAAGGTTCCAATCGTGTGATTGCCGCGCACTTGGTTCTTTTCCCGCACACAAGTCGTATAATTTTGATGACAGGGCGTAAAATGCAAATTTTGGATCAACTCATCAAGCCTCAAAATAGGGGATTTGAACCATAATGGTTGATGTCACCTGAGTATTTTTAACTTTATTTCTCGAATTTTAACAAAACATTAAGTTCTATTTTAAAATTAATTCAAAATTTATAGGTATCATGTGTAGTCAACGTGAACTGTAGTCAACGTGAACTACCATGCCCTTCAGGGCATGGTTTTCTGTTTCATTGAAAAGCATTCGCCACATTGATGGTAGGTTCTGATCTCCCTTCGGGCTCCGCCGGTTTTTCTCCGGCTCGGGCCGGTTCCCTGTCTCATACGATTATCTTGCTCCCCGGTTTGCCCCGCTCTATTACTCAAATATTTTACAACAGTCAGCACTCGCAGCCCTTGCGAAGGGCGCTCAAAGGCGTCGTTGTAACTTGGTATGGGGATAAGCGAGCGATTATGGGTTAAATACTTGGCGAGCCAGCGAGACTTGATTCATCCTCGCCCCTATGGGATGTGGTTTTCTCTCGCTTCGTGCTCGTTATCGATAAGTTAATTGTATTGTTTGATGACCGGAAAGTATTAGAGTGATTAGTCACTCTAGAGTGATTAGTCACTCTACAAAGGCTAGTTATGATAGACGAAGCGAACGATAAAAAAGCACTGATTGTCAGGACGGCGATCAGATTGTTTACAGAGAAAGGCTTCCACGGTACACCCACGGCGCTCGTCGCCAGGGAGGCTGGCATATCGAATGGGACGCTGTTCCACTATTTTCCGACCAAGGAGGAACTCATCAACTTCGCCTACTACGATATTAAGAAAAGGATGGCGGCAGATACCGGTGCCGGGGTCGCAAGAGCCAGAACGAACAAGGAACACGCGCGGCGGATCTGGCGGAATGCCATCAATTGGGGTGTCGATCACCCCGCCGAGTACATGTTTCTCCAGCAGTTCAGCTCCTCTCCGTTCATAAAAAAATTGCCGCCGGACGAGATCATGAAAGTCGTCGGCATCGAGCTCGAGGTCTTCCTGGATGTCATTAGGCACAGCCATCTGAAGGACATTGAGCTCGAAGTCGCTTTTAACATCCTTTTCGCACCCGTCGATGCGGTGGTCAGGGCGATCATCGACTCCCATGGTGGGCTCGACCGAGAACGGCTTATAGACAGCTCTTTCCGGCTCATGTGGGATGGCGTATCTGGCGAGTGACGGAGACGCACATGACACAAACGTAGACACATATACAGACGCATAAAATTGGTGTGAGTCATGCAATACAGGACGAACCAGAAGAACGGTGATAAGCTCTCGGCGCTTGGCTTCGGCTGCATGAGGCTGCCGAAGAAGGGGGCGGGGATCGATGAGGAGCGTGCGATCAGGCAGATCAGGTATGCCATCGACCACGGGGTCAACTATCTGGACACGGCGCTGATGTATGGCGGCAGCGAGCAGCTCCTAGGCAAGGCGCTGGCCGACGGCTATCGGCAGAAGGTCAGGATTGCCACGAAGATACATCCCACGATGGTCCGGTCGCCTGAAGACTTCGGACGGGCCCTCAGCCTGCAGCTAAAGAGCCTGAACACAGACCACATCGACTATTATCTCATGCACGGCCTGATGTGCGTCGAGACGTGGGAGAGGCTCAAGGCCCTGGGTGCTACGGAATTCCTCGACAAAGCGAAAAAGGACGGGCGCATCGTCAACGCTGCTTTCTCATGCCATTGCCCCATCGATGATTTCAAGACCATTGTCGACGATTACGACTGGGCCGCATGCCAGATCCAGTACAATTTCCTGGATGTGACCAACCAGGCGGGTACCGCCGGCCTCAAGTACGCGGCCTCGAAAGGGCTTGGCGTCATCATCATGGAGCCCCTGAGGGGCGGAACGTTGGCCCGGAACATCCCGGCACAAATACAAGCAGTGTGGGACGGTGCAGAAGTGAAGCGGACGCCTGCCGAATGGGCCCTGCGCTGGGTCCTGAACCACCCTGAAGTCACTATCGTACTGTCGGGCATGAACGACGAGGCCCATATCGAGGAGAACCTCTGCGTCGCCAGCAAGGCCCTACCGGAGTCGATGACCTCAGAGGAGCTGGATGTGGTGAATCGTGCCGTGGAAGTTTACCGGGGCATGATGAAGATTGGCTGCACCGGCTGCCGTTACTGCATGCCCTGCCCCGCCGGGGTGGACATACCGGGCTGCTTCGCGGCCTACAACACTCCCAGCCCGGTCATGCCGCCGAGAATGGCCTACATGATGACCATCGGCGGCAAAACTGAGGGGACAAAGTCAGCCCTGGCGTCTCAGTGCAAGGACTGCGGGAAATGCGAGCAGCTATGCCCACAGCACCTGCCAATTCGCAGAGACCTCCGGATGATCTCAAAGGAATACGAGACCATTGATGCACGGCTGGCGGGTTCGCTGATGAAGTACCTTATGGGCTTCATGCGGTGGAACACGATGCGAAAGGCTTGAGCGCCGGGTTACATAAAGTATATTTCTTTTTATGTAACGAGAAATATCAGGTTTTTAATAACGTCCTGAAAAACACAGTGTAGGGAGATGTTGTCAATTACAAACGTATCAGTCAAAGAGATCGGGGAAAAACTCTCGCTGGCAGGTAGACTAAAGTCCCGGCCGCTGTGCGTATATGGCTCTGAAACAGTCCCCGAGGGCGGAAAGCCAATCACCTCTGTCGATCGGTGCCTGGCCAGAGCGGTGGCTTCAGCATCTTTATGCGAAGTTATGCCGCCTCTCTACTTTGGAGAAGGTGCGCTGGTGGGTTGCTGTCCCGGTGGTATAGGGTGGACCGGCTATGGACGCATGTCTCCCACCCTCGAATTCTTCGTGTCTACAGGTACTCCCACGTTCCGCAACGGAGAGGCCGAATTCCTTAAAGCTAGCCCCGAAGTGGTCAGAAAGTCAAAGGAGGCCGTGGGTACTATCACTCCACCCGGTCCTTACACAGTAATCCGGCCATGCGCTGATCTCGACGGCGATCTGGTAGTGAGATCGGTCTTATGTTTCGGAACCAGCGAGCAGATCCGCAACTTGTGCGCTTTGATACACTTCAGGAACACGGACCCGTTCAGCCCGGTACTGGCTGCCTGGGGACCAACATGCGCTTCATGGATCACATACCCTTCGCAAATGGCCGAAAAAGCACCTGCAGACTCTGCCTACTTGGGATCCACGGACCCTACCGGCAACAGATGGTTCCCGGAAAACCTGCTTGGTCTTGGCATTCCGACGAAGATAGCCATCGCCATGTGTGAAGACCTCGATAGCTCATTCATAATCCGCAGGCCTCATGTGGCTTACCCTGAAGTCAGAGAGAACCTATGCAAGCCGAAATGACACATCGCAATTTACAAAAATTGCGATATAAAATTGTAAATTGCGATATAAAATACAGATTTTATGCTGGCATATCTCAAAAATAAGGGATTTGAACCTAAATGGTATGTATCTCCACCGGAGCGTAATTTTTCGAAAGGCTGTAGGAAAACCTTTTCCGAAAAAGGTTTTCCTGACTCTCGATGCCAAATAGAGCCTGAATAGTGTTTGTAGTACCTATTGTTCACACACGTACAACACGACTACGAATTCGCCCATTTTGCTTTTTCATCTATCACATGATCCTCAACCCATAAACCCATACCCGGCTACCGTAGCTATCCTAGTTATCCACTAGCAGTTTGACCAGATATAGGCCGAGGCCCATGTCCTTCACCTTTCGGATTCCGAAGTCCACGCGAAGTCTTCAAAAAGTAGCTCATGCTCTATTTATCCGTAATAATTTAAATATATAATATTCGTATTCATATTCGGCTAACATAGTAAAGGAGGTAAAAAATGAAAATATTGATGGTGCTGACATCCCACGATCAACTGGGCAATACGGGTCGCAAGACTGGTTTCTGGCTTGAAGAATTCGCAGCCCCATACTTTGTTTTCAGGGACGCCAGTGTAGAGATAACGCTCGCATCACTGAAAGGAGGGCGGCCGCCGATCGACCCGAAGAGCGATCTGCCTGAAAATCAGACCTCAGCCATGGCGCGGTTCAAGAAGGATGAGGCAGCCAAAAAAGCCCTTGCCCATACAATCAAGCTTGCAGACGCGAAAGCGGAGGATTTCGACACCGTCTTCTATGTAGGCGGGCACGGCCCCTTGTGGGACCTGGCAGAGAGTCCGATTTCGATCGCATTAATCGAGTCATTCTATAACTCCGGCAAGCCGGTGGCGTTGGTATGTCACTCTCCGGGGGTGCTCCGTCATGTCAAATACAAAGGTGAGCCTCTTGTGAAAGGGAAGCGGGTAACCGGCTTTACGAATGGCGAGGAGAAAGAGGTTCAACTCACCAACGTTGTGCCGTTCCTTGTCGAGGATGAACTGTTGAGCCTCGGAGCCATCTTTGAGAAAGTCCGCAACTGGCAGCCTTTTTCCGTCGTGGATGGCCGTCTAGTTACCGGGCAGAACCCCGCCTCATCGACTATTGCAGCAAAAAATCTGCTGGAAGTAGTCGCCGCGGAGATGAAGATGGCAGCCTAAGCTCTTCTTTAGCCGGCTGCCTCAACTGTTAGAAAGGGTTTTTATGAAAAGAAGAGCCTCATCCCATCAGCCAGAGCAAGACGTTTTTAAGGCAGTCTTGCCTGAGGATATCGACTGGAAGCCTTTCGAGGCGTTCCCACCTTCTGTGAGCCTAGCCGTTGTTGTGGGTCAACCTTCGGAGAAAGGCCCTTACGTGATCAGGGTCAAGGTGCCTCGCGGTGTGAAGTTGATGCCGCATAAGCACCCGGAAGACCGGATCTACACAGTCATCTCCGGTATCTTCTACATCGGTCTGGGCGATCAGTTCGACGCTGAGAAGTTGGTGGCATATCCGCCCGGCGCCGTGATCATTCTACCCGGCAACACACCTCACTTTCACCTGGCAAAATCCAGCGACTACATCACACAGGTGACGGCGATCGGGCCGCTCGGCATTGAATATGTCGACTCGAACGACGATCCGCGAACCAGAAAAGTTGCAGATAGACGCCCGAATAAACCATGAAAGAAGTCAGGGGACTTTTGAAACTCCCCGACAGCCCCTAAAAACTTTGATAATTATACTTGTCGTGCTATGACTTTTCGATCGGTTGCGCGACGGGCGTAGCCGTGGCTTTACGCAGGTTGCCCCTGGCCAGCGAGAGTCCAAGGCCGATGACGCATAGCACTGCCATGACTGCGAACGCCACCTGAATACTCTTCATTAGGAGGTCGTAGGGGCCCGTATCGGGGATTTCCGTGTGGCCCATGTAGTACGTGAAGATCAGGTTGGTGAGGCCCAGGCCCAGGACACCCCCTATCATCCGCATCGTGCTCACCATGCTCGAAGCCACGGCGTAGTCCTTCTTCTCGACGGAGCTCATAATCGCGTTGGTGTTGGGCGACACGAAGAGCGCGATGCCGATGCCCAGGAACATCAGGCCCGCGACCACCAACCACAGGGGCGTCCCCGCCGAGATCGTGGAGAAGAGCAATAGTCCGACGGTGCAGATAGCCATGCCGGAGGAAGACACGAGACGTGGCTCTATCCGGTCTGACAGCTTGCCAGTCAGAGGTGAGAAGGCCGCCATCAGTAGTGACTGGACGATCAGGATGAGGCCGGCCGTTAGCGCGTATAGCCCGTAGATCTTCTGCAGGTACAGGCTCAGCATGAAGGCAACGGCGCCGTTGGCGCAGTAATTGATTAGCGCGGCTATGTTAGAGAACAGAAACACTCGATTCTTCCTGAAGACACTGATCTTGAGTACCGGGTTGGATTGGCGTAGCTCCCACCAGAAGAACACTGCCAACAGGACGAGGCTGAGCCCGAAGAGGGACATGCCGATCGGTTCCTGTAAGCTGGACAATCCTGAGATAAGCGATACAAGCACCGCCCCGTATAGAACCGTTCCGGGCAGATCGAAACGCCCTTCCTTCCCGGGCACTTCATCGGGGATCTTCCAGGCGGCAAGCAAGGCCACGAGCAGGGCATACACGGCGATCCCGGCGTAGATAAACCGCCAACTGCCAAAGTGGACGATGAAGCCGCCCAGCGACGGACCCAGCGATAACCCCCCGTAGGTAAACGCCATGTATATACCCAGGACCTTACCCCGTTCCTTGGGCGAATACGCCGAAGTCAGGATGGCCATGGACGTGCCGAAGATCATGGCAGCGCCGACACCCTCGATAGCGCGGAAGACGATCAGCATCCAAATTGAGCCGGACACAGCACAAAGGAGAGAAGAGACGACGATGATGAACAATCCCGGGACGAAGACCTTTTTCAAACCGTAGCGGTCGGCGACACGGCCGAACGGAACGACGAAGATAGCAGACACGAGCAGGTAGCTGGTGACCAGCCAGTTCAGCAGCGCCTGGTCCTGAACCGCGAACTGCGTGTTGATAGTCGGGAGCGCGATGTTGATAGAGGTCGACAGGAACGGCGTGGTAAAGGCCGTCAGACAAGTGACGATCAGCACAATACGTTTATCGTCAAGCGATTTCAACATAGTCTTCATTTCCACCCTACTTTTGAAGCGTTATCGATAATAGAAATCAGGTTGAAGGCGTTTAATATCTTTCGTCAGTTGATGGTTAAAGATGACCATGCCACTCCTGGCATAATATTACGGAGAATATCAAACGTTAATAGGGGAAAACCAACAATACCTTGATTGTTGAATACACATGAGTTTGTGGTGATTTATGATAATATATTAGCGCTATAATATCGTTACATGCTGCGTTTGCTATTAATCCGGAATACTGTTTTAACATGCAGCTCTGATTTGCAAATATGACACAGGTAGAAGACCTGGCCAAGTACGCTACTCGGGCCTCTTTCGGTGATCTATCGCCCGAGTCGCGCCGCCAGTTGCCTATCCATATCCTAGACTCGCTGGGCTGCTGCATCGCCGCCCTCGGTGCCGGCCCTGTCAATGCATGTCGCGAGCAAGTGGCTGACTTTGGAGGTACGGGCCCGTGCTCACTGATCGGCGGCGGCCAAGCCAACCCAGTCTACGCCGCGTTCTGGCACACAGCGCTGGCGCGTTACCTCGACTTCATGGACACTTACCTAGCGCCAGCCGAGGCCTGCCATCCGTCTGACAACTTCGGATCGGTGCTGACAGCAGCAGCGCTTGCCGATGCCACGGGACGCGACCTGATGCTGGGAGTAGCGATAGCCTACACAGTCCAGTCGCGCTTCGTGGACGCCGGCGGATTCATGGCTCGAGGACTGGATCACACGACTGAGCTGGCGTTCTCAATCTGCGCCGCCGTCGGGCGGCTGCTAGACATGGGGGAAGGGGAGATCGCCAACGCCATCGCAATGGCGGCCGGAAGCGACGCCGCCTTCGCCATCGTGCGGTCAAGACCGCTGTCGCAATGGAAGGGCTTGGCCTCGGCACAGTCGGCGCTGAGCGCGATGAACGCGCTCTTTCTGGCCCGCCGCGGAGTGGAGGGCCCGTTGCAGGTGATCGAGGGACAGAACGGCATCGATCAGCTGCTTGGGACGGAGATACGGATCGGCTGGGACAGCGAAGGCTACGAAGGGGCGATGAAGAGCTCGATTAAAAAGTACAACGCTGA
>DATHCY010000184.1:0-13951 GCA_035319305.1 Methanocella sp.
GGCAAAGCCATCGGAAGTACGAAAAATACCAGGGCGCAATCGAGACACTGATCGAAAAAACCGATACCAGCGCAGCCCCGTGGATCATTGTCGAGGCTCAGGACAGGCGCTTTGCCGAGGTGAAGGTGCTGGCGAAGACTATCGAAGCGTTTGAGCGGATCATTTCGACAGCCAGCATGCCTAAGGTGTGCGACGTCATGGAGCCCCTGGAGTACCGTATCAAGGGGATAGACTCGTCCATGCTGGATAAGGCGGATCTGTCGAAGGCATACTCGAAAAAGGAGTATGAGAAGAGGCTGGATAAGCTGCATGATGCAGTGAGAAAAGCCCAGTTCAAGGCGTACGATAAGAAGATCGCCACTGTCGCCCTTTTCGAGGGGTGGGATTCGGCGGGAAAAGGCGGGGCCATCAAACGGCTTGCCCAGTGCATGGACCCTCGGGGGTACACGGTCGTGCCCGTCGGCGCCCCAAACGACATCGAGAAGGCCCACAATTACCTGTGGCGGTTCTGGGTTCGCTTCCCCGCCGCCGGCCATTTCACGATTTTCGACCGAAGCTGGTACGGCAGGACCCTGGTGGAACGTGTGGAAAAGTTCTGCAAAAGGAAGGACTGGGAGCGGGCATATAACGAGATCAACGAGATGGAAGAGCAGCTGGTCAGCAACGGTACAGTTCTGGTAAAGTTCTGGTTGCACATCGACAAGGACGAGCAGCTGAAGCGGTTCGAGGCTCGGAAAAACGACCCTGATAAGTCCTGGAAGATCACCGACGAGGACTGGAGAAACCGGGATAACTGGGATCAATACAAGGACGCTGTCAATGAGATGCTCTACCGGACTAGCACCACCTACGCCCCGTGGACTATCGTAGAGGCGAACGACAAGAACTACGCCCGGATCAAGGTTTTGAAGACGGTCGTCAACGCGATGAAGAAAAATTTCGAGTAAAGTCGGCTCAAAAGGCAAGACCCTTTTTAGTTTCGTCAGATTTAAACCTGCTCGATGCAGGTTTCGTCGGAACTTTTCAAGATCAGGAATAGGGGTGGATACATCCGCAGCGAGCTGTACCAAGGGACGTCGGACAGAGGCGTCATCTACATGCACGGCGTTGGCGGCGGAACCTACGGGCCGTCGCACATTTACCACCCGCTCGCAGAGGACCTGCTCCAGTACGGTATCTGGTCCATGCTGATCGACTGCCGGTACGACTCTGACATGGATGAGTGTATCTCAGACATGCTGGTCTGCGTCGACTACCTCGATAAAAACAAGAAGGTGAACCGGATCGGGCTCGTCGGCTGGTCGTTCGGAGGCGCAATCGTCATATCGGCAGCCGCCGAGGACCGGAGAGTAAAAACGATCGTCACGGTGGCCAGCCAGTCGTACGGTACCCGAGACGTGGGTAAGATCGCACCCCGTCCAATCCTGCTAATCCACGGTACGGGAGATAAAACGCTGACCTATCAGTGCTCGGTCGATATCGCACAGAGGGCGGGCGAGCCGAAAAAGTTGGTGCTGTTCCCGGACGCCGACCATGGCATCAGTCAGAACAGTGAGGAGATGTATGATCTGGTTAGGAACTGGTTCCTGGAGTACCTTTAGTTTGTCCTGCTGCCAGTATTATTCTTATGGTTATTCTCGTAGACCATGCAGCCGGGGCAGTCGTCTTTTGTGGACTCGGCATCCACGTGTTCCTTCCGGTCGGTCTCGTACACTCGCATCGCCTGGGCCAGAGCAGCGGTGTTGGACAGGGCGCTGGCCAGGAGAATGGCCTCGAACACCTCTTCCTGGGGAATACCCTTCCGGCGAGCTACACGCAGGTGCATTTTCAGGCAGTGGTCGCACTTCAGCGCCGTGGCCACACCGATGGTGACAAGCTCGACGGTCTTTTCGTCAAGATGCTCGGGATTGCGCAGGACAGCGTCATCATAGATGATCTTGGGCAGGAGAATGTTTGGCTTGTCGCTCATGGCGTTCAGGATAAACGGGACCTCTCCGTAGTCGTCCTCGATGTTTTTCAGAAGCTCCTGTACCGCCTCGTCGGGTTCCTTTCCGAAAAGGTTCTTTAGCGTGTTTTCGAACTTCAAGATATGTCCCCGCTATATAGATTAAAACGATAAAGTAGTTATCCGTCTTGGAGTATTTAAAGGTAATCGGGTCGGGAGGCGTAATGTTTTTTGTGGTGAACGGCATTGGGATGCGTATATGCTTAAACAGTTATCACGGATAGCCATCAGCGTGGCGGGCATTGCAGCAGCCACCATCCTTGCGAGCATCGCCCTATCCGGAGCATATGTTATTTTTGTCGGGTCAGGGTACGGCAGCATGCCGGTCACCATCTCAAACGCCCTGTTTTTCTTGGGGGGTTTCCTGATACTGATCGGTGTCATCATCGAATTTTTCCGGGTCAAATGTCAGGGTATCATCAATAGATTTTTATATAATTATGGAATCGGTAGAATGGTTATCGAAGGGTTATCGGGATGGACGTTGATCTGTTCTGGCGGCCTGATGATCACCCTATCGCTTGCTGTTGTGTTCGCAGCCGTAAAATAGGTGGTTTATCTGAATGGGAGCACGGAGAGGTGTGAGACCCCAGTATTTAGCTGAGGATTGGGATAGACAGCCCTTCGCATCGATTAGCAGCGATGCTGATTGCAAACCATCAGCATCGAGGCAGGAAGCCCCACCCTTCCTTAAGGGCAGGATAGTTCACGTACTTACCTCACAAAGTTTAAATTCTTAAATCCGTATCCTTAATCTATATGTTCGGCCATGCAGCAGTAATGCTCATCGCGGGGATAACGTTCTTCGCGCTCGTGGTAGCGGTTGCCAGTGCAGAACAGAATATTCCTTTGCCGCAGACCGATCAAAATCCGTACCACGATAAGGTAAGGCCGATACTGATCCACCTGATCATGATCAATACGACGAGCCATCCGCTCAATAACATCAACCCCCCGGAAAACGCGGCGGACCTCAAGTGGATGCACCTATTCTACCAGTATGAGAACGTGGGGAACACCCAGATACGTGGCTATATTAAAGTGATCTTTGTCGATAGCCATGGAAACCGGTATCAGAATACTAATGAAGACTATACAGGCGAGTACGTCCTGCCGCACACGATGACGAACCAGCTTTACGTGGAGATCCCCATGCCCAAGAACGCCGATATCACCCAGTTTATCATCCAGCAGGGCTTTGACGAGACGGTCTATATTATACCATCGGTAACCCCGACCCCTTCCCCCGTGGCGACATATAAGATCACCCCAACTCCCAGTCCTTCGCCATTAGCACCCATCGACCGAAGTCGATTCAATGAATGCCTTCCGTTCTTTCCGTTTGCCATGGCAGGAGGCATCGCTGCTCTGGGGATTATCATCAACCGTAGCGGGATCAGGAAGAAGTAGATTTAGTTTTGGATCCTACCATTTTAAGATCTCGCCCAGAAACACAAAGTTTTAATTCCATCCTCATCCATCCTTTTATTCATATATCAAAGGTGCTATGTCTCTCGGAATTCAAAGGCTGGACTGCGACAACCTAGTGATCGGGGGCGGGCTTTCGGGGTTGGTCGCGGCTCTCCGTCGGAAGGGAAAGACGATTGTCGCATCTGCGGGTATGGGAGCGACGGCTATTTCTGGGGGCGTACTTTCCTCGCCAGCAAGGGACGTGGAGGTCGATAGCTGGTTTGTTAGGATCATGCGCCAGACCGGCTGCAAGTATAGGGAAAGCCGGTGCATGACAGACCTCATGGCGATTAAAGCAGGGCTGGTACAGGAGATCATGGATTATGGGGCCTGTGATGCCGTTCCCGTGATGTTTTCGATCGACGGTACTTCTTCTGTATCGGGCGTGCGCAGCCTGGATCTGCACCAGTTTCGTGGCCGATCGTATCAGGAAATCGCCCGGCTCATCGATACCGACGGAAGCATACTTGAGACCATCGCCGCGGCACTGAAGGAAACCTGCGTAGAGAGCGCCCTTCTGCCACCGATCCTGGGGATCGATCGAACATCTGAAGTCCAACGGTCGCTGGAGCGGAGCACCGGTGCCGGCATCTTTGAGTATGTGAACGCACCGTCTGTACAGGGCTTTCGGTTGTTAACAGCGCTTCGCGGTGTCATTTTAACGCGCCGCGATATTACCGTCCTGGATACTGCGCGGATCGAATCGATCGCTCCTGAGATCAAGGGTCGGATGGGCACGAAATCCCGTAGGGAGTTTTATGTAGACACATCGAGCCTGATCATCGCGACCGGGGGGCTGATGACCGGCTTAAGGGTGGATGGCGACCGGGTCATAGAGCCGCTGACAGGCCGGATAGTTGGTGATGTAAACGCGGACCTCAGCGAACAGTTCCTCGCGGATCATCCGCTGATGTTCACAGGCATCGGCACCAGGCCCGCTTTCAAGGGCGGTTTTAAAGATGTTTACGCCGCAGGAGCGGTGGCTTTGGGTTTCGGACTGTATAATGCACTTACAACAGGCTATCACGCGGGGTCGAATGAGTAGCGACTGGATATATATCAACGGCGAGATGTGCATCAAGTGTGGCATATGCGAAATGGTATGCCCATCACAGCTCAGCGCGCTGCGATCGCTGGATCTGGACCGGTCCCGGGTGACCCCAGAGGAGATAGTAAACTGTACGACGTGTAACCGATGTGTTGCCTCATGCCCAAGAGGCGTGCCTATCACCAAAGCGATCGAGCGAATGCGACACCCGATATCTACTCCGGGGTACAGCGAAACAATGACAAACATCTCCAAGTATGGGACTTCGATCATTCCCGATAGGCCCACCAAAGTCGATCCTCGGAACTGTAAAGTAGCGTACTTCGCCGGGTGCCTTACCAACCACCGCCTAACGGGCATCTCAGAGGCGGTCGAGTTCACATTAACATATATGGGCGTCGACTATACCCGAATACCGGAGGTCTGCTGCGGCTCGCCGCTGAACCGGATCGGACGTTTCGATCTGGCCGAGAAAATGCTGGGAAAAAACGTTGATACCCTCAGAGCTTATGGGGTCGAGACAGTGGTGACCTCCTGTCCGGGTTGCACATCCACATTTCTGGAATATCAAGAGGACTTTGAAGTGCTGCACTACCTAGATCTCTATGACCATTACCATATCTCATCTGACATTGGCAGGCAAAAGGGACTGGCGACATTACAGTTCCCATGTCACCTGTACCGGAATGTATCGCCGTACACGATGGTTGTGGCGGAGGAGATCCTCTCAAAGATGTACGACTATATAAGGCTGCCGGACGCGGATAGATGCTGCGGCGCTGGCGGTGGAGTGAGGCGAAACGATCTTATGCTATCCCGCAAGCTGAAAGCGAGAAAAATCGACGACATAAAAGTGATATCACCTGATGTTGTGGCAGGCGTTTGTCCTCAGTGTAAAATCCATTTATCGGAGGAAGTTCCGGAAATGGCGGACCTTTCAGTGCTTGTCGCCATGGGCCTTGGATTTATCCCCACCGGGTCAGGATCTCCTCGCGTCTGAACAGTCGGGTGCCACTTTTTACTAAGATCACATCTATAACCAGCAGCCCAGCGCTAACCAGTAGAATCGAAAAGGTGTCCAGCGTGATCATGCCAAACAGCTGGAGCACAAAGAGTACCATGATAGGAACGACGATGACTGCGCTGACTTGTTGTGACGCCCTGACGTCTGTCATTCGGGACGAGACCAATACAGTAGCGTAAACCGACATGATTGCCAGCAGCGGCGCAGTAATAAAAACCGATACTAGCCAGATCGCGCTCGGAATCACGGGGTAGCCGAACGTCGCTATGGTCATGACATCGACCAGGATCGTATAAATGAAAAATGACGTCCAAGTAATCAGGACCGACGGGATCACCGCGGCCAGCGTCTTGCCAAACAGTATATCCAAGGATGAAACCGGAGTCGCCAGCAGCGGCTCCAACGTGCCGTTTTTCTTCTCCCCCACCATGCTATATGATGAGATCATCGTTGGCATGAGCCCCGGCATCAGCAGATAGAAGGGCATGTTGCTCTGTACCAGGAAATAAATCACGATCTGATGGGGCGTCATCGTGTCAAACCCCGGCACGTGGCTGAACAGCATGGAGACATCCCCCTTTGTCAAATTCATGGGGATCGTCAGCAGAAAGACCAGTGGTATTGCGATGGAAAATATGAGGGGGAAGCTGGCCATCGTTGTGATGATATACCGGTTCCTGAGCAGTTCATCCAGTTCTTTCCGTGTAATTATAAGTATATCAAGGCCCACATTAATCATCGCCGGTCAATTTGAGATATACGTCCTCCATGCTATGGCCCAGTTCCCCCACGGAGCGTATCCGACCTCCGGCACGGACGATCGCATCGATGACGTCAGGGCTGTGCAGCTCGGGGTTATGGATCCGAAGGATCATGCGATCGCCGCTTCGTTCGACGGCCTGGACGACGCTCATGCTGGATACCGCATTATAGATCTCAGGGTTCAGCTTTTCGAGCCGTACTACGAGCTCTTGCCCGTAGATCGTGTCTTTAAGCGCTGCAGGCGTGCCTGAATAGAGGAGGTGGTGGTTGATGATGGCGACTTTGTCGCTCAGCCGCTCCGCCTCATCCAGGTTATGGGTACACAGGAATATGGTCCTGCCGTTCTTTTTAAGATCGAGTATGGCTTCGCGCACCACCCGGGCCGATCCGGGATCCAGTCCGGAGGTCGGTTCGTCCATGAATAGCACTTCCGGCTCGTGTAACAAACATCGTATCAGCGCCAGTTTCTGGCGCATTCCCCTGGAAAACCCTCCTACAGGATGGTCTTTTCTGTCATATAGATTGAACATCCGCAGGTACCGCCTGATGGCCTCCTCGGCGGTCTCCCTGTTTATATGGTATAGGTCGGTGAAAAAGCGGAGGTTTTTCGTCGCGGTCAGGTTATCGTAAAAGCCGGGACTCTCTGTCAGTATGCCTACTTTTTTCCTGATCAGCGAGGCCGATTCTCTATCGCCGATATCCAGGCCGCATACCGTAGCACTGCCGCTGGTAGGGCGGATCAAACAGGCTAGCATGCGCACGGTGGTCGTCTTCCCGGCGCCGTTAGGTCCCAGGAACCCGAAGACTTCCCCCTTACCGACGCTGATGGTGATGTCATCCACCGCGACGAAATTCCCGAAACGCCTTGCAAGCGACGAAGTCCGTATCACCATGACCACAAAAAGATCAGCGTTCACAATATATATAAAGGTTAACAAATAATAATAACCACTTCATGCACTATAGCAACATGCGATTACAATCATTTTTGAAAGATTTTAGATTAGCAAAGCTCTGCAGAATCTATTGGTCGATTCCTTGCACCTGTGCCGGCGATAAACGTATACGATCGCCCACCGCCTCACCAAACCTGAGCAATCGTACAAGCACAGCACAGCGATCACCATCACCCCCGAACTCCGACGCAACCGTTTAAAATACCCATTATGAGAAATCTCAAGATAACACAGCGTTCGTTTTGTTACTGATAAACCAAGCAGGGACAATGACCAATCGATCCGACTCCGCCGAGCACAAAACCCCCAAGAACAATAATACGCCTAGATTTCACCAAGACAGACCCAAAGAGAAGCAGGAGGGAAAAGTCAACTACCACACCCCAAAGAACATAGCTCATCATCCCACAGCTTTGACAAATTTAACTCGAGAAAAGTATCGCAATTCGCCTTCCACCCAACCCATTGACAAGACCACAAATTATCCATTTGAGAATCACCAGCTACATTTACCGTCACACCACACCCGAAATGTTGTGTACGAAAGATTCGCAGATGTGCGAAAGATTCGCAGATGTGCGAAAGATTCGCAGACACTTGAAGGGTCTCTAGAGGATAGCGGTCGCGACGCAAGATATAACGTGGATACGAGGAGCGCAGAGGGGGGGATCCATCCCACTTTAGGACGGGTCTCCCGTACTCCGCGCTCCCGTATAGATAAAAAAGGGAGTTTCATTTCCAGTGGGTTAGGATCTCCTCCCTGTCAAACAGCTGGCCGCCGATCTTGACGAGGATGACATCGGCGACCGCGATGACCGCGCAGATAACCAGAATCATGTTGGCATTGACTAGCAGCAGCCCCGTAAACTGTGCCATGGAGATTGCCAGGATGGGGAGGAGCAGAACGATGCTGAACTGCTGCGCTACCCTGGGATCGTTGACCCGAGAGGATATGACCACCGTGAGCATCACGCCGAAGAAGGCGATCAGCGGGCCCAGGATGAATAGACAGATCAGCCAGGTGAGGTCAGGTACCAGTATCCGGTGGACGATGTTATGCGTCATCGCCCACACCAGTATCGCGAAGATAGCGGCCGAGATCCAGGTGCCGGCTAGTGCGGGTATCAGTGCGGCCAACGTCTTGCCGATCATAATGTCATCCACGCTGACAGGCGCGGCAAGCAGCGGCTCTAGGGTCCGGTTTTTCTTCTCCCCCACAATGCTGTACGCGGAGATGATCGTCGGAAGGATCGCCGGCAGCATCATGAAAAAGGGCAGCAAGGCCATGGTCATGAAAGCGAAATACCCCTCTTGAGCGCTCATGCCTGCAACGCCGGGCAGGTTACTGATCATGCGTGTCGTCTCGTTCGACGTGAGCTCCCCTGGCGACAGGATCGCTGGCATAAACATGGCCGTGGGGAGAAGGAACGCGAAGATGAGCGGAGTCAGCAGGATCGACCCAAGGATGAGTTTATTTTTCATGATCTCTTCAAACTCTTTCCATACGATAAGCCGAATTTTTTCCAAGTTCATTGCTTCTCCCCCATGATCTTGAAATACACCTCTTCCAAGCTCCGGCTGCTCTCGGTGATGAATTGCACATCGGCGCCAGCTTTCACCAACGCCCGGACCAGCTCAGGATTATCCTGCTCAGGCGAGCCGACATTCATGGTGATAGTGTTTCCCCGCGCCTCGACGCCGGACACGTAGCCCAGGGACCTGATCTGTTCTACCAGGCCAGGACTTATAGCCTTGAGCTGTACCCGAATCTGCCTTCCATAGAGCTTATCTTTCAGGTGAGCGGATGTATCCAGGCTCAGCAGCTTGCCCTTAAAGATGCCTATCCGATCGCACAGACGATCGGCCTCGTCGAGGTTATGTGTGCACAGGAAGATCGTATGGCCTTCCTTCTTGAGTTCCAGGACAAAATCTCGGACGATGCGTGACGCTTCCGGATCCAGCCCTGAAGTGGGCTCATCCAGGAAGATCACCTTCGGATCGTGCAGCAGGCACCGGGTGATGGCGATCTTTTGCCGCATCCCCTTCGAATACCCGCCGACCGGCTGATCCTTCTTATCCCATAGATCCAGCAGCTTCAGGTAACGTTCGATCTGCTCGCCCAGCCGGGGCTCTGGCACATCATACAACCGGCCGTAAAACCTCAGATTTTTGTAAGCGCTGAGCGTATCGTAAAGCCCCGGAGTCTCAGTCAGAAGCCCAACCCTACTCCTGATCTGCATCGCGTCCTTCTCATTCGTCACGTCCAGACCGTCGACTATTGCCGTTCCGCTGCTAGGACGGATCAGACAGGTCAACATGCGCACAGTGGTTGTCTTCCCGGCGCCGTTAGGCCCCAGGAACCCGAAGACCTCGCCCGATCGGATCGATAGGTCGAGCCGGTCGACCACCGTCATTTTTCCAAAAGAGCGGGTCAACGCCTTAGTCTCTATCACATGAATCACCAACGCCCGTAATTGATCACGAGCCCTTGATAGTCAACGTCATTCGATACCATCGTATAAAGCTATCGTCATGACCTTACCACCCCCAATATAACATTATCGGTTTCCCATGTTGACCTGACAGCAGCAGCCTCATTTTCATTATGGAAAGGTAGATATAACCTAAGAGCTATTACTCTATAAGTTTTTAACCGGGAGGAGATTATCAAATGAAGATCAACAACGTTGAGATCGAGGACACCTTTGCAGAGGCGTTTCCGATCCAGGTATCGAGATTACTGATCACGGCGGCGACTGAGTACTATGCTAGAATCGCCGCAACCGAGGCCACCGGCTTCGGCACATCCATCATCGGCTGCCCGGCCGAGGCGGGCATCGACTGCTTCGTCCCATCCAGCAAGACCCCTGATGGCAGACCCGGCTATATCATCATGGTGTGCCACATGAAGAAGGATAAGGTTAAGGAACAGCTGCTAGAACGTCTGGGCGACTGCGTCATGACCGCACCCACGACCGCTGTGTTCAACATGCTGCCCTTCGAGCGTATGGAGGACAAGACCCAGGAAAAGAAGGTCGATGTCAGGCTCCATTTCTTCGGCGACGGCTTTGAGTCCAAAGCGGTCGTCGGAGGCAAAAACGTCTATGTTATCCCCATTATGAACGGCGACTTCGTCTGCGAAGAGGAGTATGGCGTGGCCAAGGGCGTGGGCGGCGGCAACTTCTTCATCATGGCCGAGACCCAGGGCTCAGCGCTAGTGGCTGCCCAGGCGGCCGTCGACGCGATCAACGGGATCGAGGGGTGCATCATGCCGTTCCCCGGAGGCATCGTCGCGTCGGGCAGCAAGGTAGGCTCGCTCAAGTACAGCAAGTTCATGAAGGCATCCACCAACCACCGCATGGCACCGACCATAAAAAGCAAGGTCCCGGACACTCAGGTTCCGGCTAACGTCAACGGCATCTACGAGATTGTCATCGACGGCGTCGACGAGGCGACCGTTGCCAAGGCAATGACTGCAGGCATCAAGGCGGCATGCACCATCCCAAGCGTAGTCAAGATCTCCGCAGGCAATTATGGTGGCAAGCTCGGCCCGTACAAGTTCGAACTTTACAAGCTGTTACAGTAATCGGGTATAAATAAAAATAGATCAGGGAAATAGATAACCCCTGACTCTCCTTTTTTTCACTGGCTGGCCGCGCCCTCTGCAGTGCTCGCCCCGTCCTCTTGGATCGTTATGGCATTAGTTGGACAGCTGTCGGCCGCCTCCTGACAGTCGGGGCATTTCGTGCCGCATCCGCCAGCATCGACGACAATCGCTTTGTCATCCACGTCCCAATTGAACACATCTGGGCAGATATCAACGCAGTTGCCGCAGGAAATGCAGAGTTCCTTATCTATGACCGGAATCACCATGAATATCCCTCTGAGAAGTCATGACAGATATGCATATTTAAAGTCTGGCCATTTTTGTTTGGGTGAAGGTGGAGATCGACATATGACATGTATGCCGGCCTGAAAGAGTATAGCTAAATATGCGGGGAATCAACTACTTATAGGTAAATTATGGCCGCCATCCCGATTAAGGCCGTAAATCGGCTTGTTCTGAGGAAACAGCACCTGACCCCCGATACGGGAGACGCTAGCATCGTTCAGATAGCAAGCGATGTCTGCGGCCTTCACGGTACCATTCCGACGACTCCATACCTTTCGCTTCTGGCACGTTCCCGAGACTTTACCAGGGAACAGCTCGATGACGAGCTATACGTAAAGAAAAGCCTGGTAAAGGTCCGTTGCATGAGGGGTACCATGTACGTCATCCCAATCGACGTTTTCCCTGTAATGTATGCCGCGCTGAGTGCTTCTACGATCCGAAGCTGTACCAGCCACTGCAGGTACCGGGGCGTTAACGAAAACGACTATGAACGGGCGTCGAAGCAAGTCATGACGATTCTCGACTCAAACGGCAGCGGGATGACCTTTACAGAAATCAAGAATCTCATAGGTATACAGTTAAATCTCTCGTCAGTGCTTACTCTAATGTGCGATTCGGGCTTGATCATCCGGGGACCGCCCCAGGGTGGATGGGCGTCAAACAAGCATACGTACCACCTGCTCAGCTGCTACCTCCCCAAAATAAACCTATCAGGGATGTCGGAGGATGACGCCGTTGCAAGGCTGATACACGCTTATCTTCATGCCCTCGGTCCGGCTGGGGAGACAGATATCGCCTGGTGGATCGGCCTCGGCAAAGCAAAGGTCCGGACTGGCCTGAGGAAAATCGACAATGCAGTCACATACGTCGAGGTCGCGGGACTGAAAGGCAGTTTCGCGGCTCTGAAAGAGGATGAACAGTTACTGAAAGGGGATTACACGGTAAAGGATTACACGATCAGCCTGCTTCCCGCTCTGGACGGGTATGTCATGGGATATAAAGAAAGGGCTCGATACTTGGACGCCAAACATTATAATTATGTCTTCGACCGCTCGGGCAACGCAGCGAATACGATACTTCGTAACGGGCGGATCATCGGCGTCTGGGACACAGACATGACTCAGGGCCCGCGCGTGAAGGTTTACCTGTTCCGCCAGGAAGCCGATGCGATCACGATTAAAAAAATCCGTGCGGAAGCAGTGAGGACAGGCAAATTTATCTTCAGGAAAAACCCCGCAGTGAAGGAATGCGATTCGATGATACCACTATCCCGTAGGCCTGCCGGCAGTGTCATGACGCCCCTCAAAGATTCTTGAATAAAATGGCGAGCCTGTTTGTCTCGGCCGGTCGTCGCCCATGGTCTTTTTATGCCAGACGGGACTTAATATCATGGCCGCTGATCTCCTCCCATTGCCTCTATTTTACCGCACTTGCGGGAAATAACCCATTTATCCAGGCGGGCAAGTGTAAGATCAGGTGAGGAAAGATGAGATGGGCATCACTCGCATTAGTATCAGCTATTATATTATGTTTATGTCAAGCGATCGTAGCCGGACCGGTACTGTCGGAATCCGGGGGAACCGTCTGGGGATACAATTACCCATACAGTATGGCCTATGGCACCGGCGTTCCATACTATACCGGTCACAACAACGGCGAGACTTCGGGCAATTTCTACGAGGATCCCGTTGCAGAGGTGCCCGGAGCCTCTGATCCGACCAGGATCATCGGCGACCCTGAAAACGCGATGCCGATCAATTTCACGCTCGCGTTCCCATCGATGAAGCCATTACCTCTGTCGAGGCTGTACCATTTCGAGAGGGCCTGAGGGGTCTTGATTTCTCTGATTTCGATCTAAGGGTTGTTTCGGGGCCTGTGAAGGAAAACGAACGCTGCGCTGTGCTAGAACACAGATTTCGCGGATTGCATAGAATAAACACGGGTATAGAAAAAGGCTTCTGCGATCCGTTTGAAGGGGAGTCGCACCTATACCATCCATGGGATGTCAAGCGGTTTTCTGTGAAATAGGAAGCCATAGCCCCTTCAGGGCATGGTAGTTCACCTACCCCAGAATGGGTTATCTTTGCGCTTAATGGCTAAAAATTCCTGCAGCGTCTCCAGCTCGTCCTGCTTGATCGTATCCTTGAGCTGGAACTCCAGGACCTTGCTGTGGCCTTCCGGCACATCGACGAAGTAGATATCGCCTTCGTTGATCTGGCGGCCTGCGGTAGGACCATCTATCGACATGGCGACTTCCTTGCCGGCCGCTACAATGTTGATGTTCTCGTTGTGCTCCTGGATCTGTTTAACGATGCCCACTTTGGAGCCGTCCGGCTTGATCAGTGTGACGCCCGGCTTGACCATGCCGCTCATGATCTGCACGCCTATAACGGCGGGTTTACTCTGCCGGAACGTGCAATTGGGCAGGTAACGGATCTTTCCAGGTCTGATGATCTCGGCGAACTTCTTCTTTTCGGCGAGCACCCGTTGATCCGACTCCCACTTCTTGAAGTCGTCTATTAGGCGGTAGATGACGTTGTTATTGAAGATCTTGATGTCCGTGTTCTGTACGTAGTCATTCGCGTCTGGCAGCACGGTCACGTTGAAGCCCAGCATTACTCGATACATCGGGTCATTCACCGTTTCGGCATCGATGATGTCTCGCTTTGAAATGTCGCCTACGCTGGCGCGTCCGATGGGGATCTTCGCTTCGCGAAGTTCATTAACGATGGCCTCTAGGCTGCCCAAAGTATCCGCTTTTACCATGACGCCGATCTCGTCGGTCACGATCTTG
>DATHCY010000185.1:0-2248 GCA_035319305.1 Methanocella sp.
GCCCGCATTTGTCCGGCGATCCCCTCTGACGTGACCCGACCGCCGGCCCGAATAATGCCCCGGAGCTCCAGCAACAGGTCGTCGATCTTTTTGATCTCTTTCGCCACGCTTTTCTCCTCCTGATCGGTAACGATCAGCCGCTGCATGGCACCGTTACTCATGACGACCCGGTAGTCGGAGAGCAGGGCGATCCGCGGATCGTGGGTGACGAAGACGAAGATCTTCCGATACCCCTTGAGCAGTTCCAGCGCCTTGGTGCGGTGGATGCCAGCGTTCTCGATCTCGTCCAGCAGGATGACGGGCGCGTTGCCTATAACTACAGCATCCGCGATAAGCAGCGATCTGGTCTGTCCCCCAGAGAGCTCTGTCATTGCGCTCTTCGGGTTGATTGGCTCACCCGTCAGCTGGTTAGCGAATTCGAGTGTCTCGGAGACCAGCATATCGGCGTTTCCCGTCCTGCGTATCTCCGCGTGAGTCCGAAGAAACTCGCCTACCGGCAGGTCGGAGAGAAAATTTGTATGCTGGGAGATAAGCGCGATCGGGTTCTTCGATGGATCAAGGACGAACTCTTCCGGCCTGGGCTCGCCATTGATCAGTATAGTTCTTCCCGAAGGCGTATCCCCATCCGCAAACAGCTCGATGTCGTTGATCAAAGTCGTCTTTCCACAGCCAGTGGGGCCGACGATGCTCACGATGTCTCCCATGCGGAACTCTGCGATGGAAAGCGGCTCTTGCACCCCATCTTTGCCGATGCCGCCGGAGATGGTGATTTTTTCGATATCCATACTTGATCTCCTCGTCGAAGTTACAATAATGAAATTAGAATAACGATAAGGGGGTTATCCTGAAAGCACATAAAACTTGCCCTATATTGTCTAAAATTTATAAAAAATTGCCACAATAAGGATAATATAGAATACATTAAGGAGAGAAGTTAGTGGTGAGGGGCTAAAAATTTGATATTTTAAACCAAGAGAATGGAATATTCAGAGTATGATCCTGCAACGGTAGCCGAAAAATTCCGCTTGAAAATAATGTGGGCGCGATTTGCCTGGCAGCGGGCTCGTTCACTATCCGCCGGATACCGGTGGAAACAGCGCGATCTCGTCCCCGTCCTTGATCTTCGCTTTTATTCTGTCCTCGCCCTTTAGCGACTCTCCGTTCAGGAGGATATTTACATAAGGCTTTAACTTTCCATCTTGGTATAGCAGTGGCTCCAGGCCAGGATGCTTAGACGCCAGACCTTTGATCGCGGCCCCTACAGTGGCTCCCGGAGAGGGTATCTCGACTTCCTTCTGCCTCGTAGCCTCCCTGAAATTTGCGAACAGCTTGAATTTGATCGTCATTACATAAGCCTCCATACTTCTGATTACAGTCCTCCGCATGCGGGGCAGTTCGGGTTCCTGCTTAATTTAATCTCGTGGAAGTCCATATATTCTCCGTCGTAGACCAGCAGTCTGCCCTCTAGAGGGAGCCCAAAGCCCACCACAACTTTGACCGCCTCAGTAGCTTGAAGTGTTGCGAGCACGCCGGGCGTCGCGCCCAGCACAGGGAACACCTCCTTTGGCGGCGCGTACGGGAAAATGCACTCCAGACATGGCGTCTTACCGGGCACGATGGTCGTGATCCGGCCTTCAAGGCCCCAGATGGACGCATGGATAAAGGGTATACCATGCTTTAACGCCGCCCTGTTGAGCAGGTACCTGGTCGGGAAATTATCCATCGCATCGATGATCAGATCATGGCCTTCGGTCAGATCGTAGACATTGTTCTCGTCGATCCTTCCCTCAAAGCCGTTGACCTCGATCTCTGGGTTGATCTGGCGCAGCTTATCCAGGCCGCTCCGGACTTTCGGGTCTCCCACGTTCTTATCCCAGTGGAGAATCTGCCTGTTGAGATTCGAGAGATCGACCACGTCCATGTCAGCGATGGTAATATGGCCGAAGCCGGCTACCGCCAGGTACGTGGATACCGGGCATCCCAGCCCGCCAGCTCCCGCGATGAAAACCCTTGTGTTTTTCAGCTTCTTCTGCCCGGGTTCGCCGAAGCCCCGGATCAGCATTTGCCGGTGATACCGCTTACGATCGTAGTCAGTCAGCTCCTGATCAGACATCGTTATCTCCACCCTGTTCAACCCATAACAAGGTAAGCCATTGTCGTATATGTATATCAACGCCGGGGTTGAGGCAAAGGATGCCACCATCTTATGCCATCCAGATAGTGAGCCGGTCCCGGGTGGACTTTTGCT
>DATHCY010000186.1:0-13185 GCA_035319305.1 Methanocella sp.
CACCCCTTCCGTCAATATAGCTACCGCGGTCCTAACCGCACACTGGATCGCCTCTTCCCGACTTGGAAACCTGCCCACCAACCCCTCCGAGATGTCTGCAGCCACCTGCAACGAGGCCTCCTCCCGAGACATCTTTCCCTCGCACCGGCGGATATGAGAGGCAAGGCCCGAGACGCCCATAAGCACCTCCACCCGATCAGCCAGATCAGTCGCGGAAGGTATCTCAACCTCAAGCGAAGGATCATAGCCAAGGCTCCGTGCCTTCACCGCTATACCACGGCACCGAAGGAACTCCACCTCAAGAGACCTGAAATAAGCTTCCTGCGCTTCGCTGGTCTTAGGACTCATACCTCTCCATAATAAGCGCCTATATGGATAAGCTTGACGGACAAACGAATGATTAACAAGCGTTTACCAATAATGAGGCCATATATGTCAGCGATACAAAACAATAAGAAACGTATTTCCATGGTATAGAGCGCGATATCGACAATCGATATATTTATTTAATCAACGGTGTAAAATATCATGGATATTTATGTACTCCAGTCGTATCGTAACAACCGCGTTTATAGCGGCGGCATCGGTGGACCTGTTGACAGGATCTGCCAGCGCAAGCACGAGAGGGTACGATATGACCGGAGATCCATGGACAGGCCTCGTCTTCACGTTGATCGTGCTCATTATCATCGTAGCTTTCGCGGTATTCTACCTGTTCATTGACCGGTTCGAACAACGGCGGGTCAACCTTATGAAGAAGAACCGGGACGTAGAAGGGCTGATCAAAGCGCTGAAATCGTCCTGGCTCAGTTCGAAAGCGGCGCTAGCGCTGGGCGAAGTCGGCGACGAACGAGCAGTAGGCCCCCTAATCGAGGCTCTAGGAAGCAGGTATGTGGATACCAGGGAGGCTGCGGCGGATGCGCTCGGACACGTCGGCGACGAACGAGCCATCGGAAAACTCAACATAGTCCTCGACGATAACTACATCACAGTCCGGGAACATGCCAGGATAGCCATCGAGAACATCCGGAATAGGATATCGACCGGCGGCAATGGAAACGGCAGCTATTAGGATCCTGATTGCAAGCCCTCATCGGTTGATCGGTTTAGCCGAAAACAACGACGACTGAGAAGTGCATGTTTTTACGATGATGGAGCCGTGGAGTGGAGAAAGCCCGCCGGCTTCAGCCGTGGGAGTATGTCGGATGAACTTTTTTGGACTTTCGTGGGGAACGAATATAAGACCGTAAGTTAAAAATTATACTGATTGATAATTATGAATGTCAAAGGCAGGATACTGGTTATATGTGTCACCCTTGGTGCAGCCGCCATGGCTTTATCGGCGCCTGCGTATGCCATGGGATGGATACCTGGGAACGGGGATCCGAGGCCGGCGGCAGGGTTCATTATCGTATTATTCTCCCTGTTGCTGGCGGGGCTCGCTGTGTCGGAGACATATAAAAGATGGGTAGTGGGGAACCTCAGGCGCAATCGGGATGTGGAAGGCTTGATCAACGCGCTAGACAACCCGTACCTCGCCTGCTGTGCCGCCCGCGCCCTCGGGGAGATCGGGGATCCTCGGTCTGAAGATCCTCTAATAAAAGCGCTGGAGAACCGGAGTGACAGTGTTAGGGAAGCCGCAGCCATAGCGCTCGGGAAGATCGGCGATGAGCGGGCAATCGAGCCGCTCGCCGGTTTAAAGGCTGACAAATATTTCCGCGTCCGGACGTGCGCAACGTCATCGATAGTCAGCATCAAAGACAGGATACAGGCGGGCGCCGGAACCGGCAACAACGGCGGCCCAACATGAAAAGGTGACGAGCTGGGCGGCATTCCTTCTCTTTCCAATGTCCAACCATGACGTCAGTTAGTGAACTGCCATACGCTGGGGGGTATAGCCTTCATGCCTCATAGAAAAACTCTCGCCATCCCATGGACGGTAGGCGATTCTCCTTCAGGTTGGGGTCGATCCCCTGACCTTTCACGGCCAGCACTCGCAGCTTGCGAAAGACGCTTACGCGCATCATTGTAACCTGATGGGTATAAAGCAGTAGAAGTTAGATAGTTGATAAGCCAACAGACTCGATTCAACACGGCGCTAAAGCAAAGCAACCGGGGTTTCTCTCGCTTCACGCTCGATATCAAGGATATTCCGACTACGCATCCCATGCGAAATAAGCGGTCTTGTAGAGAGATAACAGGTAGACTCGACGGTGATCATATCATGACGAAGGCTTCGCACGAGCAGCACAAGGAAGGATCAAAAGGACAGACTTATAGGGTAGCGGTTATCATCGCCAGCACGTCACGGTACGGGAAGTATGGGGACTCGGATTCCCCCGAGAAGTGCGAGGATGAATCAGGCCAGCTCATCGTCGACCTGCTACGAAAGGCGGGAAACCAGACGGTTTATCGGCTCCTTCCCGACGATCGGCTCCGCCTACAGACCGAACTTATGTACATGCTGGACGAGGGGGCGGACGCGGCTATTATCTGCGGCGGCACAGGCCTGACAGCAGGCGACGTCACCATCGAAGCTGTGACGCCGTTGCTGGAAAAGGTCATCCCCGGTTTTGGTGAGCTATTCAGGCTGAAAAGTTACGAGGAGATCGGCACGGCCAGCGTATTGAGCCGCGCCACGGCAGGGATCATAAAATCGAGAGCTGTCTTCTGCATACCAGGATCGCCGAATGCTGCGAGGCTGGCTTTAACTCAGATCATCGTACCTGAACTTGGACATATCATCTCTCACATCCGCAAGTAAACAGCAAGAGATGCCAGTGACTGACTACTCCCACGGCTAAAGCCCGTGGGGTTCTATGGTCATCGTTCTTGACATTGCCATTTGGGGCGCGTCAGTGTTGCCCTGACATCTTCGGATAACTCTATGTCGTGCCGAACCTTGTTCAATATCATTGGTTCTTCTGCTCCTCGATGTACTTCTTGACTGTCTCTTCGCTGATGTGGCCACATGACTCCACGTAGTAGCTGCGAGTCCATAATGTAGGCAGTCTCGTTTTCAGTTTGGGGAACTCCTTGCGAAGTTCGTGGCTGCTGTGTCTCTTCATCTGCTGTACTATCCAGTGCGGTGCCGCCGATGGCGGTGCCTTGACGAGTAGTTGCAAATGGTCGGGGAGCACCTCAAGGCTCTCGATGGTCACGCCGATCTCGTCGGCTTTCTCGAAAAGAAGTTCTTTAAGCCGCCTTTCAACATCGCCGGTGAGAACTTTCCGCCTATACTTCGGACACCATATCAGGTGGTATTCGATGTTGTAGACGGTAGTGTTCCCATGAGTCCATCGAGTGCTAACCATCAAAACATTATACACCTGCCAATCATATAATATTTTCTGTTATGGAGAGATTCAAGAAGTAAACTAACCCCAGCTAAAGCCGATGGACTTTCTCACCCCACGACCCCAAGATCATAAGATCGGCGATACTTTCATCCACCTAAAGTGAGCACAATACAGCGATCGTAATCCTACACGGGCCCCGACACAGCCTTCTCCCGCCACTCATCCGGCCGCCTTCAGCAGCAACCGCTCATAAACGTCGGCCGCCCTTCGAAGCTCGTTAACATCAATGTACTCGTCTACCACGTGCGCCTGTTCGATGCTGCCGGGCCCGATCACTACGGTGGGCAACCCCCGAGCTCGAAACGCCCACATATCGCAACCGGCCGGGAAGCCCATAGGCACAGGGTTCAAGCCCATATCCATGAGTATAGCGGACGCCATCTTCACGACCGGCTCGCCCTCCCCCGTGGAAGACGGAGGGTAAGAGGAGACTAGCTCTATATCGACTTTAGCACGGTTCCTGATCGAGAAGCGCCGGATAACCTGTTGCAGATCCCTGAACGCTTCGTCAACATTTTCATTCAAGACCAGACGCCGGTCAATACATACTGTACACCGCTCAGGAACAACATTGATGCGCTCGCCACCATGGATCATTGTGGCCTCGGACGATGAACGCCCCAGCAACAGATCCTTATTTTTGCTTACACGGTAGGCATAAGAGTTCAGCGTGATCAGCAGCTTGCCCATAGCAGCAATAGCGTTGACCCCCCGTTCCGGGTTCGAAGCATGCGCGGCCTCCCCATGAACCGTGATCGCCGGCCTCAGCGCTCCCTTATGGGCTATGGCCATCCTGAGCCCGGTCGGCTCTCCAATGATCGCCATCTCTGCAGTATATTCAGTCATCAGCCTGCGAGCGCCAATCGAGCGGCCGGTCTCCTCCTCAACCACCGCAGCAATCGCGACAGCACCGCTGCCCAGCTTTCGATCCTTTAGCCGGGAAATCGCCTCCATCATCGCCGCCAGCGAACCCTTGGCATCCGTGGCGCCCCTACCGTAGATACGGCCATCCCTATAATCAGGAGCGAAAGGAGGAGTCATCCACTTGTTCTCGTCCAGCGACGGGATAACATCCTGGTGGGTGCAAAGCATGAGCCTGACCGGGCCCTCGCCAAGGATGCCAATCACATTATACCGGTCGCCATCCACGTGCTGTACCTCGGTTTTCAAGCCCAGCGCCACAAATTTACTCTCCAAGTAGTCCCTGATCAGGCCTTCGGAGCCTGTCACAGACGGTATAGCGATCAGCTCTCTCAAAATGCCCTCGCATGGGGAGACATGCCGGCTCATCGACCGACAGGTAAGCTGTGATGGTATATAAGCTCGCGGGTACCAAGGTAACCATAAGCAAACCACCCCACCCTAAAGGGCGGGGCTTCTTGATTTGAGCGACCATATTTGCACGCATCATACACCATTTGATTTCTCTATCCCGGTATATTTCCAAGAGTTTGTTATATGTAGACCTGCACTTATCCGTAGCGTCGGCTATTTTCCTGGATGTTTTGATTTGGGTAGAATCGGTGTTTGTAGGATAACTGCATTATTTGTTTGATTGTGCGTCTTGAAACTTAGGCTTGTTGTATGTGGGCTGAAAGTGTTAGGTGGGGGTTACCATTCCGGGGCCTTTAGGCGAGGTTTCTCGCTTCTCCGTGTTCCATGCTGATAGATGGAGTGGAATGGAAACCTTACTTACTGTGCTTTGCCGATGGTTATAGTTCTGCTGAAAATCATAGTAATGGTTATGGCTGGTATTCCTTTTACTCGCCAACCCCCTAAGCGAAAATGATTTGTCGGCCTAACTCCTATTAGTCACCATAATGCCCCGGAATGATGACCTGTTGGAGATTATCATGCTGGCCGGGCGGTATGCCCTCTCCAACATGACCTCGCTGTTTATCGGTGGCATCGTTATGGCGTTGTCGTTCGCGGTCATCGGGCTGCCGTTCTTTCTCGGCTATGTCACTAGGTGTATGCGGGAGATCGTCAGGGGTAATGGCGTGTTACCTGAGTGGGATGAGATCGGTCAGATGTTTGTCGATGGGTTGCGTATGGCTCTGATCTTTGTGACCTATGCACTGTTGTACCTGCTCGTAGTGGCGATCCCTGCAATCCCGGTAATGGTTTTCAGTTACCTGAACATGACCATATTGTTGCCGATTAGCGCATTGCTGCTTGTCGTCACTATGGGCGTGGCTTTTGCCCTGTTTGCTGTGGTCTTCTTCGCCTCCTGGGTGCTCTACGCTAGTACTGGCAGCGTGAAGAAGGCGATCGACGTTAAAAAAGTGGCCGGCTTTGTAAGGTATAATCCGGCTGGGTTTGTGGTGGCCATTATCTCGTCGGCGATCATCGCTGGGATCGGTCTTATAGTCACGACGCCCGGGTTTCTGGTGGCCATCATCTCGTCGGCGACCGCTACTGGGATCGGTTTTATAGTCACGGCGCTGTCACTGTTTGTCACCATCCCTTGGGTGCTGTTCACGATTAGTGTGGCGGTTACCTTTATCTACGCGAAGTTTTATCAGGACACCGCCAAGCTGCAACCCAGCATGGTCGAGTGGCTTAGGTAGGGTTAGCTACTCGCTGTGCATTGGGCGTTGAAGCTCTGCGGTCCTTTTGATCTGTCGCTTTGTTGATCGCGGTAAATTCTAAGTCGCTTGGCCTGTGTGACGGTCATCGCATTCTTTTTCGTGTAGGTGTTACTTGGGGGTGGTGACCTCAGTTGCTATACCCGGAATTTTGGTTGGGGTTTGGTACTATGTCATTGGTCTTGGTCAGCGATGCTACCCCGGTTTGTTCGTATTATTGGAGCCAGCGCCCGACAGGCTATCGCTATGCCGGCTCCTTCTGCAGGATCACTGTTCGAGTCGACTGTTGTCACTTTGCACGTCTAGGTGCTGCTGGCTTGGCCATAGTCTGCTTTGTTCGAGATCAATATGTTGTTGTCTTTGCCGCCTACCTGTACTATCAGGGTGCTGAGCGTCTTCTGAGGTTTGAAGTTGCTCGGCGCGGCTATCATCGCGGTAGGCCGCGATCACACCGATGGCTGGCACCACGATCGGGCGTGTAGGCAGGCCTTTCATGTTGTCGTTTTCTCATGAATCCTCTTCCAACCGTGTGGTCACTTCATCTTTATTAATTTTCATTATTTTGAAAATGTGTGCGGTGTCATAGTATTTAAAATTTTTATTTTTGTGCAAATAAATATGTGGTGTGACAGCGCGTTAATCTCCAGTACGCTTCAAATACCCGCGCGATCAACCTTTAATTTAGCGGGTGTTGAAATGAACGAGCTAAAGGGGAAGAGGATTGTGATCGTAGCGGACAATGGCTTTGAAGACACCGAGTTGATGTATCCGCTGTATCGTCTGAGGCACGAGGCCTGCGCAGATGTGACCCTAGCGGGCATCAATTCAGGAGATGATCTGAAGGGTAAGCATGGCATCCCGGTAACCACAGACGTGGCTATCAGCGACCTAAATCCAGACGATTTTGACGCGCTGATCATCCCTGGGGGAGGGAGCCCGGATCACCTTCGGATCTACCCTGAAGTGATCCAGTTCGTGCAGGATTTCGACCGGTCAGGAAAGCCTGTAGCAGCGATCTGCCACGGCATTCAGATACTTATTACGGCGAGGTTGCTTAAAGGTCGGGAAGCGACCGGCTGGAAATCGCTCGTCGTGGACATTGAGGACGCAGGGGCAAAGTACATCGACCGGCCGCTGGTTACCAGCGGGCAGTATATATTCTCCCGGCAGCCCTCGGACCTCGGGCATTTCTGTGAAGCGATCATCAGCTCTATGTCTTCCGGAGAGAGTACGAGCGCGGCCGAGATGGCCAGAGTATAGCGGCGATGCACTTCGAAGACCGGCACGATGCGGGAAGAAAGCTGGCTGATCGTCTTGCAAGGGAGCGATGGGAACTGCCTGCAGTGTATGCGATCCCGCGAGGAGGCGTCCCGGTGGGGTGCGAAATCGCGAGGAAGCTGCATGCTCCAATCGACATGATTATCCCGAGGAAGCTGCCTATACCCTATAACACCGAGGCGGGATTCGGTGCGGTCACTCCGGACGGAACCATCGTGCTGAATGATGAGCTAGTGGATCGTCTGGGGCTTAGAAAGGATCAGATCGATTCGATCGTCATGACCGTGCTGGGCGAGGTGCAGCGCCGGGTCAGAGAGTATCAGATCGGGCCTCCGCTGGACCCTGAAGGTCGCACTGTCATCGTGGTGGATGACGGACTGGCATCAGGATACACGATGATCGCTGCGGTAAGGGCGTTGAAGAAAAAAATGCCGGCCGGTATCGTTGTGGCTGTTCCGTGCAGCCCCAGGACTTCGGTCGAGCGGCTGCAAAAAGAGGCTGATGAAGTGATATGTCTGACAATACAGGAATATGGGTCGTTTGCCGTGGCCAGTTACTACGAGGAGTTTCCGGACCTGACCGATGGGGAAGTGTTGGCGGAAATGGATTCATGCCCGCTCACGTAACGTGTTGCAGCAATTGCATATGTAGTGCGCAGCTCGATAACGAAAAGATCTTACAGGTCGTAGAGTTTCGCAGACTTGGGCCGCTTGGGCGCCTCTTTTTCGCCCGATGAGCTTTCTTCGCGAACACTGACAATCCGCTTGAAGATGGTGGCCACGTCTTCTTCCGCCACATCCTCCTTCACCTTGTAGTCCTCCTTAATCGGCCTGGTACCCGCCTCATCAACTTGCGGCGCCAGAGCGGCGGTCTGCGGCTGCTCTGCGGTAGCGGTCTGCACCGTTTCAGTGGTTTTCGACGCGTGATCAACTGTCTGAGCAGGCTGGATCGGCTCTGATAGGGCCTGTGCCTCCTGCTGGGAAACCTGGAGGTGATGTTGGGATTCGGGCTGGACAGGATTTGAAGCCGCAGATTTCTTGAGAAGATGGAGCTCAGTGTTCAGGCCGTCGACTGCGATGTCCAGCTCTTTGATCTTGAGGTCCTTGCCCGCGATCTCCGTGGCCAAGTTGTTGACCTTGAAGGTTTTATCCTGCAGATCGTAACGCGCCTGGATCAGTTCGTTATTGAGCCGCGTGATCTCGGAGTTCTTCTGGTCGATGTCAGACAGCAGCTTAACCATGAGCGAACTGTCCTCCGACAAGGCGGAGATCTGGGAAGGATCGTTTGTCTCGACCGCATGCTTGTCCGACTGTAACCCCTTCTCCCCGGCCTGTGCTGCATCAGGCCGAGCAAGTGACCTAGTCTTCTTGTCTTCGAGGATAGATAGGATATCGTCAAATCCGAGCGATCTCTTTTTCTTCTGTTTCGTGGTATCGGTATCGGACATATAAAACCTGCTATAAGCGCTTTAACTTTCATTTATAAGACAATAAACCTTTCCATGACCGTAAAAGCCACTGCAGTAACGCTTCCGCACGGAACAGGTATATAATTATGTATATATCGCTTGGAGCGGAAGGGATCATCGATCGCCTGCATGATTATCGAATATGATCTTATCATTTAAAAGCGATAGATTTATGCGTTGCGGCCACATAAGGCGAAAGCAGCATTAATTTTCACGAACATCGGCAGGGATTGATTTTGCATGGACGATAGAGAGATCAAGAAGCTCATGAAGCCAGAGTTCGCGAAGAACTACGAGAAGTACTACCCTGTGAAGACGTTATCCGGCATGGGATATCACCGTCAGGTCTGCAAAAAGTGCGGCCGAGGCTTCTGGACCCAGGTGGATCGCGACCTCTGCGACGAGGCCGAGTGCGGTGGCGGCTACCGGTTCATTGGCGAGAGCCTCACCAGGAAGAAGTTTGGGTACAAGGAGGCATGGGATACCTACGTCAGTACGTTCGACCAGTGGGGCTACGTGCCCCTGGAGCGGTATCCAGTTGTCTGCCGATGGTACGAGGACCTGTACTTCGTAGCGGCGGGCATCAACGACTTCCAGCCATATGCGGTCTCGGGCGAGATTGAGCCCCCGGCGAGGGCGGTGCTTGAGCCGCAGTTCTGTTTACGTTTTAACGATATCGACAACGTTGGCATCACCGGCAGACACTATACGGGGTTTATCATGGTCGGCCAGCATACGTTCAACACCCCCGATAAACATGTCTACTTTAAGGAGGAGGGCGTCGGCCAGATCCAGCACTTTCTGACCCAGGGACTGGGCATTCCGGCGCACGAGATCGTCTTCCATGAGGACGTCTGGGCTGGCGGCGGCAATTTCGGCCCGTCGATCGAATATTTCTCCCGCGGGCTAGAGCTGGGCAATCAGGTGTACATGCAGTACGAACAGATGCCCGATGGAGGCTTTCGGGAGCTAAAAACCAAGGTCATCGACATGGGGGCTGGCCTGGAGCGATGGGCGTGGTTCAGCCAGGGCTGCCCGATGTCATACGACGCGACCTTCCCGAAGACGATGGACTTAATCTACCGCAGGACCGGTTACAGAGCCGATCCTGTATTCCATGCGAAGTTCGCAAGGTATGCGGGCATATTAAACGTAGAGGAGATCGACGACGTGGGCTCGGCATGGAACGACGTCGCATCCCATATGAGCATGAACTTGGACGAACTGAAAGATGTGGTCTACAAGATCCGGGCGCAATATGTACTCGCAGATCACACCAGGAGCCTGCTCGTCGCCATCCACGACGGCGCATTGCCTTCCAACGTCGGCGGCGGCTATAACCTCCGCAACCTGCTCAGACGCTGCTGGACGCTCATCGATCAATACAGGTGGGATATCGATGTAGCCGACATACTCAGGTCGCATATCGACGAGTTCGGGGAATGGTACACGGAATTAAAGGACTATGGCAGCCTGTTCGATATTATCGGCGTGGAGCGCAAGCGGTACGAGGAGTCCCGTAGGAAGAGCAAGGACATCATCAAGCGGATGGTGAAGGCAAAGGAGGCTCTGACCGCAGATAAGCTCGTAGAGCTATACGACTCTCAGGGGATCTCCCCCGAGCTCATTAAGGAGGCAAAGCCGGACGTGGATATCCCCGAGGACTTTTACGCCCGGGTGCAGGCGAGGCACGAGTCCAGAGCAAGCCGGAAGATCGAGGCCAGCGAAACTCAGGGACTGCCGAAAACCGAGCCATTATACTACGAGAGACCCCATGAGTTCAGGTTCGAGGCGGCGGTGGTCAAGCTGCTATCACCGGTTAAGCTAGTGCTCGATAAGACGTTGTTCTATCCGCTGGGCGGCGGCCAGGCCGGCGATACTGGGTTCGTGAACGGGATCAGGGTGATCGACGTGTATAAGCAGGACGGCGTAGTCGTCCACGTGCTGGAATCGCCGATGCCCGCGGATACTTCAAAGGTGACCGGCGAGGTGGACGATAATAGGAGGCGCGTCCTCGCGGCCCATCATAGCGCCACTCATATGGTCAACTATGCCGCCCGAAAGGTGCTCGGCGATCACGTGTGGCAAGCTGGCGCCGAAAAAACCATCGAGAAGGCCCGTCTGGATATCACCCACTTCGAATCACTTACGTTCGCCCAGCTACAGGAGATCGAGCGGGTCGCCAACGATCTGGCCATGAAACAAGTGCCGATCGTGGTGAGGGAAATGTCCCGAACCGAGGCGGAGATGGAGTACACCATGCGTATCTATCAGGGTGGCGCGGTGCCGGGCAAAGTCCTGCGTATCATCGTCATCGACGGGTATGATGTCGAGGCCTGCGGCGGCATCCACATTGATAACACTTCCAAGGTCGGGTTCATCAAACTCCTATCCAGCGAGCGCATCCAGGACGGCGTCGTCCGGCTGGAGTTTAAGGCGTTAGAGAACGCGGTCAGAGAGGTCCAGGGCCATGAAACAATCCTCAGGGAAATCTCCGAGATATGGGGCGTGAGCTACGGGGATATCCCAAAAACTGCGCAGCGGTTCTTCGCAGAGTGGAAAGAGCTAGGCAAGAAGAACAAAGAGCTGCGGGCCGAACTCGTTCAGCGGACTATCGAGGCCGGGCTGAGCAAGCCGGGCGATACAGTGGAGATCATCCTGACCGGGACGGATTTCGGGACAATGATGAAGACGATCGGATCCTACAAGAAGGACTTCAAGGGCAGGACAGTGATCCTGAGGGGCGACAACTTCGCCTACGGGTACTCAGATATAATCAACGTAAAGGGAAAACTGAGCGAGGATTATATGAACGTGGACGGCAGCGAGCATGAAGCACGTGCATTCAAGGCAAAATCGGGTATATGATCTCTGATCAAGACAGATAAAACATGGGAGTCTCACGGAAAACTTTTTTAAGAGCTCTCCGTGAGTGTTGAATTTAGGGTACCGACATTTGCTCGATCATGCCGGCGATTTTCAGGCCTTCCGGGGTCAGGGAATATAGAGTAGAGCCTTTTGGGCCCGGCTCTGACTTGACCAGCCCTAGAAACTGGAGTGATGTTTCCTTTGCAAACCTTCTACCGTTGCCGAAGATGGCGCCTCGGACGTTCGCGTAGTCGAGGCCTGTCCGTCGGGAGATCTCGAAGGGGGTGGCGATGCCATTGTTTTTGAGATAGTTTAGCACTTTCTTTCTCGTTGTGCTTCTGACGATGGAGAGATACATCTCGCGACCATACGACAGAAGTTTTTTTGCTAGCTGCTTTTCCATATCCGTCTCCTCCTCCCCGTATTACATAGTCTCCTATGCTCGAAGTGGTTATATAGCTTATCTGACGATCGGTTAACATGCAAGCGTCGGCCCTGTCGCGGACAAATGAAGCCAAAGTATTCCGATCCGCCCGGACAACTCGCCCACTGCGTGTATCGCTATTATGAAAATATATCGAAGAAAGCCTTATCACATGAGACTGAAACGATCTGCCCTATATTCCTTGCATTGATCAATCCGATTTGCTGGTTCCGATCAGCAGTTCCTTGACTTTGTCCAGCCCCTTCAGCAATACTAAGAACGCTCCGATGGCGCCGCCCAGGATCGCGAGGATATCCAGCGACTGCAGGGCGAGGGTCAGGTATTTTGATGGCATCTGGCCGTAGATAGGAGGGGGTGTATCATTTGATAGGATGCTGCTCACCATTTTGTCCAGTTGCCACAGGATCACGACGATGACGACCATAAACGCGAAGATCGCTATCATATTGCGGACGGTATTCATGTTGACTTTGTCGATGCCCAGCATCAACAAGAAGATCGCTGCTGAAAGAATGTAGACTTTATTGATGAGCTGGAAGTAGAACGTTTCCGGTGGGACGACGTATTTGGCTACCTCTCCTGTTATCGCTAGCAACACTGCTCCGATGATCACCATCGCCACCAGTGCCATGAATTTACGGGTGTTTTTATCTATATTAAATGTTTTACGGGCGTTTTCATTTTCGTTCACCATATCAACTCCTTTGTTTAAAACGGGCGTGTTTCAATTGCTGTAAAAATTGTGGGTCAATCTAAGAGCGTTGGAGAGGCCGATGGAAATTTTTACAGCAATTGGGACGCGCCCTTTAAAACATAGAAAAATATGTGTAAGCTGCTATATAACTGTTTACTGTGCAATGGCTTGTAGACGATAGATTTGCCATTAATTGATTAAATATGAAAATATTAATTAATAAATAAAAAATGTTGGCGTGTTACCCAGTTCCAGAACAGAGGCCGGATCACGCCGAGCACACATCCTGCACATATCTTCTCGTTACAGTGGGTGAAGAGTACTCCAGCCGGGCAACAGCCAAGCCAGTGTGCTCGTACATCTTCGTCTCGATGTCATGATAGCCCGGGGTCAAGTGCACAGTGCCCTGCTTCTCCGCGGGGGAGTGCAAGCCACCGTTATCGATCACCTGAGCGCCATCAACCGTCAAATACGAGCCGTCATCC
>DATHCY010000187.1:0-3975 GCA_035319305.1 Methanocella sp.
ACATAGACATCCCGATACGGTGGACGGGCGACATCATATTACTGATGACACCAAGGGCGAGACAGACATTGAGAAGGAGTATCCATGGTGCGGCGTGGGGTGATTTCACCAGGAAACTCTCGAGTACAAGACGTAGGACGCTGGTAAACGAGTGATACGAGTCAAAGTCCTAATACAACCCTGGCGTGCGGCCATCGCGGGAACGCTGTGTAGGAGCACTGTATGGATATCACCACGAGTACACACGAATGTCCATATCGGTATGGGCGGTGGAAGGGATGAGAGTGCCGCGTGAATATCCTCAAAAAGGTTTAATGATCATGGGCCGGTTCCTGGCATCAACCTGCGGAGAAAGACGGTCCTACCATTCGCGAGAATGGCAAGCGTCTTCAATGAAATAGGAAGCCACAGCCCCTTTAGGGCGTGGTAGTTCATTCTGTTAGCTTTTCGAAGAAGGACTTATCCACATTGCAGACCGGACAGGTCCAGGAGTCCGGGATGTCTTCGAAAGCAGTGCCGGGCTGAACCCCGCTATCAGGGTCTCCTTTCTCAGGGTCATAGATGTACTGGCATACTGTGCAAATCCATTTATCCATGTATAACCGGTTGTCGCTTAATTGTATTAAGCCTTATCGGGAAAAAGCAGAACTGTCGCGTCCCTGCTGCAACCGGCACGCATCAATCGCTGACTTGCGCCTTGACAGGGGGCATTTTAGGCCTCAGTACGCTCAGGGGCGTGTAGACGAAGGCGAGCAGCATGATCATTCCGATTACGAAGAAGTACATTGGGTTCATGGGCATGTTCAGCAACAGCCACAGGGTGGGAAATACGGTTGCGAGTAGGACGACGTTCAGGCCGGTCAGGAGTAGGGCGGTTCTGAAGTCCTGGAGCATGGCGATGATAAAGAAGCACCCTGCAAGCAGCCACAGTCCCTGCACGTAAGTGGTCAGGGTTAGATCCGGGACTGCATTTATCGGTACTTCAAAGATGATCATTACTCCGGCTATGACGATCAGAAGGGCGACGCTTAATATGTTCAGGGCCAGGGGCGTTCCTGACGCAGAGGGTCCTGCAGGTTTTTTTTCAGTTTTTTGCTTGGCCGATGAAGGCTTAGGCTGTGATCTCGCGGCTGTAGTAGCGGCCGGCTTCTTTGCCTGCTGCTGTGGCTTTTTTATCGATGGCTCTGTCGGTATGACAGGCGCCGCCGCGGGTGGTGCCAGCTCACCGCTCGGGGCTGGTAGGTCCAGGCTCGTTAGGTGTGGAAGCTCAAGATCTCCCGACGGCATCTTCAAATCGTCTAAGTCCGGCAATTCTCCATCGATAGCCATCAATAAACCCCTGAATTATGCTTCAATTTAACGTTATTAGATAATTTATTGCTAGAATCTAATTTAACCTTTTCGGTTAAGCTATTTTTCAAAAATATGCTTTTATTAACATTATTTCATATTAGTAATTGAAAAATTTGTAATAGCCTATCCATTAACTGTATAAAATGCACGGGCCTTCGCCATCAGCTGTTCCGCTTCTTTATCTTTGCCCATCCCATGGAGAATGACCGCCTTGTTCATCAAAGCATCAGAGTAGCGACGGTCCAGTTCAATGGCTTTATCCACATACTCCAGAGCTTCTTTATCCTTGCCAATACCGTACAAGGCGATTCCTTTGTTATTCAGGACCTCCTTATCGGCAGGGTTACCCGATAGCGTCTGATCAAAGTAGCCTATCGCCTTTTCGTTGTCCCCACATCCTATATACATGATACCCTTATAATTCAACGCGTCCCTATTTTTGGGATCGATGGCCAGGACGATATCCAACAGCCGGATCACGCCCTCATAGTCGAACGGCTTGAGCTGCTCATCGGATTCTGAGTTTTCGAACGAGCCCATAAGTTCCGACACCCGGGCGAAAATCGCAGCTATGGTCTCCTCATTGTCGCCAGTATCCCTCGCAGCCGGCCTTTTCTTCAATCCGACTGACGCCGACTTTTCAAACTGCCTTACCGACTTTTTAGCTTTCTTCGGTGCTTTTGATGTTTTCGGTGCTGCCATAACGTATGATACTAGAGCAGCAACCGGTATAAACCTTTTAGTACGCAGTACTAATTTAGTCGTTTCCGACTGGGCAAAATATACATACCAGCAGTCCATAAGCCTCCAATATCGCAGGTTTGTGCTATGAAGTGGGAACGCCTCGCCATCATTATACTCGTCATCATAACGATGACAGTGTTTCTAGTGCCTATAGTACATATGCCCAGCGTACCCAACACTATGACGGTTAACGCCCCGGCTGCCAACGCTGATATCTTCAGCGAGCTATACTACCTGACAATATCCGGACTGCTGGCCGGCCTCAACCCACTGCTGATCCTGGCTTCGCTAATCCTAGTCGGCCTGCTGTTCGTCTATAATAAAAGCCGGATACCAGGTTACACCAAATATTACTTGGCAGGCATTTTCATCATGTTTTTCACCTTCGAATATAATAGGACCCTGCCAGGCGGCATCGAGGTTGGAACCTCTAATTTCATCATTATGATGCTGATGGCGGTCGCGAGCATCCTGATCGCGCTTTTGGCCCAAGAATTTTCGCCCGGGTTCGCCCGGTCCGCATCACGTAATGAGACAGTGAAGATCACGTTCTTCATATTCATCGGAGCGCTAGTTGCGCTGGATATCCTCTTGTACGGCAACAGCCTGTTATCGCCTGTCGTCGGCTATGCAGCCGAATCCGGACACAGCGCCCTTTCTTTATTAATGTACAACCTTTTTGTTATCCTCCCATCCTTCGCCATCTTTACCCTGATCAGCAACATAAAATACAGCCTGCATACCCCTCTGGCCAATAATAAAGAATCCATTATGCTCCTAGGCACGATCATGCTATTCATATCCATGTTAGTGCTCGAGATATACAGCCTTCTGATCGGCCAGTAAGTAAGTAGCGAGAAGTCAACCGCCATCCCCTGAGGGACGTGGCTTGTCATCGCCGCAGCTTTAACAATTTAATTTGCGTGAGTCTGCCCTCCGGCCTCCCCACCTATCTATTGACGAGACTACCGAGTATCCTTTCGAATCCCCAGCTACCTATCCTACACCGCCCATGTCATATATTCACGAAGATTCGCCTTTGCGAATATCCGATACTTGAGAAGGGTCTCTAAAGGATAGCGGTCGCGATGCAAAATATAACTTGTGGATACGAGGAGCAGAGAGGCTATCCATCTCCCCTTCCTGAAGGGACGGGTCTCCCACCTCTCCACGCTCCCGTATAACTAAAATGGGGCTGATGCCAGTTAGTTATGCTGACAATATGTCTTTCAGCGCCGCCGGCGGAGCGTCAGACGGGAAGGTTCGGCCGGATTTGAAAATGTCCGCCATAATCCCTGTCAGCCCCTGGTTTGCCTCTATGTGTATTGTCTTGGTGCTCTGGGAGCCACTGATCGAGGCCGGGGTATTCAGGTTATATGACTTCATTGTTCCATCGGGAAGTTCTACTACTACCTTGTTGAACTCCATTCCATGGCCTTTCTTAGCGTCGCCAGTCAGGTTGAACCCTTCGATAGCAATGATGGCGGTCGTTCCGGCTACTGGGATCGCCACAGTGCTTACGGCTGACCTGGTCCTGTTCGCTCCCTTACAGTTTTCCATGGAGATCATCCCCGTACCGCTGGAGTTATCAAAAGATCCGGGCAGAGGCACCGTAAAGCTGGTCAGCGTGGCATTGCCCCTGCTTCCCACCAGACCCATAGATGGCACTGTAAAAGTCATGTTTCCATCTTTAGTCGGGCCTGCCACGATCGACAGTATCATCGCCTGTGGCTTCTCCATCGGGCCGTTACGCGGCTTGTTTCCTATAAAACCACCGTGCGGTTTCTTTCCTATAAAACCGCCAGGCGGCCGGTTACCTGAATATACTCCATTCGTCCCGGCGGCCTGGACGACCGGCCCAAGCAGCATAATAGCGAT
>DATHCY010000188.1:0-5689 GCA_035319305.1 Methanocella sp.
GCAAGACGATCACCGGAAAGTACGATGGTATAGCCGCCACGGTGGAGACGCTCAAGTCGCTCGGGGCGGAGGTTCGCCACCCGTTGGACGAGAGCATCCTACGAATGTTTATGAACGAAGACGAGGTGGTCTTTAACCTGCTGGGCGAAAGCGCCATGTCCTCTTCGGGCGGGAACATCGGGGTATACACCAATCACCGTGACACTATCGCCCGGATCACGGAGCACTTCAACCAGATGTGGAACAGATCGGTCGATGCGAGCGAGCGGATCGCCGAGATCAACCAGTATATCGCCCGGGAAATCATAAAAGACGGCGAAGACGGGGTCAAGAGATATTTCGACCGCCTGAGTGGCCTCAACCTTGGACACTTTGCTATTAAATCGTCCGACCATGATAACAAGACTATCACTATCATATGCACCGATTCTGTAGAGGCCCGGATCGCGGTAAAAAAGGCGGCACAAGGGGACATCTGCGAATCTGCCCGCAGTGCATTCAGGTCCTTCGGGGAATATGTCTACGAGAACACCCGTATGGCATGTGCCGAGACCAAATGCGTATCCCGTGGCGACCCATATTGTGAATTTCATTTATACCCGGCGGAGAAGGATAAAAAGCTCGTCAGCAACGAGCTGGTCAAGTTCTTCGAGTCGATAAAATCGGAGAGGACTAAGGCTACTGCTAAGTCGAAGGAGTAAAACACCATCGCTTTTTCTTTCTTTCTCTGTTCGCGGAGAAAGACGCCCGGACCGCTCGCAAGAACGGCAAGCTCCCTTCAGTGAAACATGAAACCATAACCAGATAGAGCATGGTAGTTCACGAGATAACTTCAGGGATTGATCATCATACTCTTGATCTCTGTGTATTGATCTATAGCTTCCATACCGTTTTCCCTCCCAAGGCCGCTGTCTTTGACGCCCCCGAACGGCAGTTCTGGGGGCACTTTTGTGTGCTGGTTCACCCAGGTGATACCGGATTGCAGGCGCTCGCCGGCGATGGTGGCCCTCTCGATGCTCCTGGTCCAAATGGAGGAGCCAAGACCATAGACGGTATCGTTGGCTCTATCGATGGCCTCATCTAAGTCTTTGACTATGATCACCGGCAACACGGGACCGAATACCTCTTCCCGCATTAGAATCGAATCCCTAGCCACGTCGGTCACCAGCGTAGGAAGATAGAAGAAGCCACGGCTGTACGGCTCTCCCTTAGGGGCTTCCCCACCGAGGATAATTTTGCCCTCGCCCTTCGCTCGGACCGTCTCGACGGCAGAGGCGATCCGCTGTAGTTGCTTGCGATTGTTCAGCGGGCCAAGATCGACGCCTTCCACCATGCCGTTGCCGACCTTGAGCGCTGCGATCCTGGCGATCAGCTCGCGCAGGTACTCGTCGGCGATGGACTCGAATACGAACAGCCGCTTTACAGCGGTGCAGGTCTGACCGCAATTATAGAACCGGCCCCTGACCGCCCCATCGACAGCCGCCTTGAGGTTCGCGTCGTCGCAGACGATCATCGGGTCACTGCCACCCAACTCCAGCGTCACCCGCTTCAAGCTCTCCGAGGCGAGTCCCAGGATGTGCTTTCCGGTGCTGGTCTTGCCGGTGAAGGAGACCTTGCGTATCCCCGGGTTCCGGGCGATCTCCTCTCCGACGATGTCGCCGCGACCGGTGACCACGTTCAGGACACCGTCGGGAAGCCCGGCCTCCTTCATGATTCCAGCCAGCCGCAGGCATGTCAGAGGTGCAGAGCTCGCTGGCTTGAGCACTAGTGTATTGCCGGATACAAGCGCAGGACCGACTTTCCAGCTCATGAGCAGTACTGGTACATTCCACGGAATGACAGCGCCACAGACGCCTATCGGCCTACGGAGGACTGCCCCATAGCGCTCATGGGCGATCGGAACTAGACCCATGCGCATGCTCGCCGAAATACCAGCGTAGTACTCAAGCACGTTGGCAAAGCCCTGGACTTCGTCCCGCGCCTCTTTGAACGGCTTTCCCTGCTCGATCGTGAGCAGGGTTGCCAGATCGGCTGTGTGAGTCCTGGTGATCTGTGCGGCCCTGAACAGGATCTTGCCACGGTCCCTTGAGGTCATGGAAGACCATCGGTTAAAAGCATGCGTGGCCGACTCAACCGCTTTACGTACATCATCCGCATCGCCTGAGGGAGCGGTGTCGATCACTTCTCCCGTGGCTGGATTGATCACATTGAAACGTGATCCGGTGCCTGAAACGGTCGCCTTTCCGTCGATGAACATTTCCATAGCGATCACTGGTGATATGGTTATAATACTACTTATAGAAACGGCAAGCGCCATTCGGTGAGAGTGGAAGCCACAGCACGATGGGGCGTAATGATTTGCAAATAGCAGATGCATCCTGGGTAAGCTATATGAACTCCCGAGTCGATTAATGGGTATGCTCCTCAACGATCTAATAAAGACAGGAGAGGACGTCTTTTTGATAGAGGGCAGCTTCGAAGGTATAGAGATGAACCTGAAGTCACTAGACTACCTGAACAGGCTGCGGTGCCTTCCTACAGGGGTTATCGATTCGGCGCTTTCGCTGCAGGACGCTGTAGGGACAGCCCTGGGCACCGCCTATAAAAATAAGCATCCGGATGGGGATTTCTGGTTTCTAGTGCCATATCCACATGTGCCCGTAATGCGCCACCGAACCGAGGCCCTTGTCCTGGAGGTTTCTGGTTCCGGGGCGATCGGTAGGCAAAGAACGATAAAAGTCGATCACGAGGACTTCGCTACCTCCCTGAGGGAATACCTATCGATAAGCCTCGTTGAAGGCGCCCTGTGCGACTGTGTAAAGGAGAAGGAGCCGTTGATCTTCGCCCGCAACGACGGGCGCGGACTAGGGATCAGTCGGCTGGTAAAAAACGCGGCGAAGGAGGCAGGCAAGGATCCAGGAACCATCAACGCTCTGGAGATCTGCTGCGGCAACGGGATGTCTACCCCACCGCTACGTAAAACCTTCAATAACGTCCTATCGATCGATAATGATCGGTGCGCGGTATGTAACGGCCTGTTCCATGGAATCCTGGATCCTGGCAACACGGCGGTCGTCGATGCGATGGAATTGGACAAATACGGTTTCGGAAAATACGGTGCCGTGGTTGGGTTTATGCTCGGCACCATATATGAGTTCAATAAGCCCATATGGCGCAGGATCTTTGAAGAGGCAATAAAGAGGGCAAACGACGACGGTTTCCTGCTTTTTACGGTTAATAATGAGGAGGAGATGGATTTCCTCGCGAAGTCGTTTGCGTCGATGGGCATCAGAGGTAGGGTCGTCGATAACCGCCAGAAAGGTAGCATTTACGATAGCTGGGCCTTTGTAGCAGTGCTTTGAATGGCAACAGCATTGCACAATGTTTTTATATAATTTGAAAACGCTCATATATAAACATTCTGTTTTATCATCCCTAAAAGTGAGATTTAATGGCTCCATATGCCTCACAATACCAATGCTACAATGTTTAAAATTCATGAAATTTACATACAATAATATTCTTCTACACCATATGGAGAGCACATACCCTATTTGAGCAGAGACAATAAAGATAAAAGGTATTTAATAATATTATTTTTTGACAAAAATTCAGACAAGTACCACAACATTTATATGCTAGCGATTCATTCTGTTGATTAAATTATAATATAACAAAGAGTGACTACACATGGCAACAGAAGGCAGGGAAAAGAGGAACTTTGGATTAATAAACGAAAAGGGCGAGGAAATCGGGACATTCAGCGGCGCACAGCCAAGGGATGCAGCCCTCAAGGTTGCAAACCGTGGTGTCTCCAACATCGTGCTGCGGGAGAAGGGGACCAAAAAGCTCCACTACTTCGTCGGCAAGAGAGAACTCGTCACTGTTCCCAAGAACGCTCCGGCCTGGATACAGGATGCAGCCAAGAAGAACAAGGGCAAGATCTTTAAGGCAAACGTCGAGAAGATCGGCACCGCTCAGCTCCAGTTCGTAAAGCTCGAGAGGAACGACAAGTCGTTCTTCAAGATCCCGAAGAAGGCTGGAGAGAAGAAGGGCAAAAAGTAAATTTTATAATATTTATAACGGGAGGCAACAGGCCTCCCGTTTTATTATTTTTGAGGATCGATTTCAAAATTTAATGGCCTTTAAGTACGTCGATATTTATTAAAAAAGACGTATGCAAAACTATATATGAGTAAAAACCATACTTTAATCGATAAAAAGAAGTACATCACCATTATCATAGGGACAATGGCTCTTCGTACTCTGCTGGGTCTAAAGGAGTCATCAGTATGAACACAATAAACGTCGATGTCGCTCAGATCATCGGTGCCGCCGCCGGCTTGCTGGTAATCATCGCGGGGATCGTCGTCAACATAAGTATATTCGGGGCTAATATCCCACTGACCTCCATACTGCTATTCGCCATCATGGGCATGCTAGTCGTACTCAGCATGTTCATCCTGTATAAGGACTGAGACTATAGAGATAGAGTTATCGGTTCTGGCAGCCGGTTGCCAAATCATATTCTTCTCAGCTGAGTTTGTGATAAGGACCGTGGAGGATAAAGCATTAATACGATTGATGGCCAAAAGAGTTTACGATGAAATCGGGCACCAGACGCGGACTTTTAGCCTTGACCGGTCTGACAGCAGTGCTGCTGATTCTCGCTTATACCGCTTACGGGGTCACGACCTACGATTCCATCCGAGGTATCGTGGGGGACATTGCGGCACAGCCGGGTCAGGCGGCGTCGCTGCATGACCAGTATTTAGCGATGAACAGTTTCTTTAACAACGATCAAGGGGATATCTATACCTATCATTTTGGAAGCTTGCCGGTCTCCCTGGCAAAAAGCGATGTCGGCAACCTGGATGAAGGGAGAACTATCAACCTGATGCTTGACGTTTACACATCGAACATTTACCATGTTAAGTATAGTACTGGGATCATGGGCAGGTTTGGCGGCCTGTTCAACGCTGAAACGAATATGATACTGGGCATTCTTATGATGATCGTGCTAGGATCCTTTATTATCCTCGCCGTTGCATCGCTGCTTCCATACTGGGAAGAGCCTCTGCATAAAAAGCTGATTGAGGAAGGCCTGATCATTATCGGCTTTTGCCTTGTGGCGCTATTCGTATTCCTACTGGCACCGCCATTAATAAAATCTATCTTTTGGGGTTTGATTCCCGGCACAGATGGCGCCAGGGATATCATCCATATCATCGAATCGAGGATTGTCTCATCACTGCTTATCGGCGATATACTCGTGTTAATTTCAGGAGTGATCTTGCTTACAGCAGGATTCTATCTGAAAGGGAAGGCTGGTGGGGAGAAGTCCACGGCTTTGATGATAAGGCGCAGCGATGGCCGAAACGGGAACCAGCGCGGAGACCGGCCTAAATCAAAATATAGAGGCCTGGGACCCTAAGGGTGAACCTTTTTATCACAGGGAACGTTAATGGAACAGGAAGAAGGAGCGCATGGGAGAATAAGGCCCGTGCGAAAACGGCTGGGTAACCCCCCATCAAATTGCCAAAGCCGCCGCTGAGATGGCAAGCCCCGATCTATAGGATATGGTGGTTGATTGCCATTACTACGCGTTCTTCAATCAGCATGGTGATATGCTCCGATCGTCCCAGCGGCTCCAGCAAAATGAACTCTTTGCCACCGGCAAAGCCCCTCT
>DATHCY010000189.1:0-4870 GCA_035319305.1 Methanocella sp.
ACTTCATCGTATTCCACCCGGCGGCCAGTTTGACGTCGAGCCATGCAGCGGTGCCGGTCGTGTTCCAGCCGCTCGGCTCAAAGCCGTTGGGAGCATTATTCAATAAATTAATATCGTCGAGGATGTTCGCCCAAGCATCGACTTTAGTTGTGCTGACCACGGTAATTGAAGCGGCGATCAATATACCTATGATAATGACTGAAGTAACCCCACGGATCTGCCCCACGATATCACTTACCCGTTACGGCTATTGAGTATACGAACTGTTATCACTATCGACAGTTTTTTACGGAATAGCCTGTCAGGCAGAAGAAATCTATCGGTATAACAGCTTTTTCGCTTAAAATGATAAATATAACTAACAAATGGCTGCGCATCTACTTTATTGGGTATTGGTGTGAGGGTCGGTGTGAAAGTCGCAGTAATCATCATATTTGTGCCCGTATTAATTCTGGGACTGCATATCATGCCGATCATAGGGAAATCAGAGGCCAGGGCGGATATCGTCAATCTCCTGAAGATGGGGCCCGAGGATTGGGAGCCTAGCGGCTGGGACGTGAACGGATCTGCCGTTAAACAGGTGATCGACGTACTGGGATGGAATGCCACCGCGACTGTGGGCAACTTCGGAATCGGCGATGGCAGTGTCAGGATGTTTACCGATGACCTGAGTAATCAGGATGTGGATTTCACCAGCAAGGACTTCATGGGGGCGGAGATCTCGACCCAGCCGTGGAACTTGGGGCGAATCAATAAATCGGATAGCCAAGCCAACGATACAGAGACGAATGAATCCAGCACTGCTGGCAATTCGACTCTTAATAGATCTAATTCCGGCGTCCATAAAGCGGAGGATAATCATTCGAATGATCGGTATGGACACGATCACCTTAATCTCACCGCCGAAGATAATCTTACTCCGGGCAGCAATCTTACACGTATCAATAATTCCACTTCAGGCAGTAATTCCACGTCGACCTATAGTGGCAATCTCACTGAGGCTGGCAATTCCACGGCGATGAATAATCCCAGCGATATTACTGATTTCACCTATCCATATTACCATCCGATCAGCTTCGGACATCCGTTCCGGGACCTTGTATACGAACATCCCCTGACCGTCACCGGCACAACCTACTGTCGACTGATGGGACTGGAGACGCCGGGAGGGGCGCTTAACATGGCAATGAAATCCTCTGGCTACGGGTATTGAAGAACTTATTGATCTGACACTCGATGAATGCAAACTAATAAATCAGAGTATATGCTTCAAGTATACAAGTGATCGATCGTGATGTGCTGTGTATAAGAAGATACTGATACCCGTCTCACGGACAACCAACATGAAATATATCATGGAGTTTGTCAACCACTTTCTCCATGCTGGTGGAAAAATCACTTTTCTTCACGTTACAGTGTCGAGCGTCATCCCGATCTCGCCCGGCGAATGGAGAAGGGCGCTGAGCGCCATCTCCACCACACACATGCTCAAAGCCGAAGGCGGTATGGAAGTTTTTTATGCGGTGAAAAACTCGTCTACGATAGCCACAGGTATTATAGAGGCGGTGAGCGCCGGTGACTATGATTTGATCTTGTTTGCCAACTCCACCTATCGCAAGCACTTGAATCACCTGTTTGGAAACAAGATCGACGAGGTTATCCGTAGTTCTCCGGTCGAGACTGCCGTTCTCAGCTATCGGGATGATATGCCGCTGAGATATGACCGGATCCTAGTGCCCACTTCAGGCTACAAACATGCACTCAGGGCGGCGAAGATGGCCGAAACGCTTTCGATGAAGCATGGTGGTGAAGTGACCGTACTGTACGTGGGGACTGACGATGATGATCCTAAAGCGATCCTTGACCCCATCGCCAGTGATCTCAAGATTAGCGGTGTAAGGGATCGCATGGTGCTCCGGTCGGGCCCCATCGTGGAAACGATCCTTAATGAGGCGGCGAAAGGCTACGATCTCATGGCGATCGGAGCGACAGAGCGGCAGCAGTACTACAATTTCATCGCCGGATCGACCGCCGACCGCCTGATCAAAAAATCGCCGTGTCCGGTATTGATGGTAAAGACCATTAACACGATCCACTGATTGCCCGGCGAACACCGGAAATATCGTTCCTTCATGAGAATATGGGCGTCTACGTTCAGGTATTTTTAGTATTTATCTGTAATGATCGATCGGATCAACCCGCAACTTTTTTATATATGGAATCAAGGTCGGCTCGTAATTGTTAAATAGGTATTTTCAGTGACAGGGATTTGGTTACGTTAAAAACGTGAATATCAGCTAAATTTAAAAAAAGCATCTGATCAAAGGAAGTTTGACATGTTAATAGTTAGCGCCGGCTTGCTCCGGAGTATTACCCTTGATACAGACGAGGAGAACGAATAATTATGATCGTTATAGACGCGTTACTGCTGTTCCTATTTCTATTGATCATCCTGGCACTGGTGAAACCGCTCGGCATTTATATGGCAAAGGTGTTCCGTGGGGAGATCGGGCGGTTCGTCCGTCCGCTGGAGACTGCCATTTATCGTATATCTGGTGTCGACCCGTCGGTCGAGATGGGATGGAAAACATACGCTGTTTCCATGTTGTTGTTCAACTTCCTGGGCATGATCGTGCTGTTTCTTTTGCTCCTCTTCCAGGGCGTGTTGCCTCTGAACCCTCAGGGCTTCCCGGGTTTTTCGTGGGATCAAGCCGTATGTGAGGCGGTTAGCTTTGTCACTAATACTGACTGGCAGTCGTATTCTGGGGAGTCTGCTGTCAGCTATCTGACCCAGATGGCGGGTTTCGCCGTCCAGAACTTCCTGTCGGCCGCAACAAGTATCTGTGTTGCGGTCGCTCTAATCCGGGGTATCGCCAGGCGGAATCAGCCAACTATAGGCAATTTCTGGGTGGATATGGTACGATGCTGCCTTTATATCCTGCTGCCGCTGTCTATTCTCTTAGCAATCGTATTAATGTCTCAGGGGGTGATCCAGAATTTCAACCCGTACGCAAACACCTCCCTATTAAGTCCGTTCCAGGCGCCTGATGGGACGATGATCGCCGGTCAGATGTTGCCGATGGGGCCTATTGCATCCCAAGAGGCGATTAAGGAGTTGGGCACCAATGGGGGCGGTCCCTTCAATGCCAACTCGGCCCATCCATTCGAAAATCCGAATATGCTTACCAACCTGCTGGAGATATTTTCGATCCTGATCATCTCGCTGGCGATGATCTACACCTTTGGCTATATGGTCAATGATACCAGGCAGTCATGGGCGATTATCGCGACGATCTTGGTCATATTTCTCATCTGTATCGCTTTCTTCTACTGGGCGGAATCAAACGGTAACCCGATACTGGGCAATATGCATCTTACCGGCCCATATATGGAAGGTAAGGAAGCTCGGTTCGGCATCGGACAGAGCCTGCTATTCGCGGCCGCCACTACCGGAACATCAGCAGGCGCGGTCAATATGATGCATGACTCGCTGACGCCGCTCGGTGGGATGGTGCCGCTGTTCCTTATGATGCTCAGCGAAGTGGTGCCTGGCGGCACCGGTTCCGGGCTGTATACCATGCTGGCGTATGTGATCATCGGCGTATTCATCGCGGGGCTTATGATCGGGAGAACTCCGGAGTATCTGGGCAAGAAGATCGAGGCGTTGGAGATGCGCGGTTCGATCGTCATCGTGTTGACATCGGGCCTTCTTATCTTGGTTATCTCGGGCGTCGCGCTGGTCATGCCGGCGGGGACTTCGTCCATACTCAACTCTGGCCCGCATGGGTTGACCGAGATCATCTATGCCTTCGCATCCATGTCGAACAATAACGGTAGTGCGTTTGCAGGCCTGAACGCAAACACATTGTTCTATAACCTGGTGGGTGCGCTGGCCATGTTTATCGGGAGGTTCGTACCAGCGGTTGCCGCGCTGGCCATGGCAGGGTCGCTCGCGAGCAAAAAGTATTATCAGACGACGATCGCGACACTGCCCACGCATACGCCTTCGTTCGTCCTGTGGATTATCTTCGTCATCATGCTGATCGGTGCTTTGACCTTTTTCAGCATTCTGGCGGTGGGCCCGGTCGTAGAGTACCTGCTGATGATCAAGGGGGTGACCTTTTAATGGCGAAGAAGGAAAAGGCTCGTAGCTTTTTCACGCCGAAGGTGGCGATGGAGGCCTTAGTTCAGTCGTTCGTGAAGCTCGACCCCAGATTGTTGTGGCGAAACCCGGTGATGCTGGCCGTAGAGATCGGCAGCTTCGTTACCACGCTCAGCTTCTTTTACGCGTTGATCAACGGCGGTCGGGCGCTGTTCCTTGGTCTGATCGCCCTCTGGCTCTGGATGACGGTGCTCTTTGCTACCTTCGCGGAATCGATGGCCGAGATTAAAGGCAAAGCAAGGGCCGACGATCTGCGGAAGACCCGGATTAACCTTATGGCCAAACGGCTCAAGAAAAAGAGCTTTGATTCTCCGTACGATACGATCTCCTCCACCGATTTGAGGACGGGCGATCTAGTGCTGGTTAAAACCGGGGACATCATCCCCTCGGACGGCGAGGTCGTAGAGGGTGCTGCTGTGATCAACGAATCGGCTGTCACCGGCGAATCGGCACCTGTGATCCGAGAGTCAGGCGGTGATCGGTGCAGCGTCGTTGCCGGTACCAAGGTGATTTCGAACGAGATCATCATCAAGATCACTATCCAGCCTGGCGAAGGGTTTATCGACAAGCTTATCACGATGATCGAAACGGCAAAGCGTCCTAAGACCCCGAACGAGATCGCTCTGGAAACGCTGATCCTGGCGCTCTCGGCGATCTTCGTCTTGGTATGCTTCAACTTCTGGGCGCTCTCAGTTTACAGCGTTAACG
>DATHCY010000190.1:0-5832 GCA_035319305.1 Methanocella sp.
TTCAGAAGCAAACACATGTAATGGGTGTGCGTCCGGCTTATCACTTCTATTTGTTCTATATATAACGAACGATTATAAATAGCTCTCGGTAGGCTTGGAGAGAGGGCCTTAAAAGCTCTCCAGACCGAATTAACATTGGCCCGAGCACCAAGCCTCATTATCTTCACGACGTTGTCCAGCATAGACGAGGCCGGCATGGGCAGTACATTACCCAAATCCAATCAGGCCGGACAGGATTGCGTCTGCAGTACACATGAGAGGAATCAAGGGGTCGGATCCATCCCAGCACTAAAACAACCAGGTTTCCTCCAAACCCAAGGCCAATCATTGATAACGGGACGGCCCTGTTTGCCGTAAGAGCCCAGTGGGTACAGTCAGTCCTTCCTTTACTTTGGATCCGACGATGCCGATTCCAATCGGCCCCGTAGCGAAAAGATGACGCGCGGGACCGCGCGTCCCTAATCTTATCCATCAGGCGGCGGGCGTCTCGACTAGACGAACTTTGACATTCCCCTGGATGTTGCCCCTCTTGATCGTCAATGTGATCATGTCACCGATCTTCTTTTTCCTCACATAGGATGCCATTTCAGACATATCTGCCATCTTTTTTCCGTCGACGCTCATGATGATGTCGCCTGCAGTGATCCGCTGCTGCCCCGCCGGGCTGTTCTCGAAGCTGCGCGTCACGAGAATGCCCTCCGCCGAGCTCAGGTTGTAGTAGTCCGCCAGCTCCTTGTTAATGCCGACGCCGAGGATGCCCAGCCAGGGCCGGACGACCTTTCCGTGCTCGATGAGCTCCTTGGCAATGCGCATCGCCGTATTAATCGGGATTGAGAAGCCTATGCCCTGCGCGAACGGGATATTCGCCGAGTTCATGCCGACGATCTCCCCAGCGCTATTCAGCAGAGGGCCGCCGCTATTCCCAGGATTGATATGCGCATCAGTCTGGATAAGGTTCTCGTATACTCCCCTGTCCGCCTGGATGGTACGATTCAAGGCGCTGATCACCCCCACAGTAACTGTAGGGCCCCGCAGCATGAAGCCGAACGGGTTTCCTATCGCAATGGATAGCTGACCTACCCTGATCTTCTCCGAGTCTCCGAGCTTCGCCACCGGAAGCTTCTTCCTACCGGTCTCAACCTTAACCACAGCCACGTCCGACATAGGATCAGTGCCGACCAGCTTGCCCTCGAACCTTGTGCCGTCAAAGGTACTCACCACCATGCTCTGAGTGTTCTCGACGATGTGGTTGTTAGTCAAGATGTACCCTTTAGGGTCTATTACGATGCCTGATCCCATGCCCTGCTGCGGCGTGACGTTCATGTACGCGTCCTGCATCAGCATGACGGTGTTAATGTTCACGACTATAGGACTGTATTTCTCGACGATCTCAACTAACTGATCCTCGCCAATGGGTATAATAGTAAAACCTCCGTACAGTAATCGTATGGTGTATCGCCTATAAAAAAGCTTACCAAGGGCCTTCATCTGTCCCGGGGTTGGATAACGGGTATTTAAGGATCGACGGCCGTAAGGTCGATTTGCCTGATCGCCATTTGGGCGGCCTCCTCGGCCGCCTGAAACGACTCAAAGGAATACGCCAGCACATACAGGTTGCTGTACCTAACGATGACCGTATAGCTATCCCGACCATACACCTTCGCCCCGTACTTCTCCCCGCCATCACCCACTTTGGAACTGGCGTTATACGAGACGTTATAGACGCCTCCCCAGTTGTAGTCTCGGTCGTTGATAAACCATATCGATGAAGTCAGCAGCTGTTTCAGCGACCCAAAGCTTGTACTGGTCACAAAGGGGCTGTCAGTCTTCGCCACGTAGACGCCAAAAGTCTTCTTTCCGATTACATCGGTGTAGTTGAAGTACCTGTATTCATTTACGCCTGAAGTATCGATACTCTGGTTCATCTCGTACTCAACATCCTCCGGCGGATAGCCGAGCAGGCCGAGGACATTGAGCACACCAGCCTTGACAGCGGTCCGATTCTGCCTAGTATCAGTGTAGTTCAAGTGATAACTGGTTCCATTGATCGTTGCGTTATCCGGGAGGTCAAGGACGCTTACCGACTTTTTATACTTGCTCAGCTGGCTGTCCAGACCACAGCAACAGATACAGCCACTGATCGATATGATCGCCGCGATGGCGGTGATCATAGTGACGAGTTTGATTATTTTCAGAGGTAACTACCATCCTATTTCCAGGCCCTGGGACGATGACAGGTATATATGCATGCGACTTTTCTACAGGGCATTAGCTCACTGACTTTAGGATGCGAATGGAGGTCAATTACCACGTCCTGAAGGGCGTGGCTTGTCATTGCCGCAGCTTTGACAATTCAATTCGTGGGAAGTCTGCCATCGGCCTTATTCCCACCGGCCTATTGACGAGACCTCTACCAGGTATCCATGGAATCCCCGGCTACCTTTCGATCAGCCACACCCGCATCCCCGTCTATTTCGTATGTTTGCGAAGGGTTCGCCATAGGCGAAGGTTCGCTTACTTGAGAAGGCAAGTCTACCTAATAGGGGGTAGGCGATTAAACGTTAAATACCTGACGAGCCAACAAGACTCGATTCAACGCCGCCCTGAAGGGACGAGCTCTTCTCTCGCTCCGTGCTCGTTAAAGATAAAACCAGCGGCATGGATACAGGATGGCCCGGACTTTATTATGGATCGCCCGTTCTGGCTTCTTCGGGCGGGGAGGGCTGGCGTTGCCCGATCTGCGGAGTAAGTCAACAACCCCGTCCTTTAGGGCGGGGCCTACCAATGGGAGAGACTTCAAGCGTCAGGCTACTCTTCAGACAGCGCATTGCTGCGCTCATGCCCCAGAGGCAATGTTGTCGTCGGATACGGGTGTTACAAGCTTCTACCGTTATCCCCCTTTCCAGGGAGTGCCACACCCAAAGGGCGTATAACTGTATCAAGAGGTCATCATGATGGATATTAAGCAAATAGTTTTTGGACAAGCGTACGGGCTCCTCCCCACCCTAAAGGATGAGGTCTCCGCCCCGGAGGTTTAGATGAAATTTAGTCGGAAAATTTAGCACCCACTTTTTGTTGTCGCAATTGAACCGTATCCAAAAACTTGCCGACCTGAGCCGCCACTACACTTCTCCTATATTTCAGTTCTGAAAACGACTCGACCCTAAATGGTCCGAAGCGATCTGCGTCATGAAACGCGTAGGAGATATTCGAAAATGCGTCATCCAGCATCTTCTGCTTTGTCGCAGCCAGCGCTCTGCCTGAAACAGATCCGTTGAAATAGCTGGCGGCCTCCGTCGGTCCGCCGTTGTAGTAGGTCAGCGCGAAGATGTCATACGCATCTTTGGGGTTATCCCGCTCCACTAAAGCCCGGCCCTTCAACGCTAGCGACCCTACCAGATCGAGGATCTTTATTGTCGTTCGTGCCGTGCCGTTTCCCGGCAGGGTTGTCTCGATCTTCTGTTCAAAGTTGAAGTCGAAGGCGAGCTCAAGTCCGTCGAAGACACATGCTTGGAGGTCCTGCTGGACATCGTGCATCCCGTGGATGTACTGTGTGCCCTCTTTTTCGCACAGTAGATCAAGTCGGATCTGGTAATTCTTGCCGTCGACGGACGATCGAATAACCCTGGTATACTGAAATGGGGAGTATGCTCTGGGTATATACCCAAGGTCCTCGAGGATATCACGGATCGTATCGTATTTCGGCATGATCTCCGTCTTCAGCGCCAGATCGATATCGATGCTGCCGCAGTGCTGGAAGTAGTCCTTCGTGAGGAAGTAAGGGGCCCATCCGCCTGCTAGCACGATGTCATCGTGATATTTCCCGAGCGCCAGCCCGAGTTCAAGCAGGGCTGACTTGGAAGTTTCGGTGATCTCTCTCGGATACATCTGACCTTCTCCCATGGTTAAAGTTCGCGGGCTTCCATCTTCTGCACACTCGCTTCCCTTTCCGGGAAGTTCATATATGCTTTCAGCCTGTCATCTCGGCGTCGAAGAGCTATTATGCGGCTATCCAGATGCAACTTGGTTTTTATGATCGCATAATGGACTGATGCCCGTATCGTTTTCCGAACAATCATTCGATACCACCATTAGTCGAGTGGAAACTTAAAGGTTGTGCATCCAGGGCGAAAGTACCGGTGTGATATCACTTCCCACAGCTAAAGCCGGCGGGCTTCTACGGGTTTAACCGACAGACTGTGCGGGGTTTCGATATCCATGCGCCCCCAGATAATCTTAACGTATACGCTCGCGCAACCATTGCTCTCTAATCACTTTTAATACTTCGCCCGCCGCTTCTTCGCCCCGGGCCGGATAATTGATCAGATCAACGTACAGTTGGATGTTCGATACTACCCGAAGGCCGTCGATCTCGTGCGCGCCGTAGTAAATGCTATGGTCTTTCGTGATGGCGAACTTCACGTTGCCGCTCCCTTCGATCGGCATGATGCCTAGTTGCTTTGCCCATCGGTTCGCAGCGTCTTTGTCGGTAACATATAAATGGATGTTTGTCGGCCGGACAAATGGTGAGACGAGCAGCGCGCCTGCCAGCCCAGTGAAAGCGTATTCGGGGCCGTCCCGGCCTTTGAACATTTTAAGAAATTCGTCTATTTCTTCCTCCTGTGTGTAAAACTCGATGAACTCGGTGCACGCTGCGAAATTGTTGACTGCTGCCCATCGTTTGAGCAGCAGGGCGGGATCGGTCAGTTTGAGTTCCGATCGGGCGGAGCCACGTATAGCCATTCGCTCTCTGATTAGCGCCTGTGATACTTTGTAGGCTTGTCCCAGTGACACGCCGGCTTCTGCCGCCAGATCCCTTAAGATCCATGTCTTGGGGTGGCGAACCAGGAGTACCCTAATCACATTGATCGATTTACCGGAGAACAGGTTGAGCATCATCAATAATTATGTTCATACTCAATTATATATGTTCACTTTTAGTGAACAAAAGGATCCTATTATCAAGTTCACAGCAGTATATAATGGTTCACTAAAAGTGAACGTGGTGGGTTGGTCTCGCCTTTGAGGACTGAGTGTCGAGGTTTCGCCATCTAATCTAAGAACGTTATAAACATGCTTTGCATCCACTCGTTATGTTCTTAACAATTTTAATTGGGAGGATTGGATTAGCATGGTGATGAAACTTATGAGTCCGGTCCGGATAGTCTTGGTAGCTATTATGCTGGCATCGCTCATAGGCGCGGTCCTGGTCGTGTTGATCGGCTCGCAGTACTCCCGCGAGAGCTATCTATCCCCATCCCGGGGTGATGCCTTCGCGAATCTGATGATTGGGGTAGAAGGGCAATCTCAAAGTCAGGCTGAAACGATGCTTCCGTCCCATGGGTGTTCGTCCGGCTATTATTATGATCCGGTTGTACGGCAGTGTGTGCCGGGCTCTCCTGTGCCCACTGATGGGCCGCGGGTCTGTCCGTATGGCTATCATGTGGATCCGGTCACGCTGCGATGTACGCCTGACATACCGGGTGTACCATGGACATTGAGGCCGTTGTCGGTGCATCTGAAAGTGTAGGGTAGTGCAATTTTTTCCATGGGTAAGTCGCTTCTTTCGAAGGATTCAGGATATCGCATGAGGGGTTGTATGTATAGGGGTGGATGGGTGAGCTGGGAGAGTCGTCGGGTAACGATAAGCTTTAGTAATGGCGGTCAGTTAGTTCTTTTAGGTAAACTCGAGGAATGTGACTTTGAAAGATGGACTGCTTATCATCGGTGTTGTCATTTTCGTCGGAGCCCTCTTCGTGCTGATCATAGGGGCTATTATGTATCTATACGGGCACAATACGGTCCAGGAGTCCGAGTCTTTATCGGGTCAGT
>DATHCY010000191.1:0-3283 GCA_035319305.1 Methanocella sp.
AGAGCACGGCACGGGTAGTGCCGGCACAAAACAGAGTCCGATGCGGGATCTGAAGCTGAAGAGTATCATGACCGGCAGCGTGGTGACCGTTACGCCCCGCGAGTCCATCAGAAGTGCGGTGGAACTCATGATAAGAAGGGACCTGCAGGGATTGATCGTGGTCGAAGACAAAAAAATCAAGGGTATTATGACAACCACCGACGTGCTGATGGCCCTGGCCACTCAGCTGAAGGGTGAGATCGATACCGAATCGAACTTTACCCTGCAGCTGAGCCATGCCAACTTGGTCGATTACGATGACCAGTACGTGACAACGTCGATCAGGAACTTTATCAAAAAATTCGAAAGGTTCCTTGTCGGCGGCTACGTCAACGTGTATTTCAAGCAGCACAAGGAGACATTCCGCGGCACGCCACTGATCCTATGTCGGATTCGGCTTAAGACAGATCATAACTTTTACAGTGCTAGAGGTGAGGGCTGGGGTGCCGACGGCGCGTTCCACATAGCCATGAGCACGTTGGAGCGTCAAGTGCTGAGCGACAAGGAACTGCGGGAAGACAGACGTTATGAAGATGTCGGTTTCATTGAGAAACTTGATATCTTGTGAAGGCGAAGGAGCCGTCTCGCTAGCTATGCGAGATCTCGACAGCGCAACTTGGCAGGAGTTTGAGGAGCATATCCGTGACATCCTCAGCTGCTACGACTTCGATGTGCAGTTCCGCAAGGTCTTCAAATCAGGCGGGAGGGGCTACCAGATCGACGTCGTGGGCCTACGTAGGGATCTGTGCTTGTGCATCGATGGCAAAAAGTATGGCCGTGGCAGGCGTAGGGAATCCTCATTGAAGGCGGAGGCGGCCAAGCACTACAACAGGTGCTTGGCCCACGAGGATGCCTTTGGGATTAAATCAATCCCGATCATTGTCTCTTGGCTCGATGACAACATGGTCGTGGAAAACGGGTGCATATTCGTGCCGGTATATATGCTGAATGATTTTTTACTTAATTTGGATGCGATCCTCGAAGAGCTGGCTTTCTGATCGCTGTATTTCGATTGCTCTCCGTACCGGTTTCACGTTCTTTAGGGCTGTGGGTAGAGGAGGCCGGCGGCTTCAGCCATTGGGGGAATCACCACTCGACTCCAATGAACGACCGGCCAACGACTTTAGCCGTTGGCTGTTGACTCTTTAACTAGTATGGTCCGGGCCGGCGCACCATCTCCATCTCTGATTTTTATGGGCAGGCAGGCGAACGTATAAGCTCCTGGACTGACTTCGGAGAGGTTCACGCCCTCGACTACAGTCACACCTGCGTCGAGTAGGATATGATGGACGGTGTGGCCATCGGAGAATTTGCCGATTGACAAGTAATCGATCGCGATAGTTTTAATATGGTTCTCCACGATCCACCGAGCGCCACTTTCATCCAGGTAGACGAAGTCCTTATTGAAATCGTTGTATTTCCAGAGCCCGGAATTTTTCGTCCTGAAGAGCAGGATCTTCTCCTTCGGGCGGGCCCGTTGCAGATCATCGGCGCTGATCCCTTCCTTGACGCCGGTCAAATCGAGCACTTCGGCTTTGCCGTACAGGTGATCCAGTGGTATCTGATCCACTGGCAGCCCCTGATGGACGAAATGCAGCGGAGGGTCGACATGGGTACCGGTGTGGGAGCCCATGGTTAACAGTGAAACGTTACCCGGGTCCTTTGGGGTTTGCATCACCCGCTTTATATCTGGAACAGGGTCCCCGGGAAAGACCGGCATCCCATTGTACAAGCTGACTGAAATATCGAAAATTTTCATCGAAGGCCTTTATAACCTTTATCTTCAAGAAACTTATTCACATTCTGCAGGGTCGGATACTTTGTCCAGCCCACGCCCCCAACCTTGAGACCGGCTGTAGCTGCGCCGATCAGTGTGCATTCCTTTAGGCTCAGGCCGCTCGCATGGGCGCTGATGAAGCCAGCGTTAAACGTGTCGCCCGCGCCGGTTGTATCCATTACCGGGACCTTGAACGCCGGGACGAACTCCTCATAGTCACTGCTCGCCACATGGCACCCGTCTTTGCCCATCTTGATCGCGGCGATGCGGACGCCCATATCCAGAAAGATCCGGGCCGCCTTTTCCCCGGTCAGCTTCTCATCCCCCAGGATCCTCCGAGCCTCATCCAGGTTGGGCAGGAAAATGTCCACCTTTGGGATTATATCAAACAGCGGCTTCACAGTTTCGCTAGGGAAGCCTCTTGGATCCCACCCGGTGTCGAATGATACCCGGATACCGGCTCCATGGAGCAGGTCGATCAGATGACCGTAGTCGTACCGCAGGCCGTCCAGCAAAAAATACGATGGGAGATGAACGATGTCCGCATCGATTTTCGAGAGATCTATATCATTGATATTGTACGTGGCATTCTCGCCCCGGAATGTGACAAACGACCTCTCGATGCCCTGGACTATCGCAAAAGTGACGCCTGTCTTCTTGCTGGTCAGGCGCACGTTTTTCGTACTGACCCCGTTATCCTCCAGCTCCACGAGGACATAGGTACCGAACACATCGTCGCCAACCTTGCCGAACAGCTTGATGTCCATGCCAAGCCGTGCGCACTGAAACGCAAAGTTCGCCGAACATCCCCCTCCATGCACCTGAAAATCTTTGGTGATAACCTGCTTTCCCAGGTCGGGCATATGGTCGATACGGGCTATCAAATCCACGTTCACGTCGCCGATCGTCGCTATCTTGGGCATTGCCGCTCCCGTAATTTATATGTTCGAGATTTGATAAATCTAACCGCCACCTTCAGCACAGGCTTCAACAGATCAGTTGTACCGCCATGAATAAAATAGCTCCGCACGCTGCGAATGCAAATCTGCTCCCCGACCCCGAGTACAGCCGGCGATAATCGGCGCACCTGCCCGAAGCAAAGGTCCGGCCGGGCCCGGCCGATTTAGATGTATTATTTTTTGTTGCCGTATTGAATATGATTATAATTAGGTGTGGTTTATGTGCTGTGGAATGGAGACGATCGCTGCGCTGTGCCAGAGACACAGATTCCACAGATTCCCGCGGATTCCACAGATGGATACCGATAGCACAGATAATTGGTTCATGGAAGTAGATCAGCCATCAGTGGAATCTCCACGTATCTGTGCAATCTGTCCAAATCTGTGGAATCTGTGTCCCCTGGCACAGCGCAGCGATCGTGTTTCTTCACACTATATAAACAACCGCTGCCCCATATTCAACACAGCAAAAATGCCCGTATTCGTTTTCTACGCTGTGCCCGAAAGT
>DATHCY010000192.1:0-14019 GCA_035319305.1 Methanocella sp.
CCATATTTTAGTTATAAGAAAGGCGATAACAGCTTAAATGCTTATTAAACAAGTTATCTCCTTTATTCAACACAGCAGGTACTGTTAAAGTCGTGCGCCGAAACTCCCGGAGCACGTTTTTTGATTATGTGCTCGAAGCAAGTGAGATAAGAAAAATAGCGTTAAACGCAACAAGAGTTATTTTTTCGCGGGTTGGCGTTCCGCTATCCTCTTTTTTAGGGTTCGCCAATCAAGCCCGAGGAGTTTAGAGCAGGCGTGGTCGGATAATCCTAATTTTTTATATTCCTCGTACTGTCTCCAGTTGACCTTTTTCACTGGTCTTCCCCAGTCCTCGTGGGTTTCCCGGTATCTTTTTATCCCCGTCGCTTGCCTCGCGTGGATTTTTACGCGTTCCTGTTCGCCTATCCAACTTAGTTAACTCATTTTCAAATAAATAATCTCGACACTTACTACCAAATGCATTGACTTACAGGGGTTGATTTAGAAACCCTAAAAGAAACTATGAGGTCACAAGTATCTTCATGACTGGGATTGTTGCGGAATTACGCGATGGATGTTCGTGTGGTTTGATCATGAACTAGTTGGTGCAGTATGTGGATCCATTAATTATACGATAAGTACATGGGGACGTTTTCCAGCAAATTGTAGTTCACAACCTAATTTGAAAAAATCCAGAAGTTGCATATCCTGATGTATCCCGTAATGCTCTGTTTCTTCTCCGTACAAATTAACCAAAAGAGATTTTACTATACCAATTGATTCGATCGCCCCCCTCTCATCAAATTTAGTATCAAATAGTACTTCTCTTGGTTCTTTTAACAAACAGTATATATTTAAGTTATCTAAAATGGATTCTAGCAGTTTTGGAGTTTGTTTAATAAAGTCGTATTCTATAGGTCTGTCCTCCGGCCCATCATCTTGTGGGAAATCCCATATCGGGTTTTTTATAAACCCTTTAGCGCCAGTCCATTTACCTTCTTCATCCTCCGCAAATATCCATTTGCCATCAACAACCATTATAGCATCTATACTCATGGATATCCCGCAAATGAAAAATGATTTATTAATACATGAAGCTTTTGTAAAAACTATAATGATAAGACATTTAGAGAATATATTTGTATTAGTTTTCAATATGGTCTTAAATCAAGTGAGAAGCCTTTGAAGAATTTGTGAAATGCTCCGTTAATTGGGTGAATTGTGAGTAGTGCGTTAATCCAGCGGTTAAATCCGCTTCTATCATCGGATTTACCTTGAAGAATATGTCATTGTCGCCTTAGGCGATCGCGTAGGAATTCATGTTTTAATAGAAGGAAGGATTTGGCGGCTAATGGGTTAGTTGAGGTCGGTCCATGTATGTTTCTCAAGTGGTGGTATATTTTTATTAGCTCGAAAATTATATGTAATATACAATTTATTGTACATATTTAGTTATACGTATAAGTTAATAGTCATAATAATTTGTATACATAGTGTTATCATTCACTCATTTTATGTACACATATACTAATATTAAATATTTACATTTATAATAATAAATGTTTATTGTTTACGGGGGGGTCTATTGCAATAACTTTACACCATTAACATATACAAAATTGTATACATTAGTATATGCATAATTTTTTTAGGAAAATTTAATTATGCATAATATTGAAAACAACAGATAATATAAGATCGATAGCCCATCAAATTTCGTAGTCGGAATGTATCGTGTCGCAAAATAACAATTTTGCGACAAAACTACGGCATATTATAAGAGCACTAGGTTAACCCACCACCCCAAAAAGAACACAATCATCTCAACAAAACTGAATTTTATAGTAAACGAACATACAGAAAAGAGAGAGAACCCGACATCTTTAGCGACATGATGAATAGCCTCGTTAGCCTGACAGCTACCTACGTTCAAACCGCTTGCCTCCTACCGGGTTACAGCAGCACACGGAAACAAGGATTGTAGTGTCTGAGGTTGTAAAGGACCGGGGCTGGCCTTAGCCTGAAGGAGAATTGCCTCTACGCTAAACTGGTGGCAAGCCTTTCTGTGAAATAGGGTGGGTCCGATAGGGGATGGGTCGTGTTGTCCGTGGCACGATATGTCCACGGTCAGATAAGGCATTTTTCAGTTTTTATCCCATATAACTTTTATTAAAATATCGATCGTAATTAGTACTGGATGGTATGCTGGATATGTGCAAAGGATTGTTTAGCCGTGATGATCGGGGTCTGGCAGGTATAACCCTACTACTTGCGCTGGGGGCTCTGGTACTGATTATCATTTCAGTCTTAGGCGTTGTCATGTTTGTAACTGCAGCCCCTCATATCAAAAATTTCGCGGGCTCGCATATCATGGATTTGCTAAAGGACCGGGTCAATATCGGCCATAAGGACAAAGTGGCTATCATTTATATCGAAGGAAGTATGGTAGCAGATCAATCATGCGATGACGATTCGTCGTCGTGCTCAAGCGAAGTTGTGAAAAATCTGCGTAAGGCGACGAGCGACCCGAACGTAAAAGCGATCGTGCTTAGAATTAATTCTCCGGGAGGCACACCGGTGGCAGCAGAAGAGATCATATCCCAGATCAACCGAACAAAGGCGGTAAAACCGGTCGTCGTATCGATGGGGGATATAGCGACGTCTGCAGCTTACTATGTGTCCTCAACGACAGACAAGATCTATGCCAACCCAGACACGTTTACGGGCAGCATAGGTGTAATCTGGGTGTTTAAAAACAGGACGAAATTCTACGATGATGAGGGAATCAACTACTATATAGCTAAATCGGGCAACTTCAAAGATGTGGGAGCGGACTGGCGAGGACTTTCAGATAATGAGAAGACCTATATACAGGGCATTATCAACGAAAGCTATGATAGGTTCGTATCTAGCGTTGCCCGCGGGCGGAATCTGTCGATAGACAAGGTAAAGTCAATCGCAGACGGCCGAGTATATACAGGGACTAAGGCGAAAGACATGGGCCTTATCGACGAGGTCGGCGGACTTTACGACGCCGTAGATCAGGCGGCTAAACTGGCGCATATCAAAGGCAAGCCTGAAATCGTCTATATGAACGACGGGCCGAAAAAATGAGGTTCGACGGCCTGTCACCTCCTCAGTCGGACTCCAAATTACATGACCTATGACCTATCATCATTTGAAGACCTTTGCGATCGTGTATCTCGCTCCAGAATCGTAATGGTCCTTGGAAAAACTGATACAGGCAAGTCCACGCTAATCAGACGGCTATCGGAAGATGTACCGGTTACCATCATAGACTCGGATATCGGCCAGAGCGATATCGGCCCGCCATCGGTTGTTTCACGAGGCAGGCTAATCGATGGCATTTCAGTGATGGAAGACGGATATTTTGTGGGTTCTGTCACCCCCGCAGGCCACCTCCTACAGCTGATCGCCGGTGTTTCCAGAATGACAGCACGTGCAGGTGATGGTCCTGTCGTCATCAATACCTGCGGCCTTATTACCGGTGACATGGGCAGAGCGCTCAAGACCGAGAAGATCAATTCGGTGAAACCTGATATGCTGGTCTTGATCGACCAAGACAACGATCTATCCTACATCGATGCTTTCACCGGGTCGGGCGTTGAAGTCCACCGCTTTTCACCTGCGCCCGGAGTCAGGGTAAAAAGCAAGTCGGAAAGGTTGTATCTGCGTGCGAAGGCGTTCAGAGAACATTTTTCAAACGCGCTGGAATCATCGGTGACGCTCGACAATGTATATATCGAAAGATCCCTGCTGAATAACGGCGAAAGGATCGACCCTGCAATGCTTCCTGATGATCTCAGACGCCATGTTGTTCATGTTGAAATGGCTGGCGGGGAAGCGATAGTGATCTTTGAACGGGCGATTTCAGACCTGGACAGGATCGCTGCATCCGTCGGGGCAGATCTGATCCAGGCATTTGTCACCGACGATTTCCTTGATTTAGTTACAGGCATATACGACGATTCCGGGCGGTTCCAGGGCCTGGGTATCATCAAATCGATCGATTTCAGAAAGGGCAGGATTAACCTCTACTCCCCTGCCCAACAATTTTCCGTGTTGCAACCAGGCTCAATCAAGCTGAATCACAACTACTATCCGATATCAGGCCGGTTTACCCCCGTCACCTATCGCCTATAAACTACCACATGTCTTTTTTAGAATTAACGAGGTGTAGGGCGAAACGTCACGGCTTTACTCGTGGGGTGGTCGCAATCCCGATGATAAATCTTATGTACTCTGGATGATAGTATTCCATGAGCTTTTTATGATTAACGCTAGATCCAAGTTAATTATCGCGCTGGATGTGACTGATCGGGAGAAGGCGCTGGCTATTGCGGAAAAGCTTGGTCCCGCGGTCGACGCGATCAAGATCAATTACCCCCTGGCGCTGGCCTGCGGCCTGGAGGTCATCGGTGATATTAAGAGATACGCCAGCGTGATCGCCGATTTTAAGGTGGCGGACATCCCGAGTATTAACAGGTTGATCTGCGAAGAGACCTTTGAGGCAGGCGCTGACGCGGTCATCTGCCAGGGCTTCACAGGCAGGGACAGCATAGAAGCCTGTATAGATATCGCTGCCGGGTTCGGTAAAGAGATCTATGTGGTGACCGAGATGAGCCATCCTGGAGCGACCGACTTCCTTCAGGCCCATGCAATGGAACTGGTTGACATGGCAAGATCCTCCGGCGCATCAGGCATTATCGCCCCTGCCACCCGACCGGAACGGCTCGCGCTGATCCGACAGAGAGCGGGGAAAATGAAGATCCTTTCACCAGGCGTCGGCGCCCAAGGCGGAGACGCCTCAATCGCGATTAGGTCCGGAGCAGATTTCGTCATAGTCGGAAGAAGCATATACAACGCGCCTGATCCATACCAAGCCGCCCGGGAACTTATAGATCAACTAAGCCGCGCCGATGATGACAGAAATTTCTGAAAAAATGATGAACCCTATGAGTTCTGAAGGCGCATGGGTATGAACACCACATACATGGTGTTCATACCTCAATTTTGACCATGCGCTGATTGCAATCATCACTTTAACCGGGCGAGAATATCCTTCGAATTTTTAAAACCGGTCCCCTCGTCTTGCATTACGAGTTTATAAAACTCGCATTTGATGCAGTTGCCCAGCTTGACCGCGAACGTCCCCTGGATATGACCACCGCACATGGTTCCGGTAAGAACCCAGCAGGCTCGGCCGCCGTTTTTTCCATTATTGATACCTTCTGTTCTGGTTTCGGTTGCCGCAGGACATACGCCCAGTTCCGAAGACTTACTGCCTCCCGGCTCCCTACCACACTTCTTATATTCCCAGCAATTCGTTTTTGGCAAGATGGCTCCCCTTCATCTATTTCTATAAAACCCTATGGTTCAGCATATTATAACGTTATTGTGACAAACCCGCAATTAGAAAAATGTATTACGGCGCCCTACCCGGTCGTTTTTGAAGAGTCTATTCAGATTTCTCATGTTTCTGGCGGCTTATAAACCGAACGCCGAGCCGCACCAGAACACAGATAACAGATACAAACACGATTCTCTATCAGGAAGGGGCTCCGCTTAATCACTCTTTTAGGTGGTATCTGTGTTTGTATCTGTTATCTGTTATCTGTGTTCTGGTGTGGCTCGGCGTTCGGTTTATAAGTTGCTAGATATTTGAGGATCGAGTGTCGTCTTGGGTGGGTTAGGATTCGGTTTGGTTCTATTGTGGTGCGAAATAAGATTGTTTGATGGTTGTATTGTCGTATTTGGTTGTTTCTAAAGTAGGTATTTGATGATTAGTAGCGTTCCGAAGATTGTGATGCCGGCGCATGATAGGATGGTGTCTATCATCCATCGGTTCTTTTTTGGGATTTTGTATTTGGGTTTGGTTAGTTCTTGTTTGAAGCTGAGTCCTGCGTAGATGACTAGTACTAGCATTGTTGGTACGTCTAGGGAGTATACTAGTGTCTTTGCTGTTTCGTTGTCTATGAGTGCTTTAAGGCTCAGGTTTTGGACGAGGATGGTTATGATTACGTAGGTGGTGAGTATGGTTCCTGCTATTATCCGTGTTGTGTCCAGGCTTCTTCTACTAATAATATATTGTCACCATTATATTAATATGCGGTTATGGATATTAATGTTACCCTGCGATCGAATGAAACTGTAAATATAGCAGAGCAGGCATTCTACAATGATTCTGAGTAAAATAGCGCGAAAGTATATCGATTTTCTAAATGACTCGTAAATCGGGTGTCATCTTTGGGTGTCCTGCTCCATAGATTAATCCTTGTACTCCTATTCTTGACCGCAACCACCTTTATGTTCTCGGATGAAGCCGTCTCCATCCAGACGAGTTACGGCTATAGCATACTCGCCCCTTCCAAAGCAGTATTTCTTGAGCATAACATGATCGCGAACGGCACAGTGATCAATGGGAGCGCGCCATTCCGCACAACGAATTTTCCCACATACTGGTTCAACGAAAATACCAGAGAGCTGAATGGCAACATCGATTTTCCCATCAATAGCTCGCTCAAAGTGATCTTCGGGGATATCCTAACGCTCCAAGGCAACTTCGGATCAGGCACAGGAAATAAGCTGTACGGCATTTATAGCCTGCCAGTACATGCCGGGCCAGCAATATTATTCCAGGCCGACCCTTACGGAACCGTAGGGCTCTATGTGAATAACCAGACCGTCTACCTCAGGCCGGGACAGAGCTATACCTACCTCGAGCGGGAGACACTCCGCGAGGACAATGGTACCGTAAAGGTAGTCTACAATCATATGTTTACCAATCACGGCATCATCGATAAGAACATCATCGGTGCCAAGATGGTACGGTGAATCGCCACGCCCTAAGCGTTAAAAGTTAAATAGCGGGAAAACACGAACAGATTACGAATTTTAACAGGATAACCTTCCCCACCCCTTTTTTGTATAGCAGAGGAACGATTACCTCGTTTTACCTTTATAAAGTGACAATAGCCTTATGAGCTACAATTTCCTATTATACCTGAGGTCTAATATGGCTGAAAAGTGTGCATGCGGCTTGAACTGGGCCGATCTTATCAAGGGGAAAACCCAAGAAGAGATGGGTATCCGCAAGGTGATCTGTGCCAAGTGCGGCAAGGAGATATATACGGATATCAAGGACAAGACAATGTGCTTCGAATGTGAAAAAAACAGCTAACGCTAAGGCGAATATACCCGTCTTAGTCTTAAATCCATCACACTTCGCAGTTTACTCTGGATGGCAAAGACATAGCAGGTGAGATCATGAAGGTAGCAGAGGTCCAAAAGTTCGAGCTGAGTAAGAACCCTCACAACGTTGAAACCAGGATCATCTACGATACAGAGAAGGCGATGATGGTCCATATCCTCCTGAAACCAGGCGAATCTCTCAAGCGGCACATAACGCCTGTGGACGTGGCCTTTTACGTACTCGAGGGGCATGGGATCGTCGAGATCGGTGATGAGAAGCGCGAAGTCGGGCCTGACACGATCATAGAGAGCCCGGCTAGAATTCCCCATAGGTGGATCAACGAGACAGATAAAAATATCAGGATCCTGGTTATCAAGCTCCCGAAGCCTAAGGATAAGACTGTAGTGCTTTAACCACTTTTAGTTTTTTTGCAGGCATGGCTTGTTCCCACATCATGTTGAAGTTGCTCTGCATCAGGGAAGCTACCTCGGGGTTTGGTGTCCAGATTGCCACTGCGCTATCCGGATCGGCGACATCGTCTGTCACCTTCGAGAACATGATTAGGATCTCCCGCCCGTCAATAACCACGAACTTGATGAAGGGCGTCTGATAGATCCGCAGGTCCTGCAGGAGTTGGGAGAAGACACCTATCATATCGATCGTTCCGGTTCTCAGATCCACGGCGGGACGGGTGATGATTCTCACGTTGATCCCCCGTTTCTTGGAGCTGACGAGGTGCTTTTTTATCCGGCTGATCTCATCTTCCGAGTAGAGAGCGCCCAACAGGACAATATCATGGTTGGCTCTACCCATCATGTCTTCGATCCGCTGAGCGATGTTGCTCATGCCCCGGATGAGCCTCACCTTTGGGGCGTCCTCGGCGATCTGATGTTCATAGATCGAAGACAACTCAGCGGTCGAAAATTCGATTGCAGAGATAAGGGCGCTTTTGCGTTCACCGATAATGTCTTTTGGCCGGTTGGGCTTGTAGGTGAGAGGCCTTCCCTTCTCGACTAATACCCACCCTTCCTCGCTCAGTCTCTTGAGGGTCTCGTAAATCTTCGATCTGGGCACGTCCGCCTCCTGCGCGATAGTACCGGCGGAGGAGGGACCTATCGCAACCAGAGCGGTATACGTCTTCGCACCATAGTACGTTAAGCCCATCTTTTGCAGACTATCGATGATCTTCTCGTCCTGCAGCATACAATAAACACTCTCCATTTTACCTTTAAAGTTACACCAATCTTAAATAATACGCCCGGCATCCCAAACATTTCGATGGCAAGCAGAGGGTGATGGCTAATAGTTCGTTAAAGTTGTATGGCATCAAATCAGGGTGACGTGGTTGAGATCCGTGCAAATTGGACTTTAGCAAAAGGGGTATCCCCGTCCAGATACCATTGACATGGAGAAGATGGCCATCGCTGCTATGATCACGAAAATATAGTGCGCTGTTTGTTTTAGCGCTCCACGATATGTGTATAATCCAGCATCAGCCTTGTTTGTAATATAACCTCATTTTACTAAACCCTTCAAATGACCAACTCCGTTCCATAACAATGTTTTTCTATCAACACGTCTCCATAAAACTATTATGAGCGGACCTGGCAGAGGAGGCCGTTTCTTGCCCATGAGTAGGGAGGAGATGGATGCCGTAGGGTGGGATCGGTGTGATGTGATCATTATTAGCGGTGACGCCTATGTAGATCACCCCTCGTTCGGCGTGGCGATCATTGGCCGGGTGCTGGAGAATGTCGGATATAGGGTTGGTATAATCGCCCAGCCGGAGGTTGCGGATAAAAAGGCTTTTGTAAAGCTCGGCGAGCCCGGACTTTGTTTTTGTGTGACATCGGGCAATGTCGACTCGATGGTGAATAATTATACGGCCAATAAACGCATGCGATCTGATGATGATTATAGTCCGGGTGGCAGGCCCCGTTTAAGGCCGGATAGGGCGGTGACAGTTTATTGTAATAAGTTGCGCGAGTCGTTCAGGGAAACTCCTGTGATCATTGGTGGTATTGAGGCTAGTCTTCGCCGGTTCGCTCACTATGACTACTGGGATGACAAAGTAAGGCAGTCGATTCTGGCTGATGCCCCGGCTGATATGATTATCTATGGTATGGGGGAGAAGGCTATAGTTGACGTGGTCGGAAGGCTACGTCGAGGCGAGCCGATCTCTTCGATACGACAGGTTCGGGGTGTATCCTATAAAACGAGGAGTGTCGATGATCTTACGGACTATGTAGATCTTCCTGACTTCAGGACTGTATCGGTGGACAGGAGGATGTATGCGCAGGCGTTCCGACAGTATTCCGACGAGCAGGATCCGTTCTGTGGTCGTGTTGTGGTGCAGCGTCATCCGAAATCGATTATCGTGCAGAATCCCCCGTCGGAACCGCTAACTGCCGATGAGATGGATGCGGTTTATGATCTACCGTACACTCGGTCTCAGCACCCGTCATACACTGAATCGATCCCCGGATTGCGAACGGTACAATTCTCGATTACGAGTCACAGGGGTTGTTTCGGCGGGTGTGCGTTTTGTGCCATTACTAATCATCAGGGGCGTGTCGTGCAGAGCAGGAGTCGGGAGTCGATCATACGGGAAGTGACGATGATCACGAAAATGCCCGGGTTCAGGGGGATTATCTCTGATATTGGAGGACCGACGGCGGACATGTATATGCTCGGCTGCTCAAAGCAGGCGACTCAGGGGATGTGCAGTGATAGGATGTGCCTGTACCCTGAGCCATGTCCGAATTTGGACAGGGATCACTCGCAACTGATTGCGCTTCTAGAGGAAGTGCGCAAAGTTCCCGGCGTACGTAAGGTGTTCATCGGCTCCGGCATCCGGTATGATCTGGCCATGCAGGATGAAAGTTACCTCCGCCAGATTTGTAGACAAAACATCAGCGGCCAGCTCAAGGTCGCCCCGGAACATGTGTCAAAGCAGGTAACGGATGCGATGTGTAAACCGTCGATTGAGACCTATAATAAGTTCGTGAGGCGATATAGTGAGATCAATCGTCAGCTTGGAAAGGAGCAATATATTATACCGTATTTTATCTCCGCTCATCCGGGATGCACATTGCGCGACGCGATCATGCTGGCTGAATATGTGAGGGATATGGGCTATCAGATAGAGCAGGTTCAGGATTTTACTCCAACGCCATCGACACTCTCCACATGTATGTATTACACAGGTTACAACCCTTATACACAGAAGGATGTGTATGTTCCCAGCGGCATCGAAGAGCGCAGGATGCATCGGGCATTGCTACAGTATAAAAACCCGGAGAACTACGACTTGGTGAAAAAAGCTCTGATACGGGCAAATCGCAAGGATCTCATAGGCTATGGGCCAAAGTGCCTGATCGCTCCTGTAAAGCCCGCCGTGTGGAGATCGCGGGTAAAAAAGCGATGAAAATTGTAGATCTCTCCAGTTTATCCATACAGGGAAAATTGGTATTCTTTCTGTTCATCAGGGCATTTGTGTTTGATCGACGACATCATATAGGTTTTTTCTGTTCCTGTTAATGAGCAGGATGCGATAGATATATGGTCGGGCAGATTTGTACCTAAATGTCCCGTGGTTGCTATAGTAGATCGATGTGAGGATCATGGAAACCATATATCGCTCCTTGATCGTGTCTTCGTCATTGATCTTCCAGCCGGCCTTTGCACGCTGTACATCGCATGAAGCGGGCAGTTTGGACTTGAGATACTGGTGATTTCCGAAAATGGTCGATGGCATGTACTTACAGAGGAGCGGCTTGACAAAATGTATTGAGCAGAGGTTGTCTTTCAGGAACGGGCATCCTGTGTCCCTCACAAGGTAAGCCATTGGAGTGGTGCTGCCGCCTATGAACATTTCTCGGCAGTACTGCGAGAAAAATTCGTCGGGCCCCATGTCGAGAAAGTCAGCGATCCGGTATATATCGTCCAGAGCCAACGGGATCATACTATCTGATCGGCAACAGCTGCCGCATTGACGGCACTCGAAGTGATCGTTAATTGTCTCCTGCATAAGGCTACCTGTTATAGCTTTATTAATATAATCAAGGGCATATAAAGAATTATATTATGTACTACTATTTTACGCAAAAAAACTTCCAAAACATCTTTAATAGGGCAGCTTTACCCTTCAACGGCATGCTATTCATAGACTTATCATTTGCCCAGCGGGTGCGTGCGGCCATACATCTCTTTGAGATCGTCCACGTTGTAATGCGCATATATCTGTGTCGTGTTCAGCGAAGCATGGCCCAGCAGCTTCTGGATGGCGACAACATTGCCTCCATTCTGGAGCATATGGGTGGCAAAGCTATGGCGGAGCTTGTGCGGGGTGACTTTTTTAGCGATGCCCGCCCTAAGGGCGATCACCTTAATGTCCCGCTGCACAGTCCGTGTAGTGAGGGCAAAGATACGGTCGCCGCCCGCCATTTCGGTAGTATACTCCAGTAGCTCGGCGACGATAGTATCAGGCACAAGGACCATCCGCTCTTTTGCGCCCTTCCCAAAAACCTTGATAGTATGGCGATCGAAATCGATGTCCCTCTTCCGGATATTGACCAGTTCGGATACTCTGACACCGGTCGCATACAGCATTTTAACGATGATCCTGTCTCGGGATTCGATCGCGGTATCCAGCAGAATGTTCACCTCAGAAACGCTGAGATATACTGGAGCCTTCCTGTCGAGCCTGATATTATTGATGCCATGGGTCGGGTTCAAGGACACATAGCCATTGCTCAGCAAAAATGAATAGAATGATTTGATTATGCTGAGAACATTCGACACGGTAGCCTTAGAGAGGCGCTTCTCGAACATCAGGTGGTTCAGATACCTCACGATCTCAGGCCTGGTGACCGACTCAAGCGACCTGCCCGTATACAAGGCAAAGCCTTTGAGGACCATATGGTACTGACTGATCGTCCCCGTGCTAGAAGATAGCCTCTTCTCATCCAGGAAAACGGCGATGTAGTCCATCAAATCCCATCAATAAAAAGCGCTTTGTATATGAAAACATATCGCTGTCCAGGGAGGCGCAAAACCTGAATGGTAGAATAACAAATTACCCCATTCGAAATAGGCAGATAAAAATCAAAAAAATCAATAGATCATAAACACAACAATACCATTGCTGAATATAGGCAACGAGGAAACTACACCCCGTTATCATCACCCTACAGGTATAATGGCAATACCTTGCCTGTAACGGCATCTTTATTATCTTTTGAGTACAATTATAATGTGAAGTGCGGCTAAATAAGTCGACTGCCACCTCTTTGAAACGAGGAATAATCTGGCTCGATTAGTAAACCTTGACGCACCTCTCAGTAGTAAGACCGTATCAAATTCGGCGCGCAGGGATGGCAGAGCGGCTAAACAAGAGCGTTTCATAGTAGAAACCTGCCCTTGGGTCTATGCGGCAGACTGCAGATCTGTTTTGTGGGTGTTCAACTCACCCTCCCTGCATCATATACCGATTTCAGACTTTTTATCACTGGGAAAGAGCAAAATGAGATCTGCCGTTATTATAAAACTGAGGAAATATATATGTCAAAAATCGGCAGACGCAGGGCAGATAAGGATAGTAGAAAAATCCAGTTTCGACCATGCGGCGCGAAAAGCGATAAAGAGCCATTTGATAAAGTGAAATTCTTAGACGAGTTCCGTAAATACTTGCTTTACGGCCGCTCAAATCTGACTCAGGAAGATAAAAAGGTGACTAAATCAAAGCCACAGCTCTCCCCATACTACGTAGACAATATCCTGAGTTCAGTCGATACAATTATAAGAACGTATGGGGTGAGCAAACCGACCGAAGAATTGAGTGTTAAGATAAAAGAGGACTGTGCAAAAAGGGGTCGAAGTAAGGCGTGTGTACGTAATTATATGTACGCCCTTAAATATTGGGCAGAGTACCAGGGTTTCAGATTACAGGTTGATATCCCACGACCGACAAGAAAACGACAGGAATACCTAAACGATAAAGAAATGGAAATGCTATTGGCAGGGTGTAGAAATGTTCGAGATAGGGCCATAATTAAATTGTTTGTGTATTCCGGTATCCGACCGCGAGAGCTTGTCAACTTGGATCTTGACGACTACCGCGATCGTACAATATATATCCGCGATAACCACTCGCCTGACCGTAAATACCCGACAATAAAGACCGATAGAGAGGACGCTATACCCGTCGGACGTGATTGTGATGAAGCAATAAGAGAATACCTCGAAGACCGTCCTTTGGACCTGCCTACAAAGGCCTTATTTATCACAGATGATGGGAAGAGGATGAACGCCGAAAGGGCGCTGCAACAGATAGTAAAAGCCGCCGCAAAGCGCGGAGGACTAACGAGAAACGTTTATCCCTACATGCTTCGCCATACAGCGGCCACATCGATGATAGAAAGCGGTGTAAACCTCTATTTTGTGAGCAAGGTACTCAGGCACTCGACCCTAAACCAGACCGATACCTACGTCAACCTTATAAAAGAGGCAGCACGACGGGAACTCGACTCAAAATATGATGGCAAATACAAAAAGGGCTAAAAATTATATTTATTTAACCATCCCTTTCAGTTTCGCCCCATGTAGCGACCGATCCCTATGGGTGATAAGGCTCTCGAGTTCATTGATCGTATATTCATTTAGCATAGACCGCCTTTTGCGGGTATTGGGACATAAGATTTTATCAGTCCCCCCTACCAGGGGATATCCCACTCGCTTTCGGCGATCGTCCATGCGGCGCATTGTGTCAGATGCCGGATTATCGCTGACCTCTGATGCGAGCAGGCGGATGCGACCAAGAACTCCAA
>DATHCY010000193.1:0-2437 GCA_035319305.1 Methanocella sp.
GTGTTGGCGGCGTAGATGCCCACGTACGGGTAGCCGTAAAAGTCAATCTGCCTGATCATCGGTCAATCGCCTTTTATACTCACGTACTTACTAGATGCACTCTCGCGTTTATTCGCTGCCCATGATCTGCGCGGTCACGCCTTCCTCGGAGCGGACGGCTTTGACCCGGATCTTGCGGGGCGGCTTCTCTATACCATGCTCCCAGACGGCCTCGTTGAGCTCGGAGCTGATCTTAATCTTGTCCTCGTCGACCTTCATATGTTTGCTAAGGTACTCGCGGATGATCGTAATCGCCCTGTTACTCCGCTTCCACGTCGGGTAGTCCTTGACTGCCCGGAGTGGAATTGTGTAGATCTGCTCGCTTGCCTTGTTATCTTCTGCCATAATCCGACACTTCCTCTTGCTCCTACTCCGGCAGGCCGGTCCTGCGCCAGCTTCTCCTCTTCGGGTGGGTCATGACAGCCCTGTTGGTCTTCATGATCACCCACGCCGGAACCCTTCTGTTCTGGTTGGTATACTTGGCCAATCTCATCTTTTTGCCCTTAGACTTCTTAGTCATGATCTATACCTTCTAAGCACCCTTGATTGGGTGTGCTCCGGGGGAAAGATCCGATTATACGCGCCTTCCCCCAGGCGGTTCTTCATCGATGATCGGATCTCAGTCTCGTAATCTGCTGTCTTCAGCGCGGCCGCGGCCTCGCCCTCGACGATCTCGAGGTGCTCTGCGATCAAATCTTCGATCGCGTGGCGGCCGTAGCCCGAAAGCGGCCTGATATACCTGATACCGTGCCGGTCTTCCAGGCTCCTGATCTCCCCGATCGTCAGCATCGGTGCGCGGTCATCCCGCCTGGTGCCGTCGGCGATGTGTTTCGCCCCTCCCAGCACTGCTACGGTCTCGAGCGCCCGCCTGTGCACGAGGCTTATCCCATGCCGGGGGTACCCGAATTTGAGCATAACTTCGATGCTTTCGTCCAGGATATCGGAATCGAGCTTCACGAGCTTGAATGGAAATCCTATTTTGTGGGCTGCCTCTCGGGCGTTTTCCCACACGCGTTCCAGCCCGAACGTGCATGTCACCAGTTCCACGTCGAAGAAGGGTTCCAGCAATAGCGCTGCCAGCGAGCTATCCTTGCCTCCGCTGTACAGGACCTGTACCTTCATCTCCGAGTGATTCTGATGTCGCGCTTTTTGGGCTGTATCTGTTCCAGAATCCTGACCAGCTGCTGGTCATCGATCTGTTTGCCGAGCCGTCCGCTTGACGCCAGCGCTATGAGCTGAGCCTCGACGCTCTCCACGAACTCGGGCCTCGTCATTCGGATCGTATTCAGTCGCTCACGGGCTTCCGGGGTGAGAATCTGTCGCAGGATCATGGCCTTCTGCTGCTCGACCTGTTGTCGCTGTTGCACTCTCGCCATTTCATCCTGCTGGGATCGCTGCAGTTCCTCCAGCTTGCGCCGGCGAATTTCATCCAGCTCGTCACCACTCATAACATTTCACTCCGGTATGTACTTCTTCCCTTAAGACGTATAAATGATCTTGCCATTCAACGGCTGCGGCTCTCTTTGTTAAGCCTTTGTACTTATCATTTCCGTGGCGATCTTATCCAAGAAAGACATGCCCTCAGGGGTGATCACCCTGCCATCCTTGACGGCCTTGACGAACCCCGCCTTTTCCAGCTGCTGGAGCGAGTTGCGGATAATTGCGCCGCTACCGCGCTCATGCCGGTCCGGCCGGACTCCGCGGTTCTTCCTGCCGCCGTAAAGCGACCTGAGCCTCTGCACGCCGACAGGACCGTCCATATAGATCCTCCTCAGCAGCGAGGCGCACCTGGTGTAGTACCAGTCGGTCTGCCCGGGCGGCCGCTGTCTGTGTACACCGGTCTTGACATTGCCCGCCCAGCCGGGTGGGGTGACCTTGCCGGTTTCCTTCAGCTTCTGTGCGGTCTTGCCGATGAAAGCAGCGGCCGGCACATCATAAACTACTGCCATCTAATTCCTCCATATGGGAAAGTGTAGCCTGATTGATAAGGCTCGATAATCCAGCACATTTGATGGGTTATATATACTTATAGTTTTTCATGCCGGAATGGAATCCACATAAGGCCCGTAAGCCCGTTTTTAACGCAATCTGCCCAGCGTCAGGAAGATATGCCATTGAGCACCGACGCCAAGCGCGTTTAACCCCTCGTTTAACCCCCCCCCTTCAACTCATAAATACCCAGACAAAAAAATAAACTCATTCGCACAAGATCGGCTATTGCAACCTGGTTAGAGGATAATCACAAGATCGGCTATTGCAACCTGGTTAGAGGATAATCCTCCGCCAGGCCGGCGCCGGAGGAAGTTAAGATTGGCGCCGACATGACAGGGATAGTGAGGCGGCTGCAGCCTGAAATGGAGTTTTAGCGGCTGGTGCTGCAGTTCTTTTTACTCGAGAT
>DATHCY010000194.1:0-18045 GCA_035319305.1 Methanocella sp.
CCCCTTTTTTAAGGGTGAGCGGGTTGGTAGGGGATGGATTGGATTGTGCAGTTATAAAAACGGCAAATCACCCGCTCAAATGCTTATTATGTAATCTGGTATAATAAATACTTTGCTGGTTAACTTCGAAATTTTTGTCTCTCGAACGAAAAAAGATCGATTTCTCGGCATAAAATGTATATTCTAACGAACCGTCCTGCTGACAACGCTTCTCATATGCTCCCGGCACATGATTTTAAAGAGCTTTAAGGCCACGGGCATGCCCATCAATGTTTGACCTCGTTGTAAAGATGTTTGACGGCTTCGGACGCGCCGGAGGTGATCGGGTTTCCATGGCCCGGCAATAGCACGTCGAAATATAGCTCGCTCATCTTCCGGATCGATCTGATGGCGCTCGTCATGTCGGCAGTAAATTTCTCGCCGGGTGGCGCGGGCTTGCCCCCGATCACCCTGACCGAGTCGCTGGAGAACAGTACCTTCTTTTCCGGGCTGTAAAGGCCCATATTACCCTCGCTGTGGCCCGGCAAGCTGATCGACCGGAAATCGAATGTTCCGGGTACAGGGTCTCCGTCCCGTAGCCGTAGGTCCACTTGCACCGGCTTAAAATAATAATATGTGCCGATGATCTTAAAAACGATTCCGAATAGCCCTCCAGGCCGCCTCAGCGGCCTTTTACCCGTGATAAAATCGGCTTCTGTATCCTCGCATATTACTATTGCGCCGGTTTCCTTCTTGAGTTGATGGAGGCAGTTGATGTGGTCGATGTGGGCATGAGTAATGATGATCCTTCTGACATCGGCAGGGCCGTAGCCCAGCTTGTGGAGGTACATAAAGATCCGGCGTTCGTTACCTCGCAGGCCGGTATCCACTAGGGTGATCTCCTGATCGATGATCAGATATGTGTTACAACCTACCGGGCTGTCGATCAGGTGGATGCCGGGCACGATCTCCATATAATCAGGATATTTTAGGCTGGGTATTTAAAACATCGCGATGCTAGCGTTAAATAAGCTATTTATACTCCTGCTCTAAACACACATACCTGGTACTATGAGCGACTTGGTATCCATCGCATCTGCCATCATCGCAGTGATCGCGATCATCTACTTTCTGCTGGAATTCCAGTTCCCCAGGGCCAAATCCCATGTAGCAAATGCTCTGCGCTCGCTAATGTCAAGAAAAAATCGTTAGCGGTTAACAACCTGCGAACTAAGGATAAACCGACCTGCCGAACATATGTGCACCTATAATTACACAATCTATTTTATCGATACGAGCACAGAGCGAGAGAAAACCCCCCTTCTTTAGGGCGGCGTTGAACCGAGTCTCGTCGGCTCGTCAGGTATTTAAGCGGAAACCGCTTATTACCTACCGGGTTACAACGACGTCTTTGAGCGTCTTCCGCAAGGGGCTGCAAGGTGATGGTGGTTGTAAAATATTTTGGGTGAGGGAGTGGGGTAGGCCAGGGAGTGAGGAAAATACGATGGGGCCGGGAACCCCTGCCATAGGAAAAACTGGGGCCTGAAGAGGGGATTAGCACCTACCATCAGTGTGGCGAGTGCTTTTCGATGAAACCGGAGGCCATGTCCTTCAGGGTATGGCGGTTCACCGTTTACAGTCATAGTGGAAAGAAATCGGCCTCTAATATCCAGGGGATCTATGTGAATAATTGTTATAATCATCCGGGAGTTGGGGCAGCAGCGATCTGCGAGGCTTGCGGCAGAGGTATCTGTGCAGCATGTGCTTTACGTGTCGGGCCTCGTATCATTTGCAGGGAATGTGCTGAGATCGAGCGCAATGATCTCAACGAAGCCCTGATGTTTGAGCGTGGTGCTTCGGGAGGGCCTGATCAGCCGGAGCGAATAGCCTCAGAACCGGCACATCAAGAGCCTGCTTTGCCCGGACCTGTTCATGAAGATGCCCGGGAGAGCGCCCGCCAGAACGATGCATCTTCGACACAGGAAGCGCCACGGCAGGAGCAAAAGGCGCCTGAAACGCCTATGGTTCCGGTCGTTATCGAAAAGGCGCCGCTATATGTACCGCCGCCTTACAAACCGTATAGTAAAGTCGCTCCGAAGAGGGAACCGCTGCTTGCCGCATTCCTCTCTCTCGTTGTCCCCGGCCTTGGCCAGGTATATAATGAGCACCTGAAAAAGGGAGTCGTACTGGCATTGTTGTTCTATGTCCTGATAGTAGCGATTATAGTGTCTATCGTCACCATGGTAATAACCAGTTTAACGATCGGGGCATTATGTTGCATGCCCAGCTTCATTTTTCCTGCGGTTATCCTACTATATGCCGTGTATGACGCGTACGAGACCGCTGTAAAGATTAATCGAGGGGAAGAGGCTGAGGATTGGTTCTGATTTGTTCTTGTTCGCTCAGTCGGGCGACCATAATACGAACGCTACGATAGGAGCAATCGTCTAAGCGCGGTGTTCGTATTATGGTCGCCCGACTGAGCGAACAATCAGGCTTCACGGGCCCGGACGTGACCTTACTCGTCACTGGGTGAGTTCTCTATACTGCCCCGATTCATAATACTGCCGTAGCTGGTAAACCCGATCTCTGATCGGTGGGTGAGACGCGATAAACTCGGTCAATCTGGATATGCGATCCCTTTGTACATCTTTCCTGTCTCGGTACAGGCGATCGATATCGATCATGTCAGCTAGACGTTTGCCCACCGCGAGCTTTGCTAGCACCATAACGGATGCGTTCAGGCTACGGCTGGCTAGAAGGCCGCCGCGGTCACAGGTATATTCTCGCCGCTGCGAACTGAACAGCAGTGGCAGGGGCAGGGTGATCCCGAGCATCTTCACGGGCACCGACCAACCATACTTCACGTGGGATAGCTCGTGCCCGATGATAAAGATCAGCTCCTCCTCTCCGGCGACATCGATCAGGCCGGTATTGAGGACTATGATCTTCCTGAAGACTCCCAGGGCATAGGCGTTGATCTGAGGATCCTGGGCGACATAGACGCCTGCAGGGGTCATGGCCAGCCTGTCTGCAGCTTTCATCACAATTCGGTGGATGTTAGGGAGGTTGGTTTCGGTCACCATGATGCTGCGTGATACAACTTGGTTGAGAAACATCCACCGAGTGTATAGCTTAATTATGATCAATATTGCTATAGCACCGATCATCATGCCGGCGATCAGGAATGAAGATGCCAACAGACGAGGGATAAAAAAACTGATGCCGTAAGTCCATATGGCGTATACGATGAGCGTTACCAGCAGTGTAACGATTACGACTGGTATGACCAGTTTCTTCATGTACTCAGCGGCCTCTCCGTCAGCCCTGAAATCTATATGTTGGGCCATCTGGACGGTGGTACTAGCGTCGGGCATCTGGGATCACTCTTCCAGATTGGAGATCCTGTAACCGTCACGGATCTTTTCTGCCATGTATTGATAGGCATCGGTGTTCCTCATTCTGATCTCCGTGACGGGGCCGATCGGTTTGCTCAGATCGCATTTAATCTTCGGCATGCCGTGGCGCTCGCAGTTTAGGCGCTTTGCCAGTACAGTCTCTTTACCCGTATCCTCGTTGATATAGGCGGCTACGTTCACTGTCTCCTCCTCACTGCACTCAGGGCACGTCTTCGTAGCCTCATACTCATACACGTGATATATTTTCCCACCAACCAACTATTGCTTGATTTACTGAGAAATATCTGATAGCACATGTTATAGCAATAATAAGCATATTTTTGCTTTATTTTAGCAATTATGGTCAATAAGCCATGATAGCAAGTATTAATAACGAGAGTGGGAAAAATCCAACCAGTTGCTATGAAACTCGATAAACTTGCATCAATCACCATTGACCCTACAATGGAAGTACGGAAAATTATAGCTTCAGGCGGCCACGATCGGGCCCCCACGGGCCACGACTCTCTGAACTCCGTCTACCACACCTTTATTGACCTTCGGACCCTAGGATTTTTCGGGTTGGTAGCGGAGCAATACGGTAACTCCGAGGCTCCTGGGGAGCGAAGCCAGCGGACGTACGATATTTTTGAAGCTGACACCATCGACGGTCACATCTTCTTCATTACCGTGATCACCCATGAGGCTCTAGACTTATTTCTAGATGATGGGCTGGTATTGTCTAAGATCCGTGACTGGCTGATCGCATCGGTCAGAAAGATCTGCGCTGCTGAGGATACCAGCGATCCAGCAGCCCTATGGGATGTAACCCTGAGCGGCAGCGGCTCGCCCTTACCCCGTAACGTGAGAGTGATCCCGTTTTATCAGAGAGACCTAGTTCGCGGTGTTCCGGGGGTAATTCTGGTGCTGGTAGGGGGCGCGAACTAAACTGAAAAGAAAAACGGGAAACTATTATTGCGGCGTCAGATCATCTGAAGACGTGGTCATCTTCGGCGCAGACGTCTTACCCTGGACCATCGCCTGGGCCACCATATCCCACCGGCCATCCATAACCGCCGATACGACCCTGCCTTGGTCAACGGTGATCACGGCCTGGTGAGGGGTGAGTACCTGGGCGGTCATCATGTCGGATCTGTCCCCATACCCGGCGCTTCGGGATTTATATTCGGCCAGGATCTCGTACCTGCTGGAAGCCGGGTTGCCCTTCAGGCTTACAGAGAGCGAATCGCTCATGCCATCATATCTATACGTGTTTTCATTCGTGACAAACTGCCTGGCCGTGCTGATAGCATTGTCTGATGTGTACCTGTCAACGCCAGCTGGCGCTGAGTATACATAAACTCCGCCTGCTGCTATGAGCAGCACGGTCATAGTCAGGACTGAAATGATCAGGAACTTATCCATGTTTTCACCTGCGTTTTTGTGCTCATCGATCTGCGATAAGCGTTACACCGGCTGCTAATCTGGCACAGCCTTTTCGTGCAACATGCAGAGTGTACAGATGCATTAAATATTTTCCCCGAGATCATCCACCTTTTCGGGCCCTGATACGTAGAGCGGTCCATATGGCAGTAAACGCGCCGAGTACAGACAGCGATCCCATGATCACATAAGGCAGGACCGTGCTGATATCATATGAAAGTCCTCCCATCGGCGGTCCTGCAATCCTGCCAATGCTATTGTAAGACCCCAGCACGCCCAGCACCGCTCCTTGCTGTTCCTCGCCAGTACGCTTGGATACCAGCGAATTCAAGCATGGCACGACCAAGCCTGTGCCCACAGCGATGCCGCTGGAAAATATCATAAGGGAAACCAACTCCGGCGCAACGATAATCAAGAAGAATGATGCCGCAGTAACGATCAGACCAACAATCACCGTTTTACGCTCGCCGATATGCTCTATAGATGTGCCCAGCAGCATGCCCTGGCATGCCACGCCAGCGACGCCCATGACAGTGAAGAGCGTAGCCATAATCGTCGGTCCGGTGAGGATCACCAGCCGTCCCAGAACTGGCATGGCTGAGGGCACTTCGGTGACCCCGAACCGGCCCATCATGTAAAACGCGAAGGAACCCTGGAACCCGGAGATCAGAAACGTGATCAGCGCGGCAAGCAGAAACAGGATCCACATCGGCGAACGTAAAGGAGCGATGATCGACACTTTCTCGGGCCTGATCCGGTGGGCGTCTACAGCACGCGATTCCTGAAGCACAAAGTAGCCTATGACGCCGAACACCAGCGATACCGCAGCCGTGACAAAGAAGGGTGCCGTCAGACTCCACACCGATAGGATCCCGGAGACCGAAGGCCCGAAGATCATCCCAAGCGCTGAAGAAGCTCCTAACAGCCCCATGATCTTTCCACGATCCCGATGATTAGTCATGTCAGCAATGTACGCCAGCGAAGCGGGATACATGCCACCTGAAAGGATCCCCCCCGCGATCCGGGCGGCGAAGAGCATCCATAGCCCTGTGGCAAAGCCATAAATCAAGAATGACGCCCCATAGCCGAACAGCCCAATTAGAAACACCGGCTTCCGGCCGATACGATCTGACAACTCCCCTAAGATCGGCGCAGATATCAACTGCATAACCGAATAAGACGCCATTAACAGTCCAAGATCAAAGGCGGAAGCGCCCATATTCTGTGAATAATAAGGTAGAACCGGCATGATGATGCTGAAACCCAGGTTCAGTAAAAACATCCCCATCACCAAGATCGCTAACTGTCGCCAGTCCGACTCCATACCCACCGCCACATCAAGCATGCGAAACAGAAATAAAAAAGTGACCTGCGCCACCGGCGTATAGGCGATCCGTACTCGACAGCACTCATATTACGTTCTCGGGCCGTGGGATAAATCCGCCCCTCAAATCCATTATCGCAGATCTTTTAAGCTATTGCTGTTATCTTACAATAACGAGCACAGAGCAAGAGAAAACCCCAATCCCTTCAGGACGGCGTTGAACCGAGTCTTGGCTCATAGGCATTTACGTGGAAACCTACCCTACCGGGTTACAACGACGCCTGCGAGCGTCCGTTCGCAAGGAGCTGCAAAGTGATGGGGTCGTAAAATATTTTGGGCGAGGAGCGGAGCAGGCGGGGAGCAAAGAAAATACAATGGGGCCCAGAGCCCCATGTCGGAGAAAAAACCGGGGCCTGAAGGGGGGGGATTAGCACTTACCATCAGTGTGGCGAGTGCTTTTCAATGAAACAGGAGCTATGTTCTTCAGGGTATGGTGGTTCACCTTGTATACATAGGGGTGTCGTATAATTCAAGTGTCATGAGTTTAATGTTTGGTATGGCTTGTGTTCGCCGTTTTGCGTATTTTCTTCTGGTGTGTGTTATGGTAGTCGGGTTTGTATTCGTCGAATAGGCGTATAATAGAATTTGGGTTTTATCATGGCGGGATTGCATTCTAATCTATTGTTTGTCATTGGCGTGTTTGTTTTAAGATTTGTCTGAATATAATCGTCTGGTTATTATGGCTGGGTGGCTTGTTGAAAAAACTCTATTGTTAGAGTGGCTCTAAAACCCTAAACAGTAATGGGATCGGCGCGCTCCGAAATTAATTATGCGACGCCTTTAATAATTATTAACAAAACTGGGCGCTGGCGAGTGCGTCCATGACTAAGTGTATCTTCTTCCGTGCTTCTTTATGTCTGTGGTTGATCCTCAGGGTCTCGCCGAGTTCGTGGATTGACCCCAGTAGTCGGCCCTGTTTGTATAGCACCATGCTCAGGCCGAAATGGGCGTCGTCGTCGTTTGGGGCGATTTTGATCGCTTCATTATATGCTAAGGCTGCCTCGTCGAGCGCACCCTTACGGAGCATAACTCGGCCTATGCTTATATATGCGTCCTTGTACTCCGGGCTGATCTTGATCGCCTTGGAATACACCCAGATCGCCTGTTCGTTCAGTTCTTTCTTCTCTAGGTTTATTCCAATATGGTAATATGCTTCAACGTAGCCTGGCATAATTTTGATCGCTTCAAGGTATGATTTGATCGCATCGTTTCTGCGGTTCAGCAGATCGTAGACCGAACCTAGTGCAAAATGGGCGTCTGAGTCCTCCGGTTTCAGTCTGATAAGTTCTTGGTATTGGGTTGCAGCTTCATCGTAATGTCCGATGGACTTGTAGATCGCACCCAGTTCCCTGTAGGCCTCTGCGTAGTCCGGCCGCACTTCTATTGTCTTCCTCAGGTTGGTTGCCGTGAAGTTGAGTACGTCCGTGGTAGCTCGGTCATGGGAGAGGTGTATCTTGGAGAGCTCCTTGGCCGTCGCTGTTTCGTGTTTTCTGCCTCTAGAGTTATCTGCTTCTTTTAGCTTTTGCAGGTGTTGCAGGGTGATAGCGATGAGGATACCTCCACTTGCAAATTAAGTACTCTATACTATTTCCATAAGATAACCTTTTCTATGGTTAATTTGTCTAATTCTTGTGGTGGCAACCTTTATTTCTCCAATAGTAAAATTGAAAAAGTTATAGTACCTAAACAAAGTTGGTGTTAGGTTACCAGTATCATAGTACTAAAACAAATTCAACATACTATAATGGAATTACATTTTGTAAATTTTTAGTTTATTAGCGAAGTGTTATCTTTACTCCACTATTAAGTTCTTAGTTGTGAGAAGCATGCGAGCACGGGATGGTTCTTCCGCAGCCGGGTTAGAGCAAAAACAGTACGTAACGGCTGCGGACAATGAGCGAGAATTTTCCCCAGGAGAGCAGGAAACCATCATAGCTGGTATAGAGGGACGTGATCCTGAGATCGTTTTGGAGATGTATCACCACTCTAACGGTACAATTCTGGAACTGAATGGTCTTGTAGAAGAGGCCATCAAGGAATATCGTGAAGTCATCAGCCTAAACCCGGCAGAAGGGTTTTATCATTATAACCTTGGAGTAGCCCTGCTTAAAAACAACGAGTATAACGATGCCTATAAGGAACTTTCTGAGGCAATACGCATGGATCCCGAAAATCTGGAAGCCTGCTATGCGCTCGCCGACGTCAATTACGCGATCGGCAACAGTCTCATGCTCGAAGGCCGCTTTGAGGAGGCAACCGGCGCGTTCAGGGAGGCAATAGCAATTGACACAGGATATGCGAGCTATCATCACGGTCTAGGAACGGCGCTATTCGAAATGGCGCGTAAAATTGCCACCGGCACGTCAGGATCGCTACTATACGAGGCGATCAGCGAGTTCCGTTTTGCAAACCGCCTTGAACCGGAAAACCGGGCTGTCTGTATCAATCTGGGAAGAGCTTTAGCCATGAGCTCTGTGCAGGACTTCCATGATGTGGTTAAAATGCTGCAGGAAATACTGATCGAGGATCCGCTGGATGATGAGGCGCGCTCCTGTTTATACACTTTACAGCGTCGAACTGTGGAGTAGAGGAAAGGTGTGGGGTAGAGAAAGCCCATTGACTTTAGCCATAGGGGCAGTCACTCATATAGCCTTCTTTTCATGATGATCAGCACGGACGGCTGACCTTTGATCCTTATCGTCTGGGCGGAAAGATCCACCGTGACAGATGTGCCATCTTTCCTGATCAGTACCACCTCTTCGGAAGTCGGCTTCTCCATACCTTGCAACTTACCGAATAGCGAAGTCATCTTAAGCAAGTAAACATCATGCAAGATCCCGATGTTGAATAGGTCCTTACCGGCAAGCTCGTCCACCATGAGACCAAACAGGTCTGCGGCAACTCGGTTAGCGTAGATAAAATCACCCTTCAGGTTGCAGGTAAATATGGCGTCTGAAGATGAAGCGCATAGGATATCTATGACCTTCTCAGCATCCACCAGGGCCTCTTCAGCTTTCTTCTGCCCGGTGACATCTTCGAGTGTCTCTACAGCACCGATAATATTCCCATCTCGGTTCCTGATACCAGATGTCTTCCCTGACAGCCACCGGCCTTTACTGTTTCCGAACGTGATGAAATGGACAGTCTCATAGGAGTCTTCAACCAGATCAGACTGTTTATACTGGCCGGGATACCAGTGGTCTAGAAGCTCAGTCTGCTGATCGACCATTATGTCAGCCATGCAAGGTCGAATAGTCGAATAAAACGCCTTGCTATAGTCGGACGTGCCGATAATACTTTCGGCCTTGATCCCGCTGAGTTCCTCCAGCGCCTTGTTCCAGTATATGATCTTATGATCGTTGTCGATGAAAAACTGCGGAATAGGGGAGGACTGCATGATCTCCTTCAACAATTCCTGACTATCCCTTAGCTTGCCGTATATCCTGAATATATCGGAGACATCACTGAGGACGTGTACAGTGCCCGTCTTTTTATCCTGATCATCCTTGATGGGTACCGCGACATATTCAATCGGCGTCTTCCGGCCGTCCTTATCAATCAGATATACAATATCCCGATCCGGCGGGGCGTCCCAGTTTTTGGACATTATGTTGTCTTCTTTGATGATATGCAGCACTGAGGATACTTCTTTGCCCGATACATCCGAGAGCTTCCATCCGGTCAGCGTTTCAGCCACTCCATTCATGAACTTGATTGTTCCCGCCTCATCCGCAGTGATCACACCATCACCAGTGCTTTTTAGCGTTGCTGTCAGCCACTGCCTTGCGTCATTCAGGTCCCGATCCATACGGTGCTTGTAGATCGCCATCTCTATGGTCACCCGCAACTCGCGCTCGTCGAATGGCTTTAGCACGTAGCCAAACGGGCCGACGACTCGGGATCTGTGCAGGGTCGTGATATCGGAGTTCGCCGTTAAGAATATGATAGGAGTGTCCTGATTCTTTCGGATGGACTCCGCGGCGGCTATCCCATCGATATCACCACGCAGCCCGATGTCCATAAGAATCACGTCCGGCTGCACCCGTGCCGCCAGCTCCATCGCATCTTTGCCGGTGGAGGCAGTACCGGCAATAGTATATCCTAGCTGGACCAGCCTGCTCTGAATATCCAGCAGCACAATTGCCTCATCCTCTACGACTAAAAGGCGCTCTTTCATAACATGTCAATTATTTGTATTATAACCAATAAAAACGTTACCGTAATACCAATTTTGTATTTATTCTATAGTAAAACGAGAAGGCTCATGCATAACAAGGCCGTGCCGGACAATACACCCACATCGCGATACTAAAACAAATTCAGCACACCACAACTAAAACCAAACTACCTGAGCCCACCTGCCCTTAAGGGTAATATAAAGGGCCTCACACCGCTCCTCAGAAATCGCCGAGTCACCTTCCTGATCGCTTTAGTCTGCGTTATCTAAGATAGGCGCCTCACTACCCCCATAACTCCCTTAAATACAGTGCTGGAACGTGCCAGCGGTCACGTTCCGACATAACAATAGAATTTTACTTATCATCTAACCATGCTTCCCCCAGTACCATTCTCAGTTCAGGGTGAAACTTGAATATAATATGATCGCGACGCCAGAAAATAGTTAACCGATCATATCAGACCAGCATACGGTGATATAGATGACTATTGAGAAGCCTAACTATACGGAACACGCTCAGGCTCCAGAATCCAGAGCGATAAAGGAACTGGACATGATGAAGGTACAGATCGTCGAGATGGTCGAAGGTGCTAAGGTCGGTTTCCCTATCAAGGATCGCGCCGCACTACTGCGAATCTTTCCGAAATCGACCCCTGTAGCGTGCTCATATAAAGGCAACCAAATGACCATGTATGATCTGATCGAGCACCTAGACGAGAGTGACTTCCCGATACAGGGCCCGGGCGATCTCGCCACGATCCTCACCACGCGGTGCTTTTTATAAGACAAGAGCGCGGAAGGGCGGGAGACCCCGGTCTTTAGCCGAGGATGTAGCCTCTATAGGAAACTAAGCCGCAAGTGGATTATCCCTTTTTACGATCAGATCGATAGTCGGCACATTTTTCGTGCCGCCCAGTACCCGCGCAAGGCTTGCCCTAGGCGGCCTTCCATCATTATAGAAGACCCCTGCACCAGCGTACGATATGTCCGGTAATAGTTTTTTCACCCCGCTCAGGCCCGCAAGCCACGTACGCGGCGTGTCCGACTTATGCGGGTGCCACAAGAGCAGGTCCGGATTTTCACTTGTAGCAAGCCTACGGAACTCCTCGATGGTCGTGGATCGCCAACCCCTGGCGTTATGCGCGGAGCGGGGACTGAACATATTCAGATCGTGGCAGCCCAGTACCATGACTTTTCGCCCGCCCATAGACACAAAATGGTCCGGCAGGCCCGGAAACCTGACCAGCCCACACTGCTGCCGCGGATTCGGGTACGACTTGCCGGTCCGCCACAGCCCGCCATTATCCACATCTATCGCAAATATCAGCTCAGCATGGAGATCCCGGACTGAGCCCATAAAGTAGTACACATCTACGCCTATCGTAACACAACCAGCGATCCGCTTAAGCTTACGCTGAAGCCCCCCCTCATGCAGCATTGCCTTCACGTTTACCGTCCCATACTCCGCCAGCTGCTCCACAACGTTCCCCGACGGCCAAACCGGATCTATAATCGACCCTCGGCGGACCTTCTCCGGCCACGGCAGGTTGAGAAAACCACCAAAGAGCACGAGAAATCCGAGCCGATCAGACCCTCGAAGCCGCTCACAGACCGCGTTTAGCAGACTTTTAGCCTCGCCAGGGTCGCCGGGCCACTCCCCATCAATGAAAACTCGGGCGATCTCCGCCCCAGCATCTGCACATACTCCGATCTCGAACGAATCCTGGCTACCTTTTGGATGTGGCATACCTCATGGCAATAGCACGATAATGTAAAAACTTTCCAGGACGGTCGACCAGCACTGACCGACACTATACCGACCAGAAATATAAAATTCGAGTAGCAGAGGCGTTTTTACTCTTCCTCATCCCCGAGGAAGTAGATCTCTGCCACTGTCAGGGCGTGATCGACGATATCCGAGTCGTTCAACTCATCGGGATCCAAGCCACTAGCTTTCATCGCCTTCCGGACAAGCTCGATCTTGTGTTCGCTGACCGCGACTTTCTTCATGATTTAACAATAGATGGGAAATGGTAAATATCTTATTATTTCATCAACTCATACGGCTCAAAGTACTGTATATCAGCCGGCTGCAAGCTATTTAACACATCGTCGCATTACTTTGATAATAGAGGATCTATATGAGACTGATCTCCTGGAACGTCAACGGCGGATATAGCGGGCGCATGACCGCACAGGTAGAACAGCTCAAAAGCCTGGAGTCGGACATCATCGCTCTGCAGGAAGTCACCGCTAGAACCGCACCGGTCTACCGGGACTGTCTAAAAAATGAAGGCTACCACAGCATCATCGACAGCTTCCAGCCGGTCAAATACATGACTAGGCTAAGAAGCAATAGCTTCGGAGAGCTGATCGCAAGCAGATGGCCCATTATCTCCTCGCCCATCCGATTCGATGTGCCATGGCCGGAAAAGATCCTATCCTGTTTCATCATCGGCCCCTGGGGGGATATTCTCGTACACACCGCCCACATACCGTCCGGCGGCAGGGACGATATCAGGAAGATCGAGACCCTCGAAGGGATCTATAAGGCACTGGCGTACGCCGCGCAATACCCCAGAATCCTCTGTGGCGACTTCAGCACCCCCCAGGAAGAACTGCCTGACGGGAGGATCATCACCTGGGGACAGAAAAAGAAGCGGACCGGGGAGGTCGTCCTGCAAAAGTTTTGGGGTCAGCGGTGGGATACCGGGGAGAGGAATATCCTAGAAGGCCTCGGTAAGTTCGACCTCGTCGACGTATACCGCAGACTCAACAGCAGCCGCCCGGAGTATAGCATCTATGAGAAGACTGATGGACGGCGCATCGGACGCAGATACGACCACATTTTATCTTCGGAGTCGCTGAACCCGGTTGAATGCCGCTATCTGCACTACCTTAGGGAGCAAAAGCTGAGCAACCACGCGGCCATGCTGGTGGAATTTAGACCTCGGCTCGCCCAAACAAACCCACGGCAGCTGACGTCCATGACAGTGGAAGAATCAGAAAATGATCCCTCTGCTCATCGATAAATCCATGTTCCCGCATAGCATAGCGATCATTTGGCTTTACCCGCTCACTTATAGGCGCTCTCAAAAGGTGGTAGTAGTGCCCGATCTATTATAGCTTCCCTATATCCTCGTACCACAACGCCGGGCTCGCCTTGATAAAGCCTTCCATTAACGCTCTGCACTCCTCCAGGTCCAAGTCAACGACCTCCACGCCGTGTGATTCCATAAACTCTCGAGCGCCATGAAAATTTTTAGATTCGCCCGCGATCACTCTTTTGATGCCGAACTGCACTACAGCGCCGGCACATAGATAACACGGCATCAGCGTAGAGTAGAGTACCGCGTCCTTATACCGGCCGATCCTGCCAGCGTTCCGCAAGCAATCAATCTCGGCGTGCATCACCGGATCGCCATCCTGCACCCGCCTGTTATGGCCCCGCCCAATGATCCTGCGGTTGATGACCATCACCGAGCCTATAGGTATACCGCCTTCAGCCAATCCCTGTTTCGCCTCATCAATGGCTATCTGCATGAAAACATCCAATGTTCATAACTCCTTACCTTGAACCACCACATCCTAAAGGGCCTGATTCACGGACAGTCTGCAAACAACATCTCTGCTGAATGTACCGACTATCCACTCGACATGCAAACTGGCACGTCCAACGCCCTTCCAACCAGAGACCCGCACCAACACCCTAACAATTCAATGCTTGTGTTGAAATCCCTATCCAACTGAACTACAATACGGACAAATATGCATTCTCTTTTAAGTCCTTTCCGACCATTTCCACACACTGAACATTTCCGGATGGTATTCCTGGGATCCAATCCTGATGAGGAGTTTACCAGCACCCTCAGCATCATTAGTTGATTGTACTGTCTTGAAACTTGAGCTTGTCGTACATGGGTTGAAAGTGTTAGGCGGGCTTGTTCATCCCCGGGCCTTTAGGCCGGGGTCTCCCGCCCCTCCGCACTCCCTGCTGATAAACGTACTATTTTCTCTTCCATGATTTTAGGGCTGTGGTCCTGCTTTTTCCGGCTTCGTGCATATGTAAAGGCCGTAGCCTATGTACGAACGGTACTTCAGAACAGTCATCAGCACTTTTCGGTTTACAGGAACTGTGAAGTCGCCTTCAGCGCTCGCTTTTATTCCTGAGCCCGTGAGCAGGCTTCTGATTTCCGTGTATTTTAGGAACTGTCCGAACAGCCGTATTTTAGAAAGCCATGACTGTATGTCGAAGAAGCCTGCATTTGCATATGCTGCCTTCCATTCGCGCTCCCGCCGCGAAGATATGCCCAATACCAGCCGTAGCATAGCCTTCAAAACCGGATCTGGGGGTTGAAGGTAGGTGATCTCATTATTCCCAAAGGTGCCTCCGGGCTTTAATACCCGGAAGGTTTCGTTACAAACCTTGGTGATATCACAGAAGGCTAGCACGGACTCTGCAATGACTGCTTCAAATGAGTTATCCTTGAACGGCAGGTGGTGGGCGTCGGCTACTATGAAGTCGATCTTGGGTGAGATGCCCTGTTTTACGGCCGCAGCGCACGCCTCTATCAGTGCCTTGGCGTCGATGTCTACCGCCACTACCTTCCCATTTCGCTCTGCCATTATGCATGCAGTCCGGCCGGTTCCGCAACCAATCTCGAGAATAATCTTTTTCGTGGGGTCTGTTACCCCTGCCAGCTTCAGCAGGCGTTCAGTCGCTTTGCCGCCGCCGTAATGGCATGCATTAGCTGCCTTTTTCAAAGGCATAACCACAGGCTATATCGGAGCAGTTATAAATAAGTATTGATTTTTCAACGAGCGCTCATTATCGTATCGGGTGGCGCTGCTCAATTCGCCACTCACTCAATTTGATTTCTTCCCTTCTTCCCCTATGAGGTTCTCGCCATCTTCATCCGCATCGTCGTAGCAGCATTCTGGGATACCCACAAGCTCCCGGATATCTTCTGTTGCGTTCAGCGTGGTCTCATGTAGGTGGTTTAGAAACTCTTCGTACCTTGCCAGACAGATCATCAGGTTGTTATACGACATGTGATCAAGGTCGATCACGTCGTTAGGGTCGACCATTGTATCCTCTAGCAGCATGCTGACTCGTTCGATCCTCATCGACAGATCTTCAAGACGCCGGTTCAGCTCTTCGCCCGGCAATTCGATCATATCCTGGTTCATTCGTCCGCTCCTTTCGAGAGATCTACCTGTGATGTCCTTAATACAAACATTAGTCGGTTTGTATCTATATACCCTTTACCCTTCGAAAAAACCCAGTGGAAGCGGTTATAGCTCGGCGTTATCATGAAAATATTTAAAATATGAGCCGGAACAGTGAATAAAAAATGGCAGCAGTCAATCATGTGTGAACTTTTCGGTATCAGTTTCAGCAAGCTGGGAAAGGCGGTGCCCAGGCTGCGCCGGTTCGCGGAGTACTCCGGCCGAAACCCGCATGGGTGGGGCATTGCATACTACAGGGACAGCGAGGCGGTCGTTCGAAAGCTGCCTGAGAAAGCGCTGAATAGCAAAATGTACTTCCAAGCTGCAGAGGAGGCGGAAAGCAATATCATCATCTCCCATATTCGCCATGCATCCAGGGGCAAGTTGCATGAACGCAACTGCCACCCATTCAGGCATATAATGGATGGCAAGGACTGGGTTTTCGCCCATAACGGCCATGTAGATGGCATTAGCCAGCATCCGCGGGCCAGGGGGGAGACGGACTCCGAGTCGGTATTTCACATGTTGATCGATCATATCAAGGGCATGGACGATATCATGGCGGGTTTGCAGCGTGGCGTCACCAGCCTGTTTGAGGACTACGAGTTTGGTAGACAGATACGACTCAATTTTCTCCTGTCGGACGGCGACCGGCTTTTCACATTCAGCCACCACCAGGAAAAGCCAATGTACTGTCTGAATGGCGTGGGCAGTTCTGGCCATCAAACCCAGGTGTCGACCCGAGCGAAGGACGGATTCCCATGGGAAAGGATGCCAGAAGATCGTCTCTTTGAGATAAGCCACGGGAAAATAAATGCAGTATCTGCACTGATCTGATCCCCTATAGACCTGAGGTGAGCGATCTGGGCCGCCCCGTTATCTAAATTCGACCAATTTGCACATCGTATAGGATTATACTGTAGGTATGACAGTAAACAAAACCCAGGCAAATAAGCACATGTAGCCATTAAATCTCTCTTTATTAACGCTCAGTATTTGATCGGACCTTCTGATAACGAGACATGTGGCAAAGAACAGATCCGAAGGAGCATTACGGTCGATAATGATCATCGTCGATTTGTCTCGTCGGTACGAGCTTGTGCTCGGCCAAAACTTTATTTCCAAGGGCGCCAAACTCTGCAGATACTTTTTTGGACGCTGGCAAGAATCTGATCTTCACGCGGCCATAACTCTATGATCAGGCCCTGCCCAAGATGAATATCACGGTCATAGCAGACAGAAACGGCCGCTGCGGGTTGGATAATGAGCTGGGGTGGTATAGCCTTGGCGCGCTCAGCGATAGCCACCTATCTACGACGACTGCAAAGATCGATCAAGCGATTACTGGCGAGCCCCGTATTGTCTGCGACTGCGGCCGATGATAGTCGCCGATAGGGATAACATCTATTTGACTATCGCTCGGGCTCTCATAATCTCTCATAATGCATGATCATGTCAGGAATGAGGATGCTCACATGGAATATCCGGTTTGGAGGCATCGGAGCCGCCGGATATAGGTTTGACCCGAAAATATCGCGGGAAAATGTATGCCAGATAGCCGGAAGCCTGCTGCATAAACATGCCGATATCATTGTTTTGGCCGAGTACCGGGATTCTAAGAGGGCTGGTGAGGTCATCACGACAAAGCTTACCGAGGCCGGCTATACCTGCTATCGCTCCAACGCTGGTCTAGACAAGAATGGAATATTAATAGCACTCAGTAACCGCATTACCGGCATATACAGTGTTTCGCCAGCAAACAGCTTTAAGATTGACTCCGATCGGCTGGACGAGATCTTCCGGTACCGGTGGCTGAATCTACAGCTACGGGGTACTCGCCTTAAGATGTTTGAGATCCTTGGCATTCATATTCCCGATGTACGGCCGGTATGGGCCGGGGATCCTGAGAGATTCGCCAAGTCGATCGAATATAAGCAGATCGTATGGGACGCGCTTATCGGTTACGCCCGCGAGCGGCTAGATCGGAATGAGGACGCGATTATCACCGGGGACTTCAATACCGTTCTAAACTCCGAAAACCAAATTTCGGGGGGCGGTAACTATTATTTCAGCGATCGGATGGCTGAGCTAGAAGCGCTGAAGGACGCCCGGGGACAGGGCTTGACCGATGCGTGGAGGGCGTTCCACTCGCGGCCTACTCACGAGGATTTTACCTGGTATAACGAGGAGGAGGGCTACCGACTGGATTACACCTTCCTGACGCCCGGGCTGACTGCCGGACTGAAGGACGTAGAGCACTCTCATAGCGAAAGGCTGAACGGGCTATCCGACCACTCAATACTGGCCGTCGATCTCGATCTATAGCAGACCTCTTTACCGAGCCCCTTCCATTACATGTTATATTAGACCGGTTGACTTTGGACTGATGAATCCTGAATCGCGTAGCGACGGCGACCAACCGCGGGGAGTCTTCA
>DATHCY010000195.1:0-5819 GCA_035319305.1 Methanocella sp.
TACACGTAACTGTAATTTATGTCGATTTATAAAAATAAGACTTGGTCGAAGTTATGGGGAAAAGCGCTGAGGGAGGGATTCGAACCCGCGCGAGACTTGCGCCTCAACAGCTCTCAAGGCTGCCGCCGTAGTCCACTTGGCTACCTCAGCATACAGAAAACGCCCGCGATGCAAATCGACAGGCAGAATCTTACATGTGATGCGAACTCTATAAATGTTTCGATACGATAACTCGGATAACGGCTACCGTATGAAAAGTTTATTACACGTTAACGTATATGCATTCTATCGTGGCAGATCGGTTTATCGTGGGCTGCGGGACAGTCGTCGTCAATGACAACGGCATGATGCTAATGGTCCGGCAGTCAGGCGGCTACTGGGGAGGAAAATGGATATTCCCCGGCGGCAAGCTGGAGATGGGCGAGACCCTGGAAGCCTGCGCCCGGCGGGAGATCGCCGAGGAGACCGGCTGTAGCTATGATACGATCCGGCAGGTCGGGGCTTACGTGTCCTACGATCCTGACACGTCGTTCGAGAAGCAGGTGCTCGTCATCTATTTTCTTGGCAGATACACATCTGGCATACCAAGACCCGGGGATGGCGTCACCGAGGCGAAGTGGTTTACGATCGAGAGGATCTACGAGATGGCGACCCGTGGCGAAGTGCCGGCTTTACTGATCCGGGTGCTGGACGATGCGATCAAAAAATAAAAAATTGGCGAGCTGTTACGTTTTCTGTTAGGCGATTGTCAATGATCAATGACTTTCTTTTCCATTATTGTGATCGTTGTCACTATGAGGAGTGACAGTATCTATTTTAATCCATGGCTGGATATGCTCATTCTAATGAACCGCTTGTGATTATATGGACAAAGGGAAAACTGGAAAGCATAGCCGGGCTGGCGCCCTATTGGATAGAGCGACATGGGACGCTTATTTGCCCTGTATATTGAGCGTTTTACTCTTATTATCGGTATTTGATTCGTCGATCTCGCTCACGTTAAAATACCATTTAAGCTTTCTAGGCCTGATTTTTATTAATACATGCATCGTAGCCGAGATGAGCGCTGTCTTGGCACTGTTATTCAAAAATAAGCTGCTTGCAGGCATGGCAATTCCATTGCTTCTGTGGCTGGGCGGCGGAGGGCTGTTCAATTTTGATGCTGGTCTGCTGACCACTATGCAGTTATCTCACATGCTAATGGTCGTCGTCAGCATGTATCTTGCATATTCTGGGTGGTTTGTCGCTGATGGGGATAAAAAATCGTTCTTGGCGGGCATCGGTCTCGGAATTGTAGTAGCGGTAGCCCTGCTATCCGGGATGATCTGGTATTATTCGATTCATCCTGAAGTCTATCGGATACTGTTGGACGTAGGCTGGAAAGGGCCGGAGTTCAGGTAGAATGGATGATCACAACTCTCAGGTGAGTAAGCCCTGGGCGATGGGTGATCTTTTCACCCCTGATATGCGATCCGGTATATGGCCCCTGCCTGGTCGTCAGACACCAGCATGGATCCGTCAGGGAGCACCAGCACATCGACTGGCCGTCCCCAGGCAGTGTTCCCCTGCAGCCAGCCGTCGGCAAATACCGTATGATTCACTACCTGGCCGTCTCTGACGGTGGCTACCTCGATCCGGTAGCCGATGGGCTTCTCACGGTTCCATGACCCATGCTCTGCGATGAAAATGCTGCCCCTATACCCCTCAGGGAATATGTCGCCTTTATAGAACTTCATTCCCAGCGCTGCCACATGTGCATCCAGTTCTGCGGCCGGCGGAGTGAACTCAGAGGCATTGTGACCTTCGCCGAATTCGGGATCTGTGATGTCTTTACCATGGATATAGGGGTACCCGAAGTGCAGGCCTGGGCCTGGGGCAACATTGAGCTCGTCGGGCGGAGCATTATCGCCCAGCCAGTCTCTGCCGTTGTCGGTAAACCATAACCTGCCTACTTCGTCCCAGTCGAAGCCCACGGTGTTCCGGATGCCCCGGGCATAGATCTCGAAGCTTGTATTGTTGCCGCTGTCATAGGGCTTGAGCCGGGTGATGGTGGCGTAGGGGTCGTTGGGATTGCATATATTGCACGGGGCTCCGATAGGCACGTAGAGATACCCATCCGGTCCGAAGGCGATGTATTTCCATCCATGCCACTCGCTATCAGGGTATTTATCGTAGACCACGATCGGTTTCGGGGGGTTGTCCAGCCTGGAGTCAATGCTGTCATAGCGGAGAATACGACTGACCTCTGCCACGTATAGCGATCCGTTTTTATAGGCCACCCCGGAGGGCATGTTCAGCCCGCTGGCGATCACGTATACTTTGTCAGCTTTACTGTCTCCGTTCAAATCCCGGAGGGCATATACTTTACCTTCATTGCGGGTACCGACGTACAGCGTACTGTTTGCCCCTAGCGCCATCTCCCTGGCGTCCGGCACGCTATCTGTGTAGAGATCGATCCTGAATCCGGGCGGCAGTTTGATCTCCCCGAGCGGCAAAGCTTTGTTGTCAGTACCTGGGCCTCCTCTTGATGAGATGAGTATCCAGCCTGCAAGAATGACCGCAGACCCTAAAAAGAGAATAATGATGGATATGCTGAGAACCTTCATACCATTGTGCTTGTCCGACACCTTTATCCACCACCTACCGATGGGTTGTACATGATCCGGTAGATGACGCCGGCCTTATCATCCGATACTAGCATTGACCCGTCGGGCATGACCAACAGGTCTACGGGGCGCCCCCAGGCTTTGCCATTTTGCAGCCATCCATCTGCGAAAACCCTGTGGCCGGTGGCCTTTCTGCTTTCGCTCAGGGTGACCAGCTCGATCCTGTAGCCGACTGGGGTAAACGGTTCCATCGATCCATGCTCGGAGACAAATATTTGGCCTCTGTATTCAGCTGGGAACATGTCTCCGTTGTAAAACCTTATCCCGAGCGGCGCTACATGTGGTTCCAGTTCAAGCTCTGGCGGCGTAAAATTGGATATATTGATACCCTGTCCGTACAGGGGGTCTGTATAATTATTACCGCACACATAAGGATAGCCAAAATGCATGCCCGCGTGGGGAGCGGAGTCCAGCTCGTCGGGAGGGCCGCTGTCGTTCAAGCTGTTATGGCCGTTCTCTACGAACCACAGGTATCCTGTGACCGGGTCCCAGTCGAGCCCCAGGGTGTTGCGGACGCCTCTCGCGTAGATGTCCTCTGAGCTGCCGTCCTGGTTTATCCGCATGATCGAGGCTAGCCATGGCTGGCCTGGCGTATCTATGAGGTCTTCTGAAGCGCCAACTGGAATATAGAGCCTGCCGTCTGGGCCAAATCTGATATGCTTCCAAGCATGCTGCGATGTGTTTGGAAACCCTGAAACGATAACCTCGGGAGTAGGAACGTTGTTCAGCCTGCTGTCCATGTCATCATATTTCGAAACCCGCTCAACTTCTGCCACGTACAGCGATCCATTCCTGAATTCCACTCCCGCCGGCATGTGCAGTCCGGATGCTATGGTGATAACTGCATCAGCATTGCCGTCCTTATCAGCGTCCGGTATGGCGTATACCTTACCCGCGTATCTGGTTCCGACGTAGAGCGTTCCGTTAGGGCTCAGCGCCATCTCCCGTGCATCGGAGACATTGCTGGCGTAGACGCTGATAGAGAATCCTGCCGGCATCCTAATCTTATCCAGCGGCAGATCAGCGTTGGAGGGTTTAGTACTATTCTTCGAAACGGGTGTTGTCGCATAAGGGTGGAGAAATACGACCAGTAGTGCCAGTAAGAATAGCGGAACGATGATGATGATGAATTTCTGTCGATTGTTGCGTCTCATCCGATAGTCACGATCCACCGGGCATCCATTAGCAGAATAACCCGTGAGATCAGTTGGAATATGCTGGCATATCGGTTTGTGCCGCAAAGCGCAGAATGTTGCCGGGATAGTTATAAAAACAAGCAGGATGGGGGTTATAAATTAACCCCTGTGAAAAGTAACCCTTTGTTGAGAAGGGTAATTGGAGGTGATTGAGGGGGTATCCATCTTTACTCGATCATCTTTACTCGATCGAAAGAAAAGGATACTTCTCGGGTGTTTCAGTCCTTGAGGACGATCTCGATGTTAATGTCCTTGGGCACTTGGATGCGCATTAGCTGGCGGAGCGCACGTTCATCTGCGTCGATATCGATGAGCCTTTTGTGGACTCGCATCTCCCAGTGTTCCCAGGTCGCAGTGCCTTCGCCGCTTGGGCTCTTCCTAGATGGGACGATGAGCCTGCGGGTTGGCAGGGGTACCGGGCCGGAGATGTTAACGCCTGTCTTCTCGGCGATCTTCTTGACTTGGCCGCAGACGTCATCCAGCTTGGTCGGGCTGGTGCCGGACAGTCTTATCCTAGCTTTCTGGTTAGCCATGTTTTGTCACCTATTTTTGTGTGTAAAGAAACGGATGGGCGGTAAGCAAGTTAAAGCCCATCCTGTATATCCGCTTCTATTTCGGTGTGATGTCCATGACTACGCCAGCAGCTACGGTCTGGCCCATGTCACGGATCGCGAACCTTCCGAGCTGCGGGATCTCCTTGACCTTCTCAATGACGAGCGGGCGGGTTGGCCTGATTAGGACGATCGCTGCGTCACCGGTCTTGATGAATGGCGGATTCTGCTCCTTTACGCCGCCGGTCTTGGGGTCAAGCTTGGCCAGGATCTGGGTCAGCGTGCATGCGACCTGAGCTGTGTGGCAGTGGAATACCGGAGTATATCCTGCGGTGATGGCGGACGGGTGCTGAAGAACGACTACCTGTGCCTTGAATTCCGTTGCGACCGTTGGGGGCTTGTCCACATGGCCGCAGACATCGCCGCGGCGGATAAGGTTCTTCTCAACGCCTCTGACGTTCCATCCAATATTGTCTCCGGGCAGCGCCTGAGGGATTTCCTCGTGGTGCATTTCGATGGACTTGACTTCGCCGGTGTGTCCGACGCCATCGATGCCTGGCCTGAATATGATCTTGTCGCCCTTCTTCATGACGCCGGTTTCCACACGGCCTACGGGCACTACGCCGATACCTGAGATGGTGTAGACGTCTTGGATGGGCACACGCAGCGGGAGCTGGGTGGGCTTTTCGGGCTCTTTGAGGTTATTGAGAGCCTCGAGAATGGTGACGCCGGAGTACCACTTGGTGTTCTCGGAGTGCTTGGAGATATTATCGCCTTTGAACGCCGAGGTCGGGATGAAGGGGATAGTGTCAGGTTTGAAGCCAATCATCTTCAGGATGTTGCTGACTTCTCCCTTAACTTCGTCGAACCGCTTCTGGTCATAGTTGACCGCGTCCATCTTATTGATGGCGATGATCAGCTGGCTAATGCCGAGGGTTCTGGAGAGGAAGACGTGCTCCCTGGTCTGCTGCATGACACCATCGGGTGCGCCGACGACGAGAATGGCTGCGTCGGCCTGTGATGCTCCTGTGATCATGTTCTTGACGAAGTCCCGGTGGCCTGGACAGTCCACGACTGTGAAGTAGAACTTGTCAGTGTCGAATCTGCGGTGTGCGATGTCGATAGTTATACCTCGCTCCCTTTCTTCCTTCAGGGAGTCCATGACCCATGCGAACTCGAAGGTCGCCTTGCCCTTGGATTCAGCCTCCTTCCTGTACTGCTCAATGATATGCGCCGGTACGGCGCCGGTCTCGAACAGCAGCCTACCGACAAGAGTGGACTTGCCGTGGTCAATGTGTCCGATGACCGCTAAGTTCATGTGTGGCTTGGTTGATGCCATACTATATCCTCCAGATGTTAAATATCAAAGTTACTTGCAATCGTAAAGGCACTTGTTGTTTTTATAC
>DATHCY010000196.1:0-4601 GCA_035319305.1 Methanocella sp.
GCAGGGAATACCCAGGGCTCATGATAAGCGTATACAGCAGCATACCCATCGATAACATATATGCCTGTAATCCCCACTTTTCGCCCGCCAGCAACCCACAGCCTCCGACGATCAGCGCCAGCGCCGTAGCACCCTCAGCCACCATATGAAAGACGATCTCGCATAAAGCCGTATTCAGCTCAGGCACCCGGCCAGTTGCCAGAAAGGCAGCCCACATCACAAGCATCGCGACACCGATAATGATTGAATAGATCGCTGCGACTTGACCGATCCTCATACAGTAACCCTATGAGTTGCACGCACTACAAGAATAAAAAAGATACGCTGCCGATCGGAGTAATTCCAATCTTAGGCAATACCGATAGCCTGCCTTTCGACTAATGCGATCTTTTATCAGCGTGGAGTGCGGAGGAACGGGAGACATCGGCCTAAAGGACGAGGATGGTAACCCCTCGCCTATAATACTTTCAGCCTATATACGATAAGCTTAAGTTTCAAGACAGGATAAACCAAAAACGGTGCAATTATCATACAAATACCGATTCTACCCAAATCAAAACATCCAGGAAAATAGCCGACGCTACGGATAAGTGCAGGTTCACATATAACAAACTCTTGGAGATGTACCGGAACACAGAAATCAACACGATGTATGATGCTTGTAACATGGCTGCCCGCATCAAGAATGAATATCATAGACTGAAATCGGTGTATAGTAAAGTTTTACAGCGTGCCAGTAATCATCTTTTCGACGACATTTCTGTGCTGACTGAGTCGAAGAACAGAGGATGTAATACTGACAAGCTCAGGTTCAAATCAGAGTACCGTTATAAGGTTAGATTAAATCAATCCAGCTTTAAATTTCACGAAACCGGCGAGCTCAAACTAATCAAAATAGGCGTCATACACTTGAATCTGCACCACGAACTACCGACTGCACGAGTACATAGGAGGATCAGAGGAATAATCGCAACCACCAAATCCCAAGGTACTACGCCAACAATTATGATATCATCATTGTAGAAGACCTCGAAGTGCTTGGAATGCTGCGAAATAACAATTACAAGAACCCAAATTTATCAGGCAAAGCACATAAAACTCTGAAGTGTAACATCCTGGATGCTGGGTGGCGTGATTTCTTTGATAAGCTGGTTTACAAGGCTGATGGTGTTGGTAAACACCTAATCAAGGTGGATCCCCGAGAATACCACCCGGAAATGTTCTGTATGCGGAAACATAGTCAATAAAGGCTTGAAAGATAAAATACACAACTGTCCGTACTGTAATGTTCAGTTGGATAGGGATTTCAACGCAGCACCGGACATTTTGAGTGCTGGTGTGGGTCTCTGGTTAGAAGGGCGTGGAGCATGCCGGTTTTCCTTCAGAGCAGATAGTCAATACAATCAGCGAGAGCCGATTGCAAACTATCAGCCGTGAATCAGGAAGCCCTGCCCTTTAGACGAGGTAGTTCACCATATTATATGGTAGCATAGCTATATTAACCGCCTATGACATTAGGCATAGAATATTAAGCAAGTTGTAAGGTGTAATAATGGAAGCAGCATACTACTATGAAAGTAAAAATAAGCCGGAAGTCGAAAAGCTCCTGGAGGACGAGTTCTTCAAGAGACTTGGCCCCGTCGACCGGGAGGCAAAGCTGCTGGGCACGAATAAGGACAGTGGCTTCTACCTATATATTAAGGCTGCATCGGCGGATAAGTTCTCCGAAGCTCAGAGGAAGATTACGGAGTCGAAGATCCCGTTCGTGAGGCTCGCTGGCGACGAGGAGCAGCAAGTCTTCGATGCCATCCATAAGGAAGAGGAAGAGGCGGCAGAAGGGATGGGCGCCATCTTTGGATAGACTGCAAGATCTCCAGTCCATTCGCTAAGTGAACTACCCCGTCCTTAAAGGATGGGGCTTCCTGATTCACGGCTGATAGTTTGCAATCGGCTCTCGCTGATTGTATTGACTATCTGCTCTGAAGGAAAACCGGCATGCTCCACGCCCTTCTAACCAGAGACCCACACCGACATTCCGAATATTCGACGCCGCGTTGAAATCCCTGTCAAATTGAACTGCTCTGGTTGTAGTCTAATCTCCGGTACCCACACTCAGATTTGAATCTCAACTTACCAATCTTATAACCCCGTTTCTTCAACTCTATCAATACTGAAATGTTGTTGAAAAGGTGATTGCCAGTACGCTGCAACACATTACTATACACCGATTTCAGTCTAGGGTGGTTGTTTTTTGATCTGGTGACCATGTTACACGCATCATACACATTGTTAATCCCAGTCTATGTACATTTCCAGGAGTTTGTTGTATGTGAACCTGCATTTCCTCATAGCATCAGCTATCAAGCCTCGAATTTCTTGGTTAGGATATAATCGATACTAGGATAGTTGCACGTTGTTCACTGCTCTTCTGGAAACTTGAATCTATCGTGTGCTGAAAGTGTTATGTTGTGGGCTATCCACCCACCTTGAAGGGGGTGGGTCTTCCGTCTCTCTGCGTTCCCTTGGTGATAAATCCTTTGTTTTACTGGACGAACCATCGATCTTTATCATCGTTTAGCCTGAGATGAGGGTTGTTTTATCACATTTTATAGTGCTTTCTGAGTTTGCTGATCTCCTCACCGACATAGCTGATCTTGTCCATGTCATTTTCCCCCAGCCCGGCCTTCTTCGCCAGCGCCAGGTAGGGTACTTCCTCTGGACATAGGCCCATTAGGAACGAGCCTACTGCGTCGGTGGCGACGAAATCTTCGCCTGCTACGATCACGTTAGATGCGATGGGATCGCATGCCAGCTCATGGCGTTGGCATCCTATGATCCCGTCAATGATTGTCAGCTCCGGGCCGAACGCTCGGTTAAGGTCGACGATCTTCTGTGCCAGATCGTCGTGCATAATGCCCTTGGGTAGAATGCCGCCCATCATATTTTTCATGGATAGGGTGGAGAGCGACCAGCAGTGGATTTTCATCTTCGGCACGGACAGGATACAATCATATTCGACGAAGGAACGGGCGACTTTTATTGATTTTAGCGACCGTCCGCCCTCGATCTTCACATCTTCGTGCGGCTCCGAGTTAAGGTCGATAAGCTTTACCCCGTAACCCTTCAGCTCGTCTATCAAGCCCGATTTCTCAAAGGAGTGCATCGTATCGATGCTAGCCATGCCTCCCTCGCCCACAGCGAACTCCCTGTGGTCCCATCCGTGCTCCAGCAGATACTCCACGATTCCCCGGATCACCTTTGGATCCGTGGTCACCCCGGTTGATGGATGGCTGCTGTTCACATAGTTTGGCTTGATTAGTATACGATCGTATTGATCAAGGATATCCGACGCATGGATCATATCCAGCGCTTTTTTTGGCCCGCCCACGGGATCTGTAGTATATAAAACGGAGACAGAATTGCTTTTCAAGCGGCTCACTAACCTGTACGTGTTCTGTATGATGAATGTAATTAAAAATATTGGCTATATGATCGTCAGAATAGCCTGCACGGCCGTCGATAAATGTAGTCCCTCAGATAGCATCCTTGGGGGTTAAAATCTTACTTTGGCAGCTTGGGCAGAGCCTTACAAGCCTCTGCTATTTTCAAACTGATCGCTCGATCGAGAGCGATCTCTACTGCGATATCGCGCTTCTTGCCGTTGCCGTCGCTGACCTCGTTCAATGCGCTGATCACCAGGCCGCCATTATCCACGAGAATGTCAAAATCCATCGTGTCGGGCATCTCCAGCCTACTACTATAGTCATCGTACGTCTCACCTTCAATAGTGGTCTTGGTTTTTACCTGGATCTTCATAAGTGCACCCAACATAGAATAGGATAACTTCAATATATTACTTGCTCTATTAACCACCAGCGGCTTCAGTCGTTAGCTTATCATTTCAGATTTCGTACTGCGGTACGCCATTGTGAGGCTGTAGGCTTACCCACCGCGTGGCCCTATCACGTTAAAAAGCTTATTATAACGGATAGACAGGAGCCTTTCATAGTATCTGTGTTTATCTGTGCGATCCGCGGAATCTGTGTTCTGGCATAGCGCAGCGGTCGTCTGGTGAGGCACCTGAGTATCTGAGAAATCTGTAACATACACAGCGATCGTATTTGTCCGACAGCACAAATGCAAGCGCCCGGCCAATAACCCATGTGAAGCTGTACTAGTCCGAAACCCTTCTCAAAATGATTGTAGCGGTGATACCCTTCGGTGCTGCCATCAAGGGAATTCTCTCAAAACATTTCCAAAAACCCAGTGCGCCGGTCGGGACTCGAACCCGAGTTTGTGGCTTGGCAAGCCACAGTGATAACCGCTACACTACCGGCGCGTTGCCTTAGCCGCGATGCAGAGTTCTTAATGCACTTATTGGATATAATATTTTCGCATCATTTATGGTAAAAGGATGATGAGGGCCGGTTTCGGCCTCACCCTTCTAGGAAGGGGCTGCCATCGTTTGAAGGAACAGAAGGCGATAGTCGATTAAACGGGAATCCAAGCTCTGTAGAGCTTGTAGATTATAGGCCTCTACCCCGTGTCCTATGCTGCCCGATTCTATACGGGGGGCGGCTATGCAGTAGCGCGTGCGAGCT
>DATHCY010000197.1:0-11994 GCA_035319305.1 Methanocella sp.
TTGCTTTATCTTCATAAAACTAATTATCGCATCTTTCTTTTCCTGCGGATCCTCATTTATAAGCTCATCCTGGGCGATCATCCTGTATATGCTTTCTCGCCGATAGAACAAGTATCCTGAGAGCAAAATGACCAGGACGCAGATGAATTGTGCCACCGGATCGGTTTTTATCCGATTATACGCTACAGCCAGCGGCTGCGAACTCTGCCCGTGAGAGACATCAATGTATACAATACCACTCCTGAATATGTTAGACTTGAGCACACTATCATCGCCCAGGTCGCTCATACCGTTGATAAGCAGGTCCGAGTCCCCGATGACGATCAGTTCTCCTGCGCCGTATTTGACCGATGCTGCGACCGGATACTCTGAGTATTTCTCATTCCCGTTGATGGAGCCGTTATTGTCCGCGTCGATCCATGCCATATTTGACGTACTCGCCAGAATAGTTGCGCCTCTCGCCGTATCCAGAGGCACTGGGTGGTTTAGCACCAGCTTTCCGACGCCGCTGAACAATCCTTGGGAGCGAATACTAGTTATAATCGGGAACGATGGCTTGTGATAGTAATTGCTGTCCTGGCAAAGGGGTTGCTGGTTCAGGGTAACGGGTGAGTTAATCGAGTTTAGCAGGCTATTAGACGTGCCATAGTCGTCCATCACAACCACCTTGCCTCCAAGGTGCAGGAATGATAGTATCTGGTTTGATTCTGATTCAGAATAGCTTTCCGTCGGGCCGATAATGAGCAGAGTGCTGCCAGACGGGGCTGATGAAAGGCTCGAAATGGAGTAGAGGCTGGACATGTTGCCAGACAGGCCTGCCATACCGTTCCATGCCGGGTTCATGGGGTTGTAGTTAGTATCGCTGTAGTAGAATCTGCCAACCAGTAGCAGAGCAACGATTATTACTGCAGCAGACAGAAGCGCAGTTATCGTCCTCATAGCCTGATCACCTCGACCGGCCTTGACAGCTCCCTACAGAGATTAACGAAGCCGGCCATCGCCATCTCGAGGTCCCTCTTGTTCACCTGCCGGTGGCCATATGCTACAACCTCATAGAGCGTGACTATGGGTTTAAGAGCGTCATGGGTGCCGGGCCTGCTTTGTAATACGAACTTAAAGAATTCGAGGTGCGTCATCGAGTCTGGAAGCTCTGATACGGTTGTTCTTGCGGCATACCGGGAGAGAGTATATATGCTCGTCACTGCCCGTGACATGTCTCCCGATTCCGCCATCTCTTTAATCATAGCCAGTTCTGCTTCGGGATCGAACACTTTTTCCTGTATAGGTTCGGCGGCCACAGGCTCTTCGGCCGGCTGCTCGGTCGGTTGCTCGATCCTGGCCGATGGAGACAGTAAATGTCGAATCGACATTATCAGCATTCGATCCAAGCCGCTACGCCTGATAATGATGGCGAGTATAACCACTATGCCAAGCAGGACAAGGAACCTGATGGACGATTTATCGTAGGGTATAATCAGTATGGTACCTGCCTCTATCGGGGCCGGAGATGTCTGCTTGTTATCGTTCGATGATATGATCAGTGTCCGCGTGCCCAGGGGATCGTTCTGCGATACACCCCTCGAGATCGAATACTGGCCATGTTCATCTGTTACAGGCGTATCGATGACCTGGTCCCCTAGAGTGGCCTTCAGAGTATAATTGGCTACGGGTCTGCCATTGGTCGTAGCCACTTTACCAGTCAGATCGATGGTATCGCCGACAAAAAGGATCTGCGCAGGGCTGTCCGCTGTTATGACCATCGTCTGAGGGGAGATGGTCACTTCCGCCGGGCTGCTCTGGGAACCATATAGATTGCCGGCCGGCGGCGTGTAAACCGCTTTTATCTGGTTAGTCCCCAGCGGCAGGTCATACGGTACCGTTGTAGTATATTCGTAATTGCCTGATAGATCTGTCTGGACCGTATCGAGCTCCTCGTCCCCAGCGTATAGGACGACGCTGGCGCCGGCGACAGCACTGCCTTTCTCCGTCTGGACGTTGCCGCTGAGGGTGATACCGTCGCCTCCAGTAAATCGATTTCCGGATAAGTTAAGCGTTGTTAACGTATTTGTGGGAGAGATAGTCAGGGCGTGGTTTTCCGATACGGATGAATTGAGGAAGCTCGATCCAGTAGCCGGCTTGAAGGAAGCCCATAAAGTGTAGCCTCCGGCCTGCATATCCTGGGTGATCGGAAACTGGAAAGTATAAGCACCATTATCATCTACGTTTACAGTTCCCAGATCTGTCTCGTTGATCGTTATTCCAGCACTAGTTGTTCCGTTCGATACAGCTCCAGCACTAGTTGTTCCGTTCGATACAGCTCCAGCACTAGTCGTTCCGTTCGATACAGCTCCAGCACTAGTTTCGCTGGGCGCCGGCGAAGCATTGTTTTCGGTAAGTAGGATATGGACACCTTTTCCCGACAAATTCGTGCCATTTGAGGATGTCATGGATCCAGATACTGTCACGGTATCGCCGAATGTGGCAACATCTGGCGTCATAGTGGAAGTTAGCGTCGTATCTTCGGTTTTCACTTTAACTGTGGTTACATTGCTGATCGCAGGAGCAATTGACTGGTCTCCCGGTATAATGATGGCGTCGGCCGATAGGTAGGCTGGACTGCTCAGTGGAAGTGTGTAGGTGAAGTGTGCGATGCCACTATCATCGAGCACAGCTGAGCCGTAGGGCTGGCCGTTGAACCTGAACAGCACCGTTGTGTTGGCTGGTATGGGATTATCTGTTAGGTACGTCGCGGCGAAGTCAACCGATTCGCCTATACCCACCTCGGATTTACTGGCGGATAATGTAAAGTTACTGTTGTACAGCATCAGATCGACGTCGTGTTGCGTCTGGCTGAGCTGAGTCAGGTAGAGATTCAGCTTTTCGATTGAGTTATTCAGCATATTAGTGTCGATGCTACTGTCGTTAAGGTGATCTTTGAGGGAGTACAAGTTTTTATCGAACCCGCCATTGACGTTCGAGATATTAGTGTAGGATTCTCTCAGTTTCAGCGCGTATGTGGTCGCGTCTACTTTGTTCCCTTCCGCCAGTAGCCTTGAATAAGTATCGTAATCATTGTGGTATTTGATCGAGTAGTCTACAGTCTTCGAAAGCATCCAGTCAAGCGACTGGCCATCCGAAATCACAGCTGAATAATCCGAGCTATTTACATCGAAATTGTTTGTCAGCGTCATATAATACATGAAAGAGTTGTGGAAGCCCTTGTAGGACGCACTCGCATCACTGTAGTTAGAATCGTAGAGATCATTGGCAACATCCATGGAGTCGTAAATCATCAGGTGTAGCATCGATTGCATAGAGCTGTCCGTATCGGCACTCTGGATCGATGATACATCGAGTGGATTTTCATTCCGGATCGGAACGGTGACTGCGTATACCGGCGAAAATGTCTGCACGATCAAGGAGAGGAACGCTAAAATCATCCATATATTACCATATTTCAACATTGTCACCAGCCTTTTTCGTTTAACGCCTGCATACGGCCCCTTCGGTTTCCTTTTAACCGATGAGCTTCAGCAGTGTCAGCACTTTTTGAAGGATGATCAGTGCGAAGATCACTACTCCTATTACTACCACAATATTGACGCGCAAACGCCACTTCGGCTTCGTATAGAACGGTCCGGTTATTTGGACGATGATTAGGAAACCTATCAGGCAGAGCACGAAAAAGTACTCGAAGTCCATCATCTTCAGTAACCCGGATAGAGCCATTATGAGCAAGCACCATGCCCCGAAAGCGATCACCAGCCGTTGGTTTTTTGTCATCATGTGGCAATACCCGGAGATTAAGTTGCCCAGGGAGTATATAATCTTTACCAGTGATGGATGATCGGCTGATCTTTTGCTATTTAAGCTCGTCAATAAATGGTAAAATGCATATTCTGGGTGCAGTTTTGAAAATTTTTGGGTAGTTGGCAGTGCGGGAAACTTGCGGGCTTTAGCCGTAGGATGGATCCCCCAAGTCCTGTAGATTATTTAACTTTAAATTCTATTATCATTGTCGTCTGATCTTTGTTATATCGGCTGGAAATGTTATATGATCCGGTTAGGCTTGCCCTAAACTCAATGATTGTGGGTTATTGGGAATGTCCGTAGCGTAAAACGCTGAGTGTAGTGGTGAAACTGTAGTCGTGTTGGGTGGCGATGCGTTGGTTGTAGGCCATAAATGCCCGCTGTTAAAATTGCGAGGGTCGTTATGTATCAAGGGATGTTTCCCCGTCGAAATAATTATTTAAAATATATAAGTAAAAAATTAATAATTAAAGAAATATTTATTATTAATTATCGTAAAATCTCCTACAAAAACAGTAAATTTTTTGGCATAATTTACAATTTCCCACGTTAAAATGTAATCGGAGTACAATTTATCAATATTCAGTAAAAGAGGGTAAAAGATATGTAAGAGATATAAAAGTATATAGGATGGTGAAGGTGAAGGATCAAACGGACTAAATCGCGTACGAGTTATGAGGTGGAAACATGGTATTGAGTGTGAACGCTTTAACTAAATCGCATTTTTCGCAAATGGTGTAATCAATGAAGAGGCTGGCTTTAATAGGGATAATCATCGCATCCGTAATGATTGTTAGTGGTTGTATACTATTCGGTAATAACAACTCGCCGACGAATAACAGTAGTAACAACCCAACGAACAACCCAACGGCGACCGTCAATCCAAACATCCCGATAGGTGATCCGAACCGTCTGTATAATAACCATGGTACGCTTATTTATGCTAATGGCACACCGATGGTTCTTCGTGGCTCAAACCTGTGTCGCAGCGGCGATATATGGATGGATATGTATTGGTTAGGCGAGGAGAATAACGAGTCTTACGATAATGCAATAGCAGAACTACAAGATGTGTATGGGGCCAACGCGATCAGGATCCAGATAGCGCCATTCTACTATAGGTATAATATCTACGTTGATGATTCGAACCCGGCTGATTACCCCTCCTCTATCTATTTCACCAAAGATGCGGTGGAAGGAAAGACGGTGGAACAGCACTGGGCAGAATACGATAGCGTAATAGACTCGATTGTCAACTCGGCCACCAAGCGCGGTATGTATGTGATACTGGATACCCATGCATCGGGAAGCCCTGAAAGTGCTGACCCGATTTCGAAAAGCAAGGAAGTGAAGTATACAATAGCCCCCGGGTACGCCCCGAACTTGGACAATCAGGTATGGGTGTGGCAGCGTCTTGCCCCGAGATACGCGGACAACCCGTTCGTGATCTATGAGCCGTACAACGAGGTCTGGGCGAAGGATGGGGGCAGCTGGTCCGCACTTCAGCCTTATGAACAAAAAGTGCTGAAGGCAATTCGGGGGAGCGGCGCTACAAGAAGCCTGGTATTGATGGCGACGCCGTTGGGCAATTGCAACGCCGCTTTTAACAACACCCAGAATGATACAGATCCAAACATAAACCCCCTTACGCTGCCGCTCCAGGACGACCTGTCCAAAAACCCGTATGACAATAACAACATCGCTTACAGTATCCATGAGTACAACACCAGCGATGCGTACTCATACAATAACTGGGATTCCAACCTCCAGTTCCTCGGCCATTACCCTATGATCATAGGTGAGTGGGAAGGCACCGGAGGAGGAGAATTAGTGGATGTAGAGGGCACGGACTCGAACTATATCGAGCCATTGATGAACTGGAGCATCAACTACAACGTGAGCACGTTCTTATACACTTACGTAGACCTGTTCGGCGACTCGGACGGCAAGCACAGCTGGAATAAGGATAGTACACGGCCGTATGAATACTCAACTGATGAGGGAGGGGCAGGGTATGTGGTAAAGTATGATACGCCCTTCATGAGCGCTGACAAGTATGTTAATTCCGTTCCCACCAGCGACTTCACCTTGAGTACCGAAGGGCTCAAAGTCTCGGCCACAGAGGGGACGACTGGCAGGCCTGTCCTGTATGTATGGGACTGGGGCGACGGAACCAGCACCACGGTAAAAGTAGGTAACCTCAGTCATGACGAAAGGATCACCGAGCCGTGGAACGCTGTTCATACATATGCGAAGGCAGGATCATACCCGGTAAAGCTGACCGTGTCCAACGATAAGGGCTCAGCGACCAGCGATGTAAAGCAGGTGAATATCGGCGGAGCTTCCTAAGCTCCCCCGATCTAACCCTTGGCGAGGAAAAACTTTAAGAGGTAAATAATCGTTACTGTATCGAGATCGTGGTGATCCATCTGGAAAATCCGTTCGTTTCGATCGTCCTGCCGACATATAACAGGCAGGTGATCCTGCGGGAATGTCTGATCTCAGTGATCGGTCAGTCCTATAAAAACTGGGAGATCATCGTCGTCGATGACTGTTCGTCGATGCCGATCGAGGCCGGCATCAAAGACCTCATGGAGAAGGACGACAGGATAAAATACTGCAGGAACGTTTTCCGCCGGATGTTGCCCGCCTCGAGAAATATCGGCATATCAATCGCCAAATATGATATCATACTCTTTTTGGAAGATGACATGGTGCTGGACCCGGACGCACTACGGATTCTTGTCGACGCGTATCAGTCGCAGCAGAGGAAGGATCCGATGTTCGGGGCGATAGCCCCCAGCATTCCCTTTGTCCAGTACAACGAACTGAAGAACCTCGACGCGATCAAAGATCGCCTATTGAAGGAGAGACCTAGCCTCAATGACAGGCCATTCACCGCGAGCAAGCTAACCGGCGCGATGATCACAGATTTCAACCCGAAATACCAGGCCGTACAAGAGGTCCCGGGCGCCCACGCGTGCATTATGTATCCAAAAAAACTATTGATATCCGAGAAGGGGTTCAAGGAGAACGTATACAAAGGCAACAACCTCCGGGAGGAATCGGATATGTCCTTCAGGCTCAAGAAACGCGGGTACCGCTTTTACTTCGAGCCGATGGCGATCTTTTTCCACGTTCGGGTAACCGAAGGAGGATGCAGAATGAACACGCCGGCTTATATTTACTATACAATAGTCAACCATACAAAATTTTTATACTATAATTATGGGCTCATCAAAACTCTGTATATGGCACCCATGTTCATGCTGAGAACTTTTAAAGTTTATGCGATCCAGGTGCCAAAATTTTTATCGAGGCGCCTCGCCAGCCACCCCGCATAACACCCGACAGCAACACGAACGTTGCCACCCTGATCGCTCAGATTTCAAGAAGAGAAGTATTATAAATTTCGATATTACAAAATTATACTAAAATATAATATTTTAATTCGTGTGACAGCGAAAAATTAAATAGCAAGGAGTGGTTCTAATGATCAAATTTTTAGGGGCACAGAAATGGAGACAGATGCAGAGACGAATAAGAAACTCGCCACTCAGCTTCCAATAAATCTCATTGCAAACATAGCATATTTTGCGTTGAATTTTATCGTCGGCATGACACTCGTCCCATACTTTATTATGACACTCGGTGAGGGTTATAGTCTCGTCGGTCTCGCAGTGTCAATCACACTATACGTAACACTTATCATCTTATCGCTCAACACCGTCGTCTCCCGGTTCCTGACCGTGGACCTCCAGAAAAACGACTACAAATCGGCGAACAAGACATTTAACACAGCTATCTTCGGATTATCCGCGTTGATCATCCTGATGATCCCCATCGTTATAATCATCGCGTACAGCATCCCCAATATCTTTAACATCCCCGATGGCCAGGATAACAATGTGAGACTGCTCTTCCTCGGAGTCTTCGCCGCATTTCTCATCAACATATGGACCGGGAACTTCAACGTACAGCTGTTCGCCATGAACCGCATAGACCTGCAGATCATCGTCAATACAACCACATTTCTGACCCAGAACGGATTGATCATCCTATTCTTTTATCTGTACCACCCCAGCCTCGCGTATATAGGCATCGCATACCCGATCGGGGCGATATGCGCCTCGATAGTTTCGATCACATTTGCGAAGCGGATATGCCCATACCTCAGGATATCGCCATCCTCGTTCGACTTCTCCCAACTGAAAACCCTCTTTGATATGAGCACATGGTCGATCATCGACCAGCTGGGAAACCTCCTGTTCCTTCAGATCGACATGATCATCGTCAATAGATTATTCTTCCATACGGTCGCAGTGCCATATTACGCGGTTCTCAGCATGGCAGCCATCATGCGAAGCATTGCGACTACGGTCGCAGGGGTGCTGGTCCCAACGGTGTACACTTACTATGCCAAAAAACAGACTGATACGCTTATAAAAGTGGTGGTCAGCGCGGTTAAGGTAATGGGGATTTTCATGGCCCTCCCGATAGGCCTCCTCTGCGGATTCTCAGTTCAGGTACTGACTATCTGGCTGGATAGTATGGGTAAGCCTATAGGTTTCACTCCCGCCGACTTCGCCCCACTGCTGGTGCTGATGGCCTTCCACCTGACCATCAACATGTCCGTTTTACCGTTGTTCTCGATCAACTATGCATATAATAAGATCAAGGTGCCTGGAATTGTGACGCTCGTCCTGGGAGCTGGTAACTTCACCTTCGCTGCTGCTCTGCCACTCGCCATGATATACGTGTTTAACATGCAGGATATCGCATTCTACGGTGTCGCGGCGGCTGGATCGATCGTCCTCACCCTGAGGAATGGGATTTTCATCCCATGGTATGCGGCCAAAGTCATGGGCATCAAACCAACCGCCTTCTTTAAATCATTGATGACCGGGGTCATTTGCACAATAGTGGTTGCAGTGACGAGCTTCGCGGTGGGCCAGCTTATTAGCATCACATCGTTCGCCACACTTATTCCGATCGGAGGCGTCATAGGTCTGGTATACCTCCTCTTGGCATGGAAATTCGCCCTCTCATCCTCAGAGCGCGGACAATTCAAAAATGTGATGCCACCCTTTGTGTGGAGGCTGCTGGAGAGGGGCCCGCAAAAACAATAAAATGCTTTCCTTGTGCCGGCCGCTCAAGCCGGCGAATTGTTGTGGATCCCTGACGTCTGCAGGCTCTGCAAGACATGGCATTTCAGGACAATGTTGGTAGGGAGGGCGTTGCATAATTCATTTCGGAGCGCGTCGATCCTGTTACTGTTTAGGGGTTTTAGAGTTGCTTTGACGATAGAGTTTTTTCAACAGGCCATTAATTTATAATAATCGAATGATTTTATTTGGATCTATCTTAAAACAAACACACCAATGATAAGCAATAGAAGAATGCAATCCCGCCATGATAAAACCCAAATTTTATAGTATACGCCTATTCGATGAATGCAAACCCGATCATCATAACGCACACTCGAAGGAAGTACGCAAAACAGCAAACCGAGCCCTGTAAACATTAAACTCGTGATATTTAAAGTATGTAGCACCCTCTTGATATACAAAATTTTCATACTATGATATTGTACTGAATGTACAGCCGTTCGATTAAAAAGTTATACAAAAAATTAAATAGTAAAGGATAGTTTTGTAAAAGATAATATTTACATGAGGGGAAAATGGAAACAGGCGTCGATAAGAACATTGAGACGAATAAAAAGATCGCCACTCAAGTTCCTAGAAACCTCATCATGAACGTCATCTTTTTCGCGCTGAACATGTCCGTCGGCATGGCGCTGACCCCGTTCTTTCTGACGAGCCTGGGTAAAGATGCCTACCACTTTATATACCTCGCGATATCGTTCACTGGGTATGTGGCGATTGTCGTCCTGTCCCTCAACACCGCCGTGTCTCGATTCCTGACCGTGGATCTTCAGAAAAACGACTACAAGTCGGCGAGCAAAACGTTCAACACGGCCATCATAGGACTATCTGCCCTGATCGTCCTAATGATCCCGATCCTCATTGTCATCGGGTACAATATCTCATATATATTTACTATCCCCTCGACCGTACCTGCGAAAGACGTGAGCTGGCTCATCCTGGGGATATTCGCCTCTTTTTTGATTACCTCGTGGACGGGAAACTTTACTGTGCAGCTATTCGCCCTGAACCGCATAGATTTACAGGTCATCGTCAACGCAACCCTATTCTTGACGCAGAACGGGCTGACCGTCCTGTTCTTCCAGCTGTACCATCCCAGCTTGGTGTACGTAGGTCTGGCTTACCCGATCGGAGCGATATGTGCCTCAATCATGTCGATCACCCTCTCGCGGCTGGTCTGCCCCCACCTCAAGATATCGCCATCGCAGTTCGACTTCACCCAGCTTAAAACTCTCTTCAGCATGAGTTCCTGGGCGATCGTCAACCAGATCGGCACCCTCCTGTTCATCCAGATCGACCTGATCGTCATCAATAAATTATGCACTTCTGTGGCCGGACAGTATACGGCCGTCCTCAGCCTGGTGGCTATCCTGCGAAACATCGCTGCCACTATCTCCGGAGTGTTGGTTCCTGTCGTGTACACTTACTATGCTAAAAAACAGACAGAAACCCTGGTGAGGATGGTGGTCAGCGCAGTCAAGATAATGGGCATATTTATGGCCCTCCCCATCGGCCTCCTCTGCGGATTCTCAGGACAGATCCTGACTATCTGGCTGGATAGTATGGGTAAGCCTATAGGTTTCACTCCCGCCGACTTCGCCCCACTGCTGGTGCTGATGGCCTTCCACCTGACCATCAACCTGTCAGTCCTCCCCTTATTCGCGATCAATCTGGCATATAATAAGATTAGGACGCCGGGGATCGTGACGCTGGTTATGGGAATTGGCAACTTCTCCCTCGCAGTCGCACTGCCGCTACTGATAATGCACGGATTCGACCGGTCCGATATAGCCTACTATGGCGTTGCAGGGGCAGGAGCGATCGTCCTCACCCTGAAAAACGCGATCTTCACCCCGTGGTATACAGGCAGGATCATGGGCATCAACCCGACCATCTTCCTCAAATCGATGATCACTGGGGTCGTATGCACGACACTGATCGCAATCGTGAGCTACGCAGTGGCAAAGTCCGGCATCATACCTATCACTTCATTCGCCACACTCATCCCCGTTGGAGCTGCTATCGGGCTCATATACATGCTCCTGGTATGGAAATTCGCTCTCGACCCCTTCGAGCGCGCCCAGTTTAAAAATGTGATGCCACCTGTGATATGGAGGGTGATGGAGCAGATCTGAGTGTCAACTACCACGCCATAAATGGCTGTGGCTTGTAAGAAGTTTGCATTCGCATTTTCATTACCTTTAATCAGCCCGACCAATATAGCGAATGATAATTCGAGTGTTAAGACGCGTCTGACCATCAATCAGTCAGCCTTATATTAGCATTATCTACCCTATTTTTGGTCAATTTGTGTGAAAATAATGCTATAAAAAATAGTTTTATCTATATAACCATATTAATATTCGAAAATGTTTTAGGATTCATCTTCAAAGACCGCATAGTCTGTAGTAAATTAGTTTGGATGATAATAATAGAAAGTTTAATAGGGATATGTGTACTTATCGGTTGCTAGTAATGATCACATTTTGGCTAAGATGACAGGTGGAATAGGAGAGGTTTTATGGTGAACGATGACAGGCCGTTATTTATTCTTGCTGGTAATGCACCATACGAAAATCGGGGGTGCGAGGCGATCACGCGAGGCACAGTCAAGATCCTCAGGAACAGCTTCAAGAACCCGAAGTTCATATGTACCAGCTACTTCCAGACCGAGATGATGCTGCAGGAGCAGAACATGAAGGAGACGGACGATTCGGTCACCCACATTCCCTACCGCTTCCTCAATAGAAAAATCTTCATGGACAACTTGGCGAAGCCGATCATATGGAAAGGGACCTTCAAGCATTTCGCCGACCGCGACTCGGTTTACTCGTGGGGATATTATGAAATGCTGCCCTTCCTAAAAAACGCCAAGGCGGTACTTTCGGTTGGGGGGGATAACTACACTCTCGACTATGGTGTTCCCAGGCTCTTCACAGGCCTGGATGACCTGGTGATAGCCCGTAAAAAACCAATCGTGCTCTGGGGAGCGTCGATCGGCCCGTTCAGCACTATG